>NZ_JBMDKG010000016.1:0-154750 GCF_057809595.1 Variovorax sp. FG153
GGCCGCCGCCTCGGCCGCGGCCTGGGCCGCTGCTTCGGCCGCCGCATCGCGGTAGGTGCTGTTGGTGATGGTGCCCGAACCCGTGTTGTTCCCGATCAGGCGACCCGTGGTGTCGTTGCCGTGGATCACCGACCCGGTGGCGTGCGAGTTGTCGATGTCGCCGCCCTGCATGCGGCCCACCAGTCCGCCGGTGAAGTCGTGGTCGGCGCCGCCCGTCACGTTGCCGCTGGCACGCGAGTTGAGGATCGAGCCACCGTCCATCTGCCCGACCAGGCCACCGGCCGCGTAGGAGCCGAACACGTTGCCGCTCGAAAAGGAATCCGTGATGAGGCCCGCGTTGCCGCCGACCAGGCCGCCCGCGATCTCGCCCCTGACGTTGCCCGTGGCATGCGATCCGGAGATGGCGCCGCTGTTCGAACCCGCCAGGCCGCCCACACCCTGACTGACAGGTCCGCCATTCACGTCGCCGGTGGCATAGGAGTTGGTGATACTCGCTGCCGCGCCTCCGTTGTTGCCGACAAGCCCGCCCACGGAAACTCCGGACGCCGTGACGGTACCGCTCGCATGCGATCCGGAGATGGTGCCGGCGTGGTTCCAGCCGACCAGGCCACCGATGTTCTGGGTGCTGTTGTTTGCTTTTACATTGCCGGTGGCGTAGGAATCGACGATCCGGGATGTCTCTGCGTTCTGCCCAACGAGGCCACCGATGCTGGACCTTCCGCCCGTGACGTCACCAGTGGCGTACGAATTCGAGATGAGGGCCGATGGTGTGACGAACAGGCCGGTGTTGTTCAACCCCACCAGCCCGCCGACCGACTCGATGTTGTCGGACACCGTCACATTGCCTGTGGCATGGGAGTCGACGATGGTGCTGTTGATGTTGCTCCCGACCAACCCGCCGACATTCTGGTGACCGATGCTCGAACCGAGGTCGACCAGGACCGACACGTTGCCGGTCGCACTGGAGCGAAGGATCTTGTAGGTTGCTCCCTTGTTGCTTCCTACGAGGCCGCCGAAGTCAGTGAAAGCAGAGCCCGTATAGCGGGACGAAGCGGTCACCGTCGCAGCGGAAAAAGAATCGGAGATGATGCCGTTGCCATTGATGGGAAACCCGGTTTCCATGTCGAAGCTGCCGCCGTTGTATCCCACCAGGCCGCCCACGTTGTTGACGCCGCGCACCGTCCCCGTCACGTAGGTGTGACTGATGCTGCCGCCGATGTTCTCTCCGACCAATCCGCCGACCCGGCCGTAGGCATCGACATTGACGCCGATCAAGCCGATGTCGCGGATCGCGCTGCCGATCTGGGCCGTTCCCACCAGGCCGCTTGCAATGGTCCAGGGGTTGGAGTCCGGCTGCCGGATCGTCAGGTTGCTGATGGTGTGCCCCAGGCCCGCCAGCGTGCCCGACAACTTGGACACCACGGTGTTGTCATAGGTCTTGCCCGACGCATCGAGGTTGCCCGCGAGCGCATAGCGCCCGGCCGCAACACCACCAGCGTCGTCGATCCTCTCCAGATCGCTCATGCTGTTGATCAGCGTGTAGGCCTGCCCGTTCATCGCAAGGGTCGCGTTGGCGCCACTCAGCGTGACCGATGCGCCTTTGCTCATATCGATGCGGTAGTCTCCGCCGCTACCGAAGTTCAGGTTCAACCCTGCGCTTGCGCCCGTCGCCGCGATCGGCGCATCGATGCGCACGTCGTTGGCCGCGGTCAGCGTGAGCGCGGTGTTGGCCGACCAGTTCACGGCCTGTTCGATGTACAGATGGCCATCGGCGCCGTTCCCGCCCGTCGATGAGATCGCCACGTTGTTGCGGCCCAGTTGCCTGCCGAGCTGGGCACCGCTGATGTTCGCGCCAGCGCCGACGGTGAAGGCATCGGAAGCCAGCGTCCATGTGCCGGTGTCGCCGTTCGCGGCCTGGGTCGTGACAACGGCGTCGTCCGACACGCGCACGCTGCGGCCCGAGGTCTCGACGGTTCCGCCGCCGCCGGTCGCGGGCGAGGAAGCATCGAGCGTTCCGCCCACGTCGACCGTGCCGCCATCGGCGCGCAAGGCGATGCGGCCCTTGAGATCGTCCATCGTGCGCGCCTGCACGATGCCGGTGTTGTTGACCTGGCTGCCCAGCAGATCGTCGGCCGCCTTCGCTGTCAGGATCACCGTGCCGCCGTCGGCCTGGATCGCGCCCTTGTTCTCGACCAGCGCGCCGAGCGTGCCTTCGTCGATGCTGAGGCTCACCAGCGAATCGCCATTGAAGTTGAGGCTGATCTTCTCGCCGCTGCCCAGCGCCACCGTGCCCTTGGTGGCGACGATCACGCCCTGGTTCGACACCGAGCGCCCGAGCAGCGCTACATAGCCGCCCTGGGCCGCGGTCAGCGTGCCCATGTTGATGACCGAGCCGCTGCCGCCATTGCCGCGGAAAACGAAGCGCCCGGCATTGAAGTCCGCGTCGCTGATGTCCAGCGTGCTGGCCACGAGGCCGGCCGTGTTCACGCTGCTGCCACGGGTGAAAAGCACGCCATTGGAATTGACCAGGAAGACCTTGCCATTGGCATTGAGCGCGCCCTCGATCACGCTGCGTTCATTGCCCACGACGCGGTTGAGCGTGATCGCCGAGGCATTGGGCTGGTTGAAATTGACGGTTTCGCCGGCGGCGATGCCGAAGCCCTGCCAGTTGATGCTCGCGCGCTGCGTGCTCTGGTCGATCCGCGTCACGCTGCCCATCTGGCCGATGGTGGCACTGCCGCTGGTGACCGTGCCGCCCTGCGGCGCGGCCATTCCCGGGAATGAATAAGAACAAAGCAACGCGTAAATCGCCGCGCATACTTTCGAATTCAATTCGAAGTGGGTTCTTCTGGATTTTTTCGTGAGTCGCTTCATTCTTTCACCTGTCTCGTTATATTTCTGAGAGTATAGCGTCCGTGATTTTTTTGGCGCAATAGAACGTTTTTAGCTCGCATATGACATCAATTCGATGTTCATGCATTACTCGAATGCTATGCAACCTATATGCAGCTCTATATAGCGCTAAAGACTCACGGACAACCATTCATTCAATTCTTCGAGGAGATAACGTGAAAAGACTTCCGGTCAAGAAAATTGCATTGAGCGTGTCGGCATCGGTGCTGATGCTGGGTACATCCGCCACCTGGGCGCAGTCGATCACCGTGGCGGTGGCCGCGAATTTCCAGGGCGCGATGGTCCAGCTCGTCAATGCCTTCGGTGCCTCGGGCCTGCCGTTCTCGGGCAGCAGCTTCACCGTGACCTATGGCGCGACGGGCGATTTCCAGACGGCGATCAACACCGCGCTGGCCGCGCCCGGCGGCACCACGCCCTACGACCTGTTCTTCGCGGCCGACGACACCACGCCGGCCGCCCTGCGCACCGGCCATCCCACCGTGGTGCAGGTGCCGTTCCGCTATGCCGAGGGCAAGTTGATCCTGTGGTCCAAGTACGGTCCGAACGTGAGCACCAGCGGTTCGAGCGGCTTCACCAATCCCGCGAGCTACGCCTACGCGAACGGCCAGGTCGCGATCGCCAACCCGGTCACCGCGCCGTACGGCACCGCCGCGCAGCAGGTGCTCAGCCGCGTCAACGCGATCACCTACCCGGGCGGTGCCTACGACGCCAAGTTCGCGCAGTACACGACCATCGGCACCACCTACACGGCGGTGAATGCGAGCACCAGCGCCACGACCTATCCCAATGTCGGCTTCGTCGCCAAGTCCCAGCTGTGCGACAGCAGCACCGGCGCCATCCGCACGCCGCTGACCGGCACCTACTTCGAGTACACGCCGGCCACGGTCAACGGCAACCCGCCGCATGACCGCCTGCTGCAGGACGCCGTGGCGATCCGCGGCCGCGCGGGCTCGACCAACGCCGCGGTCGACGCCTTCATCGCCTACGTGGGCAGCACGGCCGGTCGCGCGATCATCCTGAAGAACTGCTACATCTAGGGCAGGAGCATCGCCGGCGGTGTTCGATCGGGCATCGCTGTATTTTGTAAGATACAGCGATTGCCCCGATCCAGGCAGACGGATACCGCCGATGACCATGATGCTTCCCGAATTGCTCCGATCCGCCGTCACCGAGGCGGGGTTGCCGTTGGCGGCCCTGCGGCGCGCACGCTCGCTGTCGCAGCGCGCGGTCCGGCAGATCGCGTCCGGCATCCGGCCCGGCATGACGCATGCGCAGGCCACGGCCCTGGCGGCGACGACGCTGCAGGCGCTGGAGATGGAGCGCAACTGGCATCCGGTCGCGATCCGCTTCGGCGAGGACACGCTCAAGACCGCCAGGGACGCATCCGACCCGGGCCGCGTGCTCGGCGAACAGGACATCTTCTTCATCGACATCGGCCCCGTGTGGGAAGGCCACGAGGGCGACGCCGGCGAGACCTTCGTGGTCGGCGGGGATCCCCAGATGGAGGACTGCGCGAGAACCGTGCGAGCGATCTGGCATGAAGTGGGTTCGCGCCTGCGCACCGAGGGCCTCGATGGCGAGACGCTGTATGCGTACGCGACGCAGCGTGCGCAGGCGAGGGGATGGCGCCTCAACCTGGGCCTCCACGGGCACCGTGTCGGCGACTTCCCGCCTGCGATTCCCGCGGCCGGGCGCGATCCGGGACTCTGGGTGCTGGAGATCCAGATCGCGCATCCGACGCGCCCGTTCGGCGCGTTCTACAAGGACCTGCTCATCGCGGACGAAGTGGTGCACGAAGCCATCTGCTAGCGCGGCCCGCCCGATGACGTCCACCCTTCCCACGCCCCCGAGGCGGCGACTCGAAGCCAGCGCGGACACGGTCCTGTCGCTGATCCAGGCGCAGGCCTTCGAACACGCGCTGCGGGCGTTGAATGCGGCGGTTCCGCACCGCTTCACCGCCATCTTCAAGCTGCAGGGCGACGAGGTCAGGAACGTGCTGCTGATCGACAAGCTCGGGCAGCCCCGGGCCGAACGCTTCGCCGTCTTCCCGCTCGCGGACAGCTTCTGCCGGTTCGTGCTGCGCGACGCCTTCCTTCATGTCGAGGACTCCACCCGGGAGGCCCTGCTGGACGGCAGTCCCTACCAGGGCGTGATCCGCGCCTACCACGCCGTCGCGTTGACGCTGCTCGATGCGCGGGTGGTCGGGACGCTGAGCCACTTCGACACCGTGCCGCGCAAGCTCGACGACGGGCATTTCGGCCTGCTCGTGCTGGCCGCCCGCGCGCTTCCCGAATACCTGGTGGACGCGGACATCTGGGACTGATTCAGCCGAAGGTGAAGGCGAAGGCCTCCACGCCCGGATCGAGGAACTCGATCTCGAAGCGCCGGTCGGCCACCGCGCCGCGCTGGCGCACCAGCTGGTAGAGACGCTGGCCGTCGACCACGCCCTTGCCCTGCGCGTCGATGTCGATGCCGTGGTCCTCGCCCGGCGGCTTGCCGTCGATGGTCACCTTGATGCGCACGGGATGTCCCGGCGCCGTCGATCCGAGCACCAGGTGCAGGTCGCGCGCATGGAAGCGGTAGGCGATGCGCCCCCGCGCCTTGTCGAGCACCGCGCTTTGCCCGCCCACGGTCCAGTTGCCGCCGAGCGCCCACTGGTTGGCCTCGAGCCGGGACGGTGCCGTGTAGGCGTGCGCCTTGCCACGGACCGGACCACCGGGCGAGACGAAGTTCTCGGCGCGTTCGTAGCCGATGTAGGTCTCGGGCGATCTCACGTTCGCGCTGTCCGCCGCGGCCTGCGCACCCTGCGCCTCGACCTGGACGAGGCCGCCCGGCATCGTGCCCCGGCCCGCTTCGGCCAGCAGCTGCCGGATCACCTGCTCCGACTCGTCGTAGGCACCTTCGCCGAAGTGGTGATGGCGGATGCGTCCCCGCGCGTCGATGAAGTAGTGCGCGGGCCAGTACTCGTTCTTGAAGGCGCGCCAGATCGCATAGTCGTTGTCGACCGCCACCGGGTAGTCGAGCTTCAGGTCCTTCACGGCCTTGCGCACGTTGTCGAGCTTCTTCTCGAACGCGAACTCCGGTGCATGCACGCCGATCACCACCAGGCCCTCGTCCTTGTACTTCTCGGCCCAGGCGCGCACGTAGGGCAGGGCGCGCAGGCAGTTGATGCACGAGTAGGTCCAGAAGTCGACCAGCACCACCTTGCCGCGCAGGGCCTCCATGCTCAGCGGCGGCGAGTTGAGCCATTGCACGGCGCCGTCGAGCGAGGGGGCGGGACCTTCGGCCGGCAGCGCCGAGGCGGATGTGCCTTCGGCCCGCATCGCGGCGTTCGCGGCCATCATCGCGTTGGAGCCCGCCATCATCACGGTGGAATCGGGCCCGGTCGTCGCCAGCGGCGCTTCATCGCCGGACGGCGCGGCCTCCCTGGGCCGCACCCTGTCGATCAGCGCCTGCTCGACCGACGAGGTGCCCGCCAGCGAGAGCTGCGCCAGCACACCGGTGTCCAGCCCCAGCGCGATCGCCGCCACGCCGCACAGCAGGGCCGCGCCGATGCCGCGGCGGATCCATTCGCTCGTGCCCAGCGACTGCTTCATGGCCTTGAACAGGCGCCCGCCCGCCAGCAGCGCGCCAGCCAGCGAAGTGGCGGCGCCCGCCGCATAGGCCAGCAGCAGCAGCGAGGTCCGGACGCTGGCACCGCCGAGCGCGGCGCCGGTCAGCACCAGCCCGAGGATCGGGCCCGCGCAGGGCGCCCACAGCAGGCCCGTGGCGACGCCGAGCAGCAGGGAGGTGCCGAAGGCGGAGCGCGGCGCGCCGTCAGCGCCGGCCTCGGCCGAGGCGGACAGCCGCTCGCCCCAGCCCACGAGCGGCCGCGCGAGCCGCTCGGACAGCCCCGGCAGCAGCAGCGCCAGGCCGAACAGCGCCATCAGCACGATCGCGACCATGCGCCCGTACTGGTTCGCCTGCACGGCCCAGCCGCCGCCGACCGCGGCGAGCGAGGCCACGCCGGCGAAGGTCAGCGCCATGCCGATCAGCAGCGGCAGCCCGTTGCTCGTGAACGGCCGGTCGCCGCGCGCGAACACGAAGGGCAGCACCGGCAGGATGCAGGGGCTCAGGATGGTCAGGACCCCGCCCAGGTAGGCGACGACGAACAGCAGCATGGTGGAGGGCCAGGGTGCGGGGAATCGGGATCAGGCGGCGCCGGGCGCGAACTTCATCGCCAGGCCGTTCATGCAATAGCGCAGGCCCGTGGGCTTGGGGCCATCGACGAACACATGGCCCAGGTGGCCGCCGCAACGGCGGCAGTGCACCGAGGTGCGCGTCATGCCGAAGGAGCTGTCGCTCTTCTCGCCGACGGCATTCGGCAGCGGCTGCCAGAAGCTGGGCCACCCGGTCTTGCTGTCGAACTTCGTCTTCGAGGAGAAGAGCTCCAGCGCGCAGCCCGCGCAGGCGAAGCGGCCCTCCCGGTGTTCGTCGTTGAGCGGGCTGCTGTAGGGCCGCTCGGTCCCGTCCTGCCGCAGCACCGCGTACTGGTTCGGCGTGAGCAGCTTGCGCCATTCGGCGTCGGTTCGGGTGACCTCGAACTTGGCCGGTTCCGCGGCGTGCGTGGCGCCGGAGTGCCAGCCCCAGGCAGCGGCCACCGCGGCCGCCAGTGTCGAGGCCGAGGCCCCGAGGAAGAAACGACGATCCGGACGATGGGTCATGACAACTCCTGGACGATGAGCGGCGGATGCCGCCCTCGATATGTACTCGTGAATATAACGAAGCAGATGCGGGGCGCCAGGTTGGCGCAACGCCGCCGCTTCGAACGCTAGTTCAGTTGCCAGGGGCAAATGGTTACGCCCCCGGGCATCCACTTCGCCCGGCCGCCCGGGCCTACCCCTTGAGTTCTTCGCCGATCTGGCGCCGCATCTCGTCGGCCAGCGGATGCAGCACGTTCGCCTCGTTCGCCCCCACCACGCCATAGCCCAGCCCGCGGTCGGCCCAGGCATAGCCCGCGTGCGGGCCGTCGATCCGCTTCATGGTCGGCGTGTCCTGGTCGACGGCCATCGGCCGCACCATCAGCGCGAGCCGCGTGGCCCGCGCATCCTGGTAGATGAAGAGGCCGGCCGGGCCGTGCTCGGTCATGACCAGGCGGCCGCCCACGAAGCCGTAGCCCGCGGCCGCGAGATCGGGGATCGCGACCTGGCGTCCCAGGCGCGACGAGACCCAGCCGACGAGCTCCGCGCGCTGCGCGGGACCCATCTCCACGGGCCGGCTGGCGTCGGAGGCATAGGTCTCGTAGCCGCGCGCCGCTTCGCGCCCCAGCGCGAAGATGCCGCCGGCCTCGTTCGCCTGCACCCCGCGCAGCGACCATCCCGCGCCGCCGCCCACGCCGAGCGCGAGCACCAGCGCCGCGGCCATGCCCCACGGCCATCGGCGCGAAGGCGTGCGCCCGACATCGCGCGCCTGCCGGTCGTGCTCCGCCACCATGCGCGCGAGATTGAGCGACGGCGGCAGCGGCTCCTCGGCGATGGGCGCCAGCGCCTCGCGCAGTTCGCGCCGGTGCCGCGCATGGGCCTCGACCTCGCGTGCCGCCTCGGCATGCTGCCGCAGGTAGTCCTGCACCTGGGCATGGCGGCGCGGGTCGAGCACGCCGTCGACGTAGGCATGCAGGTCTTCTTCGAGGATGGGGCGGGCGTCGGGTGGATCGACGTTCATTTGAGTCTCCGCAGGTGGGGGCGTGCCGAATGCTCGGCATGCGACGGATCGGCCGGTGGCATGGCCTCGACGCCGTCGAGCATGCGATGCAGCCGCTGGCGCGCGCGGGCCAGGCGCGACATGACGGTGCCCACCGGAATGCCGAGCGCCGCGGCGGCTTCGGCATAGGACAGGTCCTCCACGGCGACCAGCAGCAGTACCGCGCGCTGGTCTTCCGAGAGTCCGTCGATCGCGCGCATCAGCTCGTGATGCCGCACGCGATGCTCCTGCTGCGCGGGCATGCCCAGCGCCTCTTCGTCGATCTTGTCGATCTCGTCGATGGCCAGGTGCAGGCCGCGGCGCGACTGCTGGCGCATGCGCTGCACCGCGAGGTTGTGCAGGATCGCGAAGACCCAGGACCGCGTGTCCTCGGCCTCGCGCCGCTGGGCCCAGCGCGCGATCACGCGCTCCAGGCAGTCCTGCACCAGTTCGTCGGCCGATTCGCGGTCCCGCAGCAGCGCGCGCGCATAGCGCCGCAGGGCGGGAATCATCGGCTCGACGAGCAGGATCAGGTCGCTCATGGATGCGCGTGGCGGTGGATCGCGAAAGGGCCCGGCGCCATCAGAGGTCCTGGACCTGCACCGGGGCCGCGGGCCTGCCGCCGACCTGCGGCGCGATCACCAGGTAGCGCCGAGTATCGCCCGCGGCGCCGTCCTTCACCTGCTGGCGGATCGGCCCGATGGCATTCACGATGGCGGCGCCCGCCGGGTTGGTCATGAAGCTGGCGAGCGGCTGCAGCGTGCCGCTGCCGTCGGGCTTGTCGGCCAGCGCGAGCACATAGGGCTGCTTCGGCTCCAGGCCGGTGGCCGAAGCCTGCAGCACCTGCAGCAGGCCCTGGTCGAAGAGGGCCACGCTGGTGGGCGCGCCAGCCGCGGCCGCCTGCCTGCGCGGCCCGGCCGCCACCAGCGAGAGATGGGCGACCTGGCCCGCCAGTCCCGGCGGCTGCAGGCCCTGCATGCCGTCGCCCGCATCGGCCGGCACCGCGTTCGGCACATAGGCGATCGCCTGCGGCGCCTGGCCGATGGGCACGTTCGCGACCACGGTGTGGGTGGCCGTGTCGATCGCGGCCAGCGCATCGGCGTTCTCGAGTCCCACGTAGATGCGCTTGCCGTCGCCCGAGGGCCACACGCCGTGCGGCAGCTTGCCGACGGGAATGGTCGCGACCTGCGAGAAGTCGTCGGTGCGGAACACCTTGACCTGGTTGAGGCCGCCCACGGTCACGTAGGCGAAGCTGCCCTTGGCGGTGGTGGCGAAGTTCACGTGGTTGGTGATCGGCCCCGTGTCGAAGGCCTTGATCGGCGCGAACGGCGGCTTCGCATCGAACACCATCGTGCGGCCGATGTCCTTGAGCGTGAGCCAGACCTGCTTGCCGTCGGGCGTGGCGGCGATATTGGGGCAGAACGGGCTGTCCTGCTTCATGCGGCCCACGACCTGCTTGCTGGCCGTGTCGATCACCACGGTCTCGGGATTGAACGAGGAGCAGATGTAGCCGTACTTGCCGTCGGGCGAGAAGATCTGCATGCCCGGGCCGTTGGGCGTGGCGATGCGCGTCTTCTCCTCGAAGGTGGCGGCGTCGAGCACCGCCACATGGCTCTCGCCGCGCACCGTGACCCACACCTCCTTGCCGTCGGGCGTGTAGAAGGCCTCGTGCGGCGAGCGGCCCACGTAGGTGGTGTGCTTCACCGCATTGGTCGCGGTGTCGATGAAGCTCACCGAGTTCGAGCCGATCGACACCACCGCGAGCGTGCGGTGGTCGGGCGAGAAGCCCATGCCGTGCACCAGCACCTGGCCGCGGTACAGCGGACTGAAGTTGCCGGGCGCCGGATCGCCGAGGCGGATCACGCCCAGCAACCTGTTGTCGACGGGATCGGTGACCGACACCGTGTTGGAGAACTGCTCGGCCGCGTACACGCGGTCGCGGTGGCTCATGGGGATGTCGGCCTCGGCGGCGGCGCGCGGCGCCTGGCCGGCCTGCGCGCAGGCGGCCGAGGCCAGCAGCGCGAGGGCCGTCAGCCAGCGGGGGAAGCGGGGGGAGGGGCGGTTCTTCATGCGTGCTCCAGGAAAAAGATGGCGTGGGCCCGGCGTCCCTCAGGGACGAACGGGCTGCGTGGGTGCGGGCGTGGAAGGCGGCAGCGGCTGGTCGAGCGCCAGGCGCATGGCGGCGATCTCCTGCTGCTGCTCGACGATGATTTCCTGCGCGATGCGGCGCAGCTGCTCGTTGCCGCCGTGGCGCAGCTCGGCCTGCGCCATGTCGATCGCGCCCTGGTGGTGCGCGATCATCATCTCGGCGAAGTCGCGGTCGACGTTGCCCGAGGGCTTGATGTCCATGCCGGCCATCATCCGGGCCATGGCCGCGTCGTTCTCGGCGGCGAATCCCGCCTGCGCCGGATCGCGGGAGCTGCAGACGTCCATCAGCCGGGCCATCAGGCCGGCATCGCCCGCCATGCCGGGCGATGGCCCGCGCAGGGCGCCGAAGGCGGCCGCCGCGCCCGCGAGGGCCACGGCGCCGAGGGCCAGGACGCGGGCTCGCCGCGGGCGGAAGGAAGGGGTCGTCTGCATCGTTCGTCCTCGAAGAAGAGGGGCTGTTGCAGACGTAGACGCCGCCGCGCGCGGCTTATTCCATGCGATGCGATATTTCTTCGGGCCCGCCTTCGGCCATCTCCGACGCCACGCAGTGCGCCACGAAACGCTGCAGGTTGCCCGACAGCCGCTTGCGGGCGTGGTGCACGAGGTAGAAACGGCGCGCGAGTTTCGGCAGATCGGTCTTCAGCACGACCAGGCGGCCCAGCGTGACCAGGTCCTCGACCGCGCAGCGCGACAGGCAGGCCAGGCCCAGGCCCTCGACCGCGGCCTGCTTGATCGCCTCGGTGCTGCCGAACTGCATCTCCTCGCGCAGATGGTGCAGCTTCGGCAGCAGCGCCTGCTCGACGGTCTCGCGCGTGCCCGAGCCGACTTCGCGCAGCAGCCAGGACGCCTGGCGCAAGGCCTCGAGCGGCACGCCCGCGCCGCTCCCCGCGGGTGGCGGCGCGCTCGAGGGCGCGCAGACGATCACGAGCTCGTCCTCGAGCCAGGGTTGCACGCGCAGGTCCGGTTCGTGGCAGGGCCCTTCGATCAGGCCGATGTCCACGTCGAGCCGCGCCACGGCCGCCGCGACCTCGCGCGTGTTGCCGATCCGCACGTCCACGCTGACGGCCGGCCAGGTGCGCCGGTAGCTCGCCACCAGCGCGGGCAGCAGGTAGTTGCCGATCGTGGTGCTGGCGCCGACCCGCAGCCGGATCGCCGGTGCCTCCACGGTGCCGCCCACCGGCCCCATGCCGAACTGGGCCTCGATGTCCTGGACGTCGTCGAGCGCCGCCCGCGCGAGCGGCAGCAGTGCCCGCCCCACGTCGTTGAGCACCAGCCGCTTGCCGACCCGGTCGAACAGCCGGGAGGACAGCAGCCCCTCGAGTTCGTTGAGCGCGCCGCTGATGGCGGACTGGGACAGCGCGATGCGGGCCCCGGCCGCCGTCGTGGTGCCCGTTTCCGCGACGGCGATGAAGATCTGGAGTTGGCGCAAGGTCAGGCGCATGGGCCTCTTTATATCTGTTCGACAGATTGTTTATAGCGAAACTATCTGTTTGCCGGTTATGCAAGCGGCGGCCAAAGTTCGCTTCATGCCTCCCGAAGCCGACCTCCTGGCGCGTTCCGCCAGCACCGCATCTCCCCCGTCGCATTCCGCCGCGAGCACCGGCAGTCCGCCCTGGCGCGCCTGGCTGCCCGGCCTGGCGTTGACCGCCGCCATCGCGGCGCTCGCGATGCAACTGGGTCGGCAGGACTGGTTCCAGGCCCGCGGCATCAGCGCCCTCACGCTCGCGATCGTGCTGGGCATGCTGGTCGGCAACACGGTCTACGGGCGTGTCGCGCCTGTCGCCGCCGCCGGCGTGGGGCTCTCCAAGACCCGCCTGCTGCGGCTGGGCATCGTCCTGTACGGCGTGCGGCTGACCTTCCAGGACATCGGCAACGTGGGCTGGGCCGGCTTCGCGATCGACGCGCTGGTGCTGTGCAGCACCTTCGGCATCGCCTGCGTCCTCGGCACGCGCGTCTTCGGCCTCGACCCGAAGACCGCCATGCTGATCGGCGCCGGCAGCTCGATCTGCGGCGCCGCCGCGGTGATGGCCACCGAGCCCGTGGTGCGCGGGAAGGCGGAGCAGGTCGCCGTGGCCGTGGCGACGGTCGTCGTGTTCGGCACCGTGGCCATCTTCCTCTACCCGATGCTCTACCGGCTCGAAGCCGTGCATGCCCTGGTGCCGATGACGCAGTCCGGCTACGGGCTGTTCGTCGGCTCGACGGTCCACGAGGTGGCGCAGGTCGTGGCCGCCGGACGGGCCGTCGGCGAGCAGGCCGCCGACACGGCCGTGATCGCGAAGATGGTCCGCGTCATGATGCTGGCGCCGTTCCTCATCGTCCTCTCGGCGTGGCTCTCGCGCCGCCCGGGCGGGTCCGACATGGCCGGCACCCAGGGCACGAGCGGCATCGTCATTCCGTGGTTCGCGCTCGGCTTCGTCGCGGTGGCCGGTTTCAACTCGCTCGCGCTGCTGCCGCCCGCGGCCATCGACCGGATCGTCGACATCGACACGGTCCTGCTCTCGATGGCCATGGCCGGCCTCGGCCTCACGACCCACGTGTCGGCGATCCGCAAGGCGGGCGCCAGGCCCCTGGCGCTGGCGGCGCTCCTGTTCGCCTGGCTCGTGGTCGGCGGCCTCGCGATCAACGCGGGCGTGGCACGGCTCTGGAGCTGAGCCGCGGCGCGGCGCGCTTCCGAAGGCGCATCACAGGGGATAGCGTGGCGCGGCGTCCTTGACCGTCATCCACTGCCACTGGGTGAACTCCTCCCAGTTGGCGGGCCCGCCGATGCTGGTGCCGTTGCCCGAGGCGCCGACGCCACCGAAGGGATTGACCACCTCGTCGTTGACCGTCTGGTCGTTGATGTGCAGCAGGCCCACGCGCAGTTGCTCGCCGATCGCCATGGCCCGGCCCACCGATCTCGAGATGATGGCGGCCGAGAGCCCGAAGTCGGTCTGGTTCGCGAGCCGCACCGCTTCCTCGTCGCTGTCGAAGGGCGTGATCGAGGCGACCGGGCCGAAGATCTCCTCCTCGAACGCCGCCATGCCCGGCTTCACGCCCGACAGCACCGTGGCGCCGAAGAACAGCCCCTTCGCCTCGCCGCCCGCGGCGAGCTTCGCGCCCTGCGCGACCGAGCGATGGACGATGTCGCTCGCATGGTCCACCTGGCCCTGGTTGATCAGCGGGCTCATCGCGACCTGTCCGCTCGCGGGATCGCCGACCGGCAGGTTGTTCGCCTTCTCCGCCATGCGCCGGGTGAACTCGTCCGCGATCTTCGAATGAACGAGCACGCGCCCGGCCGACATGCAGATCTGCCCCTGGTGCAGGTAGACGCCCCAGGTCGTGTTCGCGATGGCGAGGTCCATGTCCGCGTCGTCGAGCACGATCAGCGAGTTCTTGCCGCCGAGCTCGAGCGACAGCTTCTTCAGGTGCTCGCCGGCCACCTTGCCGACGCGACGGCCGGCGGCGGTCGAACCGGTGAACTGGATCATCCCGACGTTCGGGTCCTTGCACAGCGCCTCGCCGGCATCGCCGCCACCGGGCAGCACGTGGAGCACGCCGGCGGGCAGGCCCGCGTCCTCGAACAGCCGGGCGATGCTGAAGCCGCCGCACACCGAGGTCCGCGGATCGGGCTTGAGCACCACCGCGTTGCCGACCGCGAGCGCCGGCGCCACGGCTCGCATGGCCAGATACAGCGGAAAGTTGAATGGCGAGATCCGCCCACCACGCCGATGGGACGGCGGCGCGCGATGCTGAGCCGCCCGGGCTCCGAAGGCAGCACCTGGCCCTGGGCCTGCGACGGCATCGCGCTGGCCTCGTGCAAGGCCTTGATGGTGACCGCGAGCTCGAACTCCGCCTTGGGCCGGATCGAGCCGCTCTCGCGCACCAGCCAGTCGACGATCTCCTCGCGGTTCGCGCCGGCGAGTTCGGCGGCCTTGCGCAGCACGGCCGCGCGCTGGTCGTAGGGCGTGGCGGCCCAGGCGGCCTGGGCCGCGCGTGCATCGGCGGATGCCGAGGCGATGTCGTCGGGCGATGCGATCGCCACGGCGCCGAGGGTGCGGCCGGTGGCCGGCTCGATCACGTCGCTCGATTTTCCGAGGGCCCGCCACCCGCGGCTGAAGGCCTTGCTGTTCCAGGTCGTCGACGCCAGCCATGGGCCGGCGGCATCGGGGGTGGTGGTCATGGGGAAGGTCCTTCCTGGATGAGGATCGGGGATCGGGCAGGCGCCGGCAAGGCGACGCCTGGAAGAGGGTGCGTCAAATCATTGAGCAGCACCCCGAGCTTCGCTCTAGGAGATTCCCCCATACCTTCGGCCACCATATCTCTATATTCAACAGAATATAGCGACGGCCGATTTCTTCAGCCGGTCGCGACGGCGGGCCGCATCAGCCCGATGGCCTCGCGCGCCAGCGCATCGATCGAATCGGTCAGCACCACATCGAACTCCCCGCGCCGGGCCGCCGGCACGGCCAGCGGCAGCTCGGTGCAACCGAGCACCACCGCGCGCGCGCCTTGCCGCGCGAGCGCACGAATGCCTTCGGCCGCGGGCGCGAAAGCCTCGTCGATGCGGTTGGCCTTCACGGCCGCGATCGCGGGCACACACAGGCGCCGCACCTCCTCGGTGGAGGGTTCGATGGGCTGGTAGCCCGCGTCACGCAGGTGGCGCTGGTACAGCCCCATCGCGATGGTCGCGGGCGTGCCGAGGATGCCGACCTTGCCTTCGGTCACGCCCTGGCGGCGCAGGTCCGCCACCACGGCCTCGACGATATGCAGCAGCCGGGTCGGGCTCGCGGCCTGCAGCTGGTCGAACCACAGGTGGGCGGTGTTGCACGGGATGGCGATGCAGTCGGCGCCTCCGGCCACCAGCGTGTCGATGCCGCGCAGCATGCCGGGCAGCGGGCTCGGCCCCTGGCCGAGGAAGGCCGAGGAGCGATCGGGAATGGCGGGGTCGTTGCACAACAGCACCGGGATGTGCTGCTGGTCGTTGTCGGCCGGCGTGAGCTGCACCATGCGCAGCGCGAAGGCGGCGCCGGCCAGCGGGCCCATGCCGCCGAGCACGCCCAGCCGCCGCGGTGCGCTCATCACGTGGCGGCTCCGTCGCGCCAGGCCCGCGCGAGCCGGGCCGAGAGTTCGGCCGCCGCCTCGCAGGGATCGATCACGGGCACGCCCACCGCGGCTTCGAGCGGGGCGCGCAGCTCGGCCATGCCGGCGCAGCCGAGCAGCACCACGTCGGCGCCGTCCTCGTCGACCAGCAGGCGCGCCGCCGCGATCATCGGCGCCAGCGCATGGGCGGCATCGCCCGACAGGTGCACCGGCAGGTCGAGCGGCCGTTCGGCCACGACGCGCTCGCGCACGCCCAGCGCCTCCCAGTAGCGCAGGTGGCGCGGGATGGCGGCACTCGCGATGGCGACCACGCCCACGCGCGCGCCGCGCGCCATGGCGGCGCGCATGCCGGCCTCGCCCAGGCCGACGACCGGCCGCTCGCTGCGCGTGCGCGCCGCGGCGATGCCGGGGTCGCTGAAGCAGGCCAGCACGAAGGCATCGGCCTCGGCGGCATGCGCGGCCACGTCCTCGGCCGCGAGGCGCGCGCCCAGCTCGAAGTCGTCCTGCGTGACGATGCCCGGCGGGCCGTCGTGCGCGGTGACGCAATCGAAGTCGCATTGCGCGGGCGGCACGGTGGCGCGGAACGCGCGTGCCACGGCCTCGGTCACCGAGACGCTGCTGTTCGGGTTCAGCACGCGCACGCGCGGCGGGGTGGCGGTGGTGTTCATGCCTTCTCCTCGCCGAGGCCGATCAGCGCCTTCAGCACACGGCCGTGCGGGCGCTGCGCGGGCGCCACCGGGGCGCGGCGCGCGAGGTCCGGCGCGCCGCGGCGCAGGTACTGGCCGCTGCCGCGCTCGGCATGCAGCGCGCCGTCTTCGATCACCACGCGCCCGCGGCTCACGACCACCTCGGGCCAGCCCTGGATGGTCCGGCCCTCGTAGGGCGTGTAGCCGGCGTTATCGTGCAGCATCGCGGCGCTGATGGTGGTCTCGCGCTCGGCGTTCCACACCGCGATGTCGGCGTCCGCGCCCAGCGCGATCGCGCCCTTGCGCGGCGCCAGGCCGTAAAGCCGGGCGTGGTTGGTGGCGGTGAGCGCCACGAACTGGTGGATGTCGATGCGCCCCTTGAGGAAGCCTTCGCTGAACAGCAGCGGCAGGCGCAGCTCGATGCCGGGCACGCCGTTGGCCATTTCCTTGAAGGTGGTGGCGTCGCCCTTGGGCAGCTTGCCGGTCTCGTCGAAGCGGTAGGGCGCGTGGTCCGACGAGTAGGTGGCCAGGGTGCCGTCGATCAGGCCGCGCCAGATGGCTTCCTGCGCATCGGCATCGCGCGCGGGCGGCGAGCAGCAGAACATCGCGCCCTCGAGGCCCGGGCGGTCCATGTCGGCCGCCGTCAGGAACAGGTACTGCGGGCAGCTCTCGGCCAGCACGTTGGCACCCAGGGTCTGGGCCTGGCGGATTACTTCCACGGTGTCGCCGCCGGCCACGTGCACCAGCAGCAGCGGCACGTCGACCAGCCGCGCCAGCGCGATGGCGCGGTAAGTGGCCTCGGTCTCGGCCAGCGGGTCGTGCGCCACACCGTGGAACTTCGGCGCGGTGTGGCCGCGGTCGATCAGGCGCTGCGCGATCCAGCGGATCATGTCGTTGTTCTCGGCATGCACCATCACGAGTGCGCCCTCGGCCCGCGCCAGCGCGAGCACCTCGAGCAACTGGTAGTCCTCGAGCTTCATGCGGTCGTAGGTCATGTAGACCTTGAGCGAGGTGATGCCGTCGCGGATGGCCGCGGGCAGGTCGGTCGAGAGCGTGGCGTCGTCGGGGTTGGCCAGGATCAGGTGGAAGCCGTAGTCGATCACCGCCTTCTCGGCCGCGCGCCGGCTGTAGTCGGCCAGCACCTCGGGCACCGACATCTCGCGGTGCTGCGCCGCGAAGGGAAGGATGGTGGTGGTGCCGCCGAAAGCAGCCGACACGGTGGCCGAGTAGAAGTCGTCGGCGCACATCATGCCCATGCCCGAGCGCTGCTCGACGTGGCAATGGCTGTCGATGCCGCCCGGCAGCACCCAGCGGCCGGTGGCGTCCACGTCGCGGCGGCCCGGCGGCAGCGAGCCGCCGATGGCGGCGATGCGGCCGTCGCGCACGCCGAGGTCGCCCTCGACCACGCGGCCGTCGGTGACGATGCGCCCGCCGCGGATCGTGAGGTCGAAGGGTTCTTCGCCGATCAGCGAAGCGATGGTGGTGTCCATGAGGGGTTCCGTGCGCGCGTTCAGACCAGCGGCTCGCCCGCGCCCGTGCGCTCGACGATCAGGCGGTAGTGCTCGGGGCGGCGGTGCTTGGCGAAGTTGAACACGTGCTGGCGGAAGTACTCGCCCAGCGACATGTCGGCCTTCACGCAGATCACCTCGTCGTCTTCCGTGAGCGAGCGCGCCACGATCTCGCCCGTGGGCGCGACGATGGCCGAGCTGCCGATCATGTGGTGGCCGTCTTCCGAGCCGCACTTGGCGGCCGCCGCCACCCAGATGCCGTTCTGGTAGGCATTGGCCTGCAGCGACACCAGGTGCGTGGTGGTGCGCAGGTGCACCGGCTCGTTCCAGTGGATGTTGAGCGAGGGCGTGTTGTAGCCCAGCACCACCACCTCGGCGCTCTGCAGCGCCATCACGCGGTAGGTTTCGGGCCAGCGCCGGTCGTTGCACAGGCACATGCCGAAGCGCGTGCCCATGGTGTCGAAGACGCGGAAGCCCAGGTCGCCGACCTCGAAGAACTTCTTCTCCAGGTGCTGGAACGGCGCCTCGGGCTTGTGCTCGGAATGGCCGGGCAGGTGGATCTTGCGGTACTTGCCGACGATGGCGCCCGCGCGGTCCACGACGATCGCGGTGTTGTAGCGCGTGCCCTCGGGCGTCAGTTCGGCATAGCCGAGGTAGAAGCCCAGGCCGAGCTTCTTCGCCTCGTCGAACAGCGGCTGCACTTGCGCATTGGGCATGGCCGGCTCGAAGAAGCGGGCCTCGGCCTCGGCCTCATCCATCCAGTAGCGCGGAAAGAAGGTGGTGAGCGCGAGCTCGGGGAACACGACCATCTCGGCACCGCGACCCTTGGCGTCGCGCATCAGCTCGACCATGCGGCGCACGACCGCCTCGCGGGTGTCCGCCAGATGTACCGGGCCCATCTGGGCGACGGCCAGGCCCAGGGTACGTTTGCTTGTCATCATTGCTTCCTCAATCAGCGTTGGTGGTTGTAGGGGACAGGCGCCTCAGGCGGCCTTGGGGTTGGGTCGGCGCTGGCGTTTCTCCAGCCGCCCCAGCAGCACGACCAGCGGCCACAGCAGCGCGAGATAGATCAGCGCGGCCAGCACGATGGGCGTGGGGTTGTAGAGCATCGATTGCGCGGAGCGCGCGGCATACAGCATCTCGGGCACCGACACCACGCTGGCGATGGTGGTGAGCTTCACCACCTCGATCATGTTGCTCACGAGGTCGGGGAACACGTTGCGCACCGCCTGCGGGATCTCCACGAACAGCAGGCTGGCCGGGCGGCCCATGCCGGTGGACAGCGCGGCCTCGCGCTGGCCGCGCGGCACCGACTCCAGGCCCGCGCGCAGGATCTCGCCGAAGTAGCTCGAGTTGTTGAGCATGAAGCCCAGCGCCACGCAGGCCATCGGCGAGAGCTCCATGCCGAGGTAGGGCAGGCCGGTGTAGAGGAAGATCAGCAGCACCAGCGGCGGGAAGGCGCGGAAGAAGTCGATGTAGACCACGAGCAGCGCGCGCACCAGCCGGTTGCGGATCACGAAGCCGGCCAGCGCCAGCACCATGCCGGCCGCCAGCCCGAGCGGGATCACCCACGCCGACAGCAGCAGCGTGTTGAGCAGGCCCTGCAGGATGTAGGGCCCGACCTCGCGCACCACGCCGAGGTTGAAGAAGTACTGGAGGATGAGTTCCATGGAGGGCTCCGTTCGGCGGCGTCAGTGGCGGCCCGCGCCGTGGCGCCGCTCGATGTAGCGCCCGGCGACCACCACGGGCAGGAAGATCACGAGGTAGCCCAGCGCGCCCATCATCAGCGGCGTGGGATTGCCCGCGAAGCTGGTGGCCGAGGTGGCCTGGTTCAGGATCTCGTTGAGCGCGGCCACCGAGCCGTAGGCCGTGCCCTTGGTGATGGCGATCACGCGGTTGGTCAGCGGTGCCACCATCAGCCGGCACGATTGCGGCAGCAGCACGTGCACCATGGCCTGCGTGTGGCTCAGGCCGGTGGAGCGCGCGGCCTCCATCACGCCGCGCGGCTGCGACTCGATGCCGGCCCAGAACACCTCCTCGGAGAAGGCCGCGAGCACCAGCGTCAGGGCCAGCCAGGTCGAGGCGAAGGCGCCGAGCGACACGCCCAGGAAGGGCAGCGCGTAATAGAGCAGGATGATCAGCACCAGCGGCGGCAGCGCGCGCAGGATGTCGACCAGCGTCGACACCAGGAGCGGCAGCCCGCGCACCGGCAGGCTGCGCAGGTAGGCCAGCACGATGCCCAGCGCCAGGCCGGCGGCGATCACGGCCAGGCCCAGCTCGATCGTCACGCGCGCGCCGTCCAGCACCTGGGGCAGGTAGCGCGCGGCGATGTCGCCGTTGAAGAAGGTGAAGACGAGCTTGTCGAACTGCATGCGGCGCTTCCGGTCGGTCGCTCAGAGCGCGCGGCTGCCGATGCTGGCGATGAAGGCCGCGGTGCGCGCATGCACCGGCGCCTCGAACACCTGCGCGGGCGAGCCCTGCTCGACGATGACGCCGCCGTCCATGAACACCACGCGGTCGGAGGCCGCCTTGGCGAAGCCCATCTCGTGCGTCACCACGACCATGGTCATGCCGTCGGCGCGCAATTCGCGCATCACCTGCAGCACGCCGCCGACCATCTCGGGGTCGAGCGCGCTGGTCGGCTCGTCGAACAGCACCAGCGCGGGCTTCAGCGCGATCGAGCGCGCGATGCCCACGCGCTGCTGCTGGCCACCCGACAGCTGGGTGGGGCGCACGCGCGCCTTGTGTTCCATGCCGACGCGCGCGAGCGCCTCCATGGCGCTGTGCTCGGCCGCGTCGCGCGCCATCTTCTTGACCTTGCGCAGCGCCAGCGTCACGTTGCCCAGCACGTCGAGGTGCGGGTAGAGGTTGAAGGCCTGGAACACCATGCCCACGCGCTCGCGCAACCGGTTCAGGTTGGCGCCGCGCGCATAGATGTCATGGCCTTCCACGCGCACCTCGCCGCGGCTGGCGTCCTCCATGCGGTTGCAGCAGCGCAGCAGCGTGCTCTTGCCCGAGCCCGAGGGCCCGATCACCGAGACCAGCTCGCCCGCCTGCACGTCGAGGTCGATGCCGTTGAGCACGGGAACGCTGCCGAAGGATTTGTGCAGGTTGCGGACTTGCAGGAGCGGGGAAGACGTCACGGCGATGCTCGGCTTGTGGGGGACTGGGTGAACGGGAAGGGCAGGGACGCGCTTACTTGCAGACCGGCTTGGCGCTCGTGGCCTCGTAGCCGAACAGGCCCGGGATGCCGTGGCCGGCCGGCGAGACCACCGTGGCCGAGTCGGCCGCCGGCTCGGCGCCGAACCACTTCGTGTGCAGCTTCTGCAGCGAGCCGTCGAGCTTCATGCACTTGAGCACGTTGCTCACCTGGTCGCGCCCGGCCTTGTCGTCGATGCGGAACGGAATGGCCCAGACCGAGCCGGTCTTGATGACGAAGGTGGTCTTGATCGCCGGCGTGCTCTTCACGGCCCAGGCCGAGGGCGTGACGCCCGCCAGGTTGGCGTCGCCGCGGCCCGAGATCACGGCCTGCACCGCGTCGGCGTTGGTGCCGTAGACGGCGATCTCGTAGCCGTACTGCGCCTGGTTGTTGCGCGCCCATTCCTCGGGGCCCGAGCCCTTGTTCACCGCGATGGTCTTGCCCTTGAGGTCTTCCAGGCGCTGGATGTCGTTGCGATCCTTCTTCACGACCAGCGTGAAGTTGTTCTCGAGGTAGCCCTCGGTGAAGAGCACGGACTTCGCGCGCTCGGGCGACACCGTGGTCGGCGCCATCAGGAAGTCGAACTTGCCCGCGTTGAGCGCGGGGATCAGCGCCGAGTACTGCGCGCCCTCGATCTCGATGCGGCGGCCGAGACGCTTGGCGATCTCCTCGCCGAGCTCGACGTTGAAGCCCTGGTAGCCGCCGCTGAGCTTGGGGAAGGCATGCGGCGGGAAGTTGGGATCGACGCCGGTGCGCAGCGGCGCGGGCTGGGCAGCGGCGCCACCCGCGATGAGGGCGAAGGCCAGCGGCGCCAGCAGGGACTTGAGGTGACGGAACATGGGCTTTTCTCCAGAAATAGTCGCGGTCGGAACGGCGGGGTTCGCGGGGTGCGAACTGCATCGCCGTGGTGTGCGGCGGCCATGCGACGAATTATTTCGAGCGGGAAAAGCGGCGTCGATTGATGCTTTGTGCGGCGTCCTTGCGCGTGGGTTAACACCTGGCCTCGGGCTGGTGCACCATGCTGGCGCACGCTTACATGCGGTGCGAATCGCATGCTATTGGGGCATTCCCTGGCCCGCGGCGGCGGGCCCGCCGGTCAGTCCTCCTGCACTTGCGGCGCGGCGAGCCCGCGCTGCATCAGCACGCTGCGCAGGGTGCGCGCGAAGGCTTCGGCGGCCGGCGAGAGCGGGTCGGTGCGCAGGTGCACGAGGTGCGCGACCAGCGGCTCGATGCCTTCCACCGGCAGGATGCGAAAGCGCGCGTCGGGCCAGGCCTGCAGCGAGAACTCGTCGACCAGCGCGATGCCCGCGCCCAGGTGCGTGAGCGCGCAGGCGTTCTGCGGTGAACCCACCTCGAGCATGGTGCGCGGCACGTTCTCCTGCGAGGCGAAGAAGTGGCGCACCAGTTCGCCGAAGGGCGTGCCGCGCGGGTACGACATCAGGTCGTAAGGCAGCAGGTCCTGCGCGCCGACCGCGTTGCGCGCGGCCAGCGGATGCGTGCGCGGACAGATGCACACGATGCGGCAGCGCGCGACCGGCATCGTGATGAGGTTCGGATGGTCCACCGCCTCGAGCGAGATGCCGAGGTCGAAATGCCGGCTCAGCAGGCGCTCGCGCAGCAGGTCCTGGTTGAGGCACTTGAAATGCACGCGCGTCTCGGGGTTGGCCTGGTGGTAGTGCGCGATCGCCATCGGCACCAGCATGTGGCCGATGCCCGGGCTCGACACCACGCTGATCAGGCCCGAGCGGCGCGCCGAGAGCTCGTGCGTGAGGTCGCTGATGCGCTGCACGCCCTGGTAGACGTCCTCGACCTCGTGGTACAGGCGCCGCGCCTCGGCCGTGGGCGACAGCCGACCCTTGATGCGCATGAAGAGCGGAAAGTTGAGCTGGGTCTCGGTGTGCGAGAGCACCCGGCTCACGGCGGGAACGGACACATGCAGCAGGCGGGCGGCATCGCTCACGGAGCCGGTGGCCATGATGGCCCGGAACACTTCGATTTGGCGCAGATTCATGGCGCGGAACTTTAGCGCTACATCGCGCCGCCCCTGGAACCGCGCCGCGGGCGCCTATTCCTGCAGCGCCGCCTGCGTGTGCTCGATGTGCTTCTCGAGCAGTTCCACCGCCAGCGGGATGTTCTTGGCGATGCAGGCCTTGAGGATCTGCGAATGCTCGGACTGCGAGGACTTGCGCCCCACCTTATGCGACTGCAGGGCGCGCAGGTGGCGCGCGATGCCGCGCACGCTTTCCTCGATCATCCTGAGCAGCTTGTCGCGCCCGCAGGGGCGGTAGAGCGTCAGGTGGAACTCGAGGTTGAGGTCGGCCCACTCTTGCGGCGATTCGCTGCCGTCGTAGCGCGCGATGATCTCGCGCGCGGCGCGGTGGTCGGCGGGGCGCAGGTGCGGGATCGCGAGCTTGAGCGCGCGGGTCTCGAGCGCGATGCGGATGTCGAGCGCCTCGACCAGGTCCTTGATCGACTGCGACGCGACGGTCGAGCCCGCGTGGGCGCGGTGCTCGATCAAGCCCTCGGCCTCGAGCCGCTTCAAGGCCTCGCGCACGGGGATGCGGCTGACGCCGAAGCGCTCGGCCAGCGCCTGCTGCTTGAGCTGCACGCCGATCCCCAGTTCGCCGCTCAGGATCAGTTGCCGCAAGGATTCCGTGACGGAATCGGCCGAGAGGATCTGCTCGCCGGTCGGTGCCTGGGCCACCATTCGAACTCCCTTGTTGTCTTCGCCATGAACTGCGGGGATTCTACGGAAGATCCCATTTCGGATCCCTTGGACGAGGGGGCCGGGACATCCTGTATAGCCGGCGGCCGCGGCAGCGGTTAAAAACGAGATCCTGGATTGGATCCAATCTGGAACGCTTCTTGCTCGCCGTTTTTCCTGAAGTTCGGAAGGGGCCTGCCAGGCGACGAATGTGTGCGTTGCGCCCCACATTGGATCCAATCCTGAATTCAATCATGGAGCCATTTGTAGGTATTTGCCCTTGATTTGCCCTCGTGCCCGTTGCGGTGGATGCGAATGGCTGCCTAACATCTGTACCTGTCTATACATCAGTAGACAAAGCCCAATCATCTTTCTGGAGAGTTCATGTCCGAGTCGAGTTATCTGAGCGGCGCCTGCGTTTGGTCGGGTGCCGAGATGGGCCAAAACCATCGGTGGGTCAAACAGTTTCCCGCCGTCGTTCTGGATCAAATCGATACTGCGTTGCAAAAGACCGAGGGCCTCGACTGGCGCAGGATCGACCGCCAGAACTTCCCGCTGCCCGATGCCAAGGCCTTCTTCGACGAGGTGCGCGAAGAGCTCGAGAACGGCTCGGGCATGGTCAAGATCCGCGGCCTCGAGGTCGGGCGCTACCAGCAGGAACAGCTGCGCCGCATCTGGTACGCGCTGGGCGCGCACCTGGGCACGCCGATGTACCAGAACTACCGCGGCGAGGTGATGCGCGAGATCAAGGACGAAGGGATGGGCGTCGGCGCCAAGCTCTACGGCGCGACCGTCGACGAGCACGGCAAGCAGTTCCTCTCGTCGGGCGCGCGCACGCTGTCGCCGGGGCAACTGCGCTTCCACACCGACCGCTGCGACGTGGTCGGGCTGCTGTGCGTGCGCCAGGCCTCCGAAGGTGGCGTCAGCAAGCTCGCGAGCAGCGCGACCGTCTACAACCGCATCCTCGAGCGCCGGCCCGACCTGCATGCGCTGCTGTGCAGGCCGATTCCGCGCAGCCGCTTCGGCGAGGAAGCCGGTGGCGAGCACGTGGCCTACGACCTGCCGATCTTCGGCGTGCGCGACGGCAAGCTCACGAGCCACTTCTCGCTGACCTACATCGAGAATGCGCAGATGCTGCCCGGCGTGCGCAAGCTCGGCGAGGCCGAGCACGAAGCCATCCAGTTGCTGATGCAGGTGGCCGAGGAGGAATGCTTCGAGATGCGCTTCGCGCCCGGCGACATCCAGCTGCTCAACAACCACGTGATCTACCACGGCCGCACCGCCTTCAAGGACAACGTGCAGACCGGCGAGGACCGCATGCTCATGCGCCTGTGGCTCTCGGTGCCCAATTCGCGCGCGCTGCCGCCCGACCATGCCGTGCTGTGGGGCGATGTCGGTTCGGGCAAGCCGCACGGCGGCATCGCGCAGCCCGCGGCGGCGCTGCCCGCCTGAACCCGCGCCCTGGCCGGCGCCCGGCCAGGCCCTGGATCCCTGTCTTCGCCGCAGGACCTCCTTTGCAAGGGGGTGCTGCCTTCTGCAACTTGCGTGCGTTCTCGCTGGAGGTTCCCATGAATGGATGGATGCGATGGCTGGCCGTGGCTTTCATGGTCTGCACGGCCGGTGCCGCGTCGGCGCAGGACTGGCCGAGCCGGCCGATCCGCTTCGTCGTGCCCTGGCCGCCCGGCGGACTCAACGACACCATCGCCCGCGCGTTCAACGACCGCGTCGGGCAGGCGCTGGGGCAGCCGGTGGTGCTGGACTTCAAGCCCGGTGCCGCGGGCCGCATCGGCGTGTCGGACGTGGCGCGCTCCGCGCCCGACGGCTACACCGTCGGCATGGGCAACCTCGGGCCGCTGACGATCCATCCGGTGCTCTACAAGCAGATGCCCTACGACGTGAAGAAGGACCTGCTGCCGATCGCGATGTTCGCCGCCTCGCCGCTGGTGCTGGTGGTGCCCGTCACTTCGCAGTTCAAGTCGGCGCGCGACCTGGTCGAGGCGGCGCGCGCGAAGCCCGGTGCCTACAACTTCGCCTCGGTGGGACTCGGCAGCCCCGCGCACCTGACCTTCGAGCTGGTGAACGCCAAGGCCGGCATCCAGATCGTCCACGTGCCCTACAAGGGCACCAACGAAGCCCTGCCCGCGGTCATCGCGGGCGACGTGCACGCCACCTTCGACACGCTGTCGAGCCTGCAGCCCTTCATCAAGGCCGGCAAGCTGCGCCCGCTCGCCGTCACCACGGCGGAACGCGTCGCGCAGTTCCCCGAGGTGCCGACGCTCAAGGAGCTCGGCCTGCTCGATGATCCGGTGCTGTCCTGGTATGCGCTGATCGCGCCGGCGCGCACGCCGGCCGCGATCGTCGCGAAGCTGTACAAGGCCTACGGCGATGCCGCGCAAACCCCGGAGATCCAGAAGCTGCTGGCCGCGCAGGGACTGATCTACCTGCCGATGTCCTCGGCCGAATTCCAGGCCGGCATCGACAAGGAGACCGCCCGCTGGGGCCGGATCATTCAAGACCACCGCATCGAAGTCACGCCCTGAACGCCGCGCATCTCTCGCCACCCGGACCGCTTTTTCCCCCTCGATTCCAACCAACCCAACGGAGCCCCGACATGACATCCCCCAAGCGCCAACGAACCACGTCCCACGCCAGGCCCATCGCCTCGGTACTCGCAGCCCTCCTCGTGAGCGCCGCCTCGTTCGCGGCTTCCGCGGCGCCGGACTACGGCAAGTGCGAAGTCACGGGCCAGCGCGGCTCGGTGAAGCTCGAGACCGTGGTGCCGGGCGCGCTGTCCGTGCGGCCCGTGCTGCCCTCGCCGGGCTGGTGGAACGGCGACTCGATCGACACCATCAAGGACGGCTTCGAATACTGCATGGCCGCCAACATGGCCTACCGCGCCGGCCTCGACAAGGTGATGGTGGTGAACCGCTCGTTCGCGCAGATCCTCACGGGCCAGGCGCAGGGCTTCGACATCGCGCTGAGCCAGATCACCATCACCGACGAGCGCAAGAAGGTGGTGAACTTCACCGAACCCTACTTCAGCTCGGACCAGGGCATCCTCGTGAAGGCCGGCGTCAAGGTCGACAAGGAGAGCATCAAGAAGCTGCGCCTCGGCGTGAAGCAGGGCACCACCATCCTTGGCTACCTCGCCGACAACGTCAAGCCGGTGGAACAGCCCAAGGTCTTCGCCGAGGCGGCCGCGATGTACGCGGCGCTGGCGGCCGGCCAGGTCGATGCCGTGCTCTACGACACGCCCAACCTGCTGGCGCGCGCCAAGCAGTCGAACGGCCTGTTCGAGGTGGTCGGCCGCTACGACACCGGCGAGCGCTGGGGCGGCCTCGTCAACAAGGACTCGCAGAACATGGCGACCTTCAACAAGCTGATCGACGAGATGAAGCGCGACGGCACCTTCGCGCGCCTTGCGAACCAGTACCTGACGCCCAGCCTCGGCGCCGATCCCACCAAAGTGCCCGTCTTCAATCCCTGAGACCGAGATCCGACCATGAACAGTGCAACGCAGCAGTCCGCCGGCCTGCCTTCGCCCGTCGCGGGGCAGGAGCGCCGCCTGAACATCGGAGGCATGCCGAAGGTGCCGCTGATGCTCTTCCTCTTCGCGCTGGCGGGCGTGATCCTGGTCGTCGCGGCCAGCTGGTACACCCTGCAGTCCCTGCGCGAGGCCCTGCGGGGCAGCGCCTGGGACGGCTGGTGGATCACGGCCGGGGCCGGGGTCCTGGCGCTCGCGTCGCTGGCCGTGGTCCGGCCGCTCGCGCGCGCCTTCCAGCGCTGCCGCGGCGTGCGCGCGGCGGCGGGCCGCATGGACATCGTGGCGGCGCGCATCGAGCGCTCCGACGCCTGCGTGCAGAGCTGGATCGCGCTCGGCCACACGCTGGCGCAGTTCCTCGTGGTGCTGGGCTTCCAGTTCCTGCTGGCCAACAACCAGGCGGTCGCCAAGACCTTCTTCCTGGTGCCGCTGATCGTGAAGACCTTCCCGCTGGTCCTCGATGCGTTCTGGGTCAACGTGAAGATCTTCCTGATCGCCGAGGTGCTGGTGCTGGTCTGGGGCCTGATCGTGGCGCTCGCGATGTTCGCGCCCGGGGCTGCCGGCAAGCCACTGCGCTTCATCGCTACGGCCTATGTCGACGTGTTCCGCTCGATTCCCGCGGTGCTGGTGATCTACCTGGTCGGCTTCGGCCTGCCGTTGACGGGCGTGCCCATCCTCAAGGACCTGTCGCTCACGACCTATGTCGTGATCGCGCTGACCCTGACGGTCGGTGCCTACGTGGCCGAGATCTACCGCGCGGGCATCCAGAGCGTGCACTGGAGCCAGACGGCCGCCTCCCGGTCGCTCGGGCTGTCGCACATGCAGACGCTGCGCTTCGTGGTCGTGCCCCAGGGCGTGCGCCAGATCATTCCGCCGCTGCTCAATGCCTTCATCGCGCTGCAGAAGGACACCGCGCTGGTCAACGTGGTCGGGGTGGTCGACTCCTTCAACCAATCGATGATCGTGGCCTCCAACTACTACAACCTGTCGGCCGCGACCACCGTCGCGCTGCTCTTCATCGTCATCTCCATCCCGCAGACGCGCTTCGTGGAGCGCATGGCCCGCCGCGATCGCGCCCGCATGCGCGCTGGCAACGCATAAACCGAGTCCCCACACATGTCCTTCATCGAGATCAGGGAAATTTCGAAGTCCTACGGCGAGCTGCCGGTGCTCAACCGGCTCGCGATGGCGGTCGAGGAGCACCAGGTGGTGAGCCTGATCGGTCCCTCGGGCTCCGGCAAGTCGACGCTGCTGCGCTGCATCAACGGCCTGGAACCCATCGACGCGGGCGAGATCCGCGTGCACGGCGACCGCATTACCGGGCCGGGCGTCGACGTCAACTCGCTGCGGCGCGACATCGGCATCGTGTTCCAGGGCTACAACCTGTTCCCGCACATGACCGTGCTGCAGAACGTGACGCTGGCGCCGATCCAGGTGCTCAAGCAGTCGAGGGAGGAGGCCGAGGACCGCGCGATGGCGCTGCTCAAGCGCTTCAGCCTCGCGCACAAGGCCAAGGAATATCCCGACCGCATGTCGGGCGGCCAGCAGCAGCGCGTGGCGATCGTGCGCGCGCTGGCCATGGACCCGATGGTGCTGCTGCTCGACGAGATCACCTCGGCGCTCGATCCCGAGCTGGTGTCCGAGGTGCTCAACATCGTGCGCGACCTCGCCAACGAAGGCATGACCATGCTGCTGGCCACGCACGAGATGGGCTTCGCGCGCGAGGTCTCGTCCAAGGTCTGCTTCCTGTGCGACGGCGTCGTCTGCGAGGAAGGGCCGCCCGAGCAGATCTTCGGCGACCCGCGGCAGGACCGGACCCGTTCGTTCCTGCGCAGCATCAAAGAGGCGAAGCGCATCTAGATGAGCGACCGAAGCGCCCGCCGGCCGCGCCGCGACGCTCCGGACGAGGAGGGCGGCCGTGGCATGCTCGAGGGAATGACGACGACCCTGCACGAGCGAATCAAGGCCCATGTGACGCAGGGCATCCTCGACGGCACCTGGCAGCCGGGCCAGCGGCTGCCATCCGAGTTGGAGCTGGTCACGCAGTTCGGCGTCTCGCGCATGACCGTCAACAAGGCGCTGCGCGAGCTCGCCAACGCGGGCCGGATCGTGCGCGTGGCGGGGGTCGGCACCTTCGTGGCGGAGAAGAAGCCGCAGTCCACGCTGCTGCAGATCGCCAACATCGCGAGCGAGATCCGGGCCCGCGGCCACGAGCACCGGTGGCGCGGCCTGTCGCGCGAGCGCGTGGCGGCCGCGCCCGACATCGCGGCCTGGCTCAACATGCTGCCGGGGCAGTCGATCTTCCGGCTGCAGAGCGTGCACCTCGAGAACGGCGTGCCCGTGCAGCTCGAGGACCGCTACGTCAACCCGAAGATGGCGCCCGCCTTCCTCGACCGGGATTTCTCGGACATCACGCCGGGCGAATACCTGCTCTCGCTGGTGCAGGCCGATCTGGTGGAGCACGTGGTCGATGCCGTCATGCCGACGGCGGAACAGGCGCGCATCCTCGAAATGAAGCCCACCGAGCCCTGCCTGCAACTGACGCGGCGCACCTGGCTGCGCGAGGTGCCCGTGACCTGGGTGCGCTGCCTGAACCCGGCCTCGCGCTACAGCCTGGGCAGCCGGTTCCGGCCCTCGCCCTGAACCGCGCCGGGCCGGAACGCATCATGCGACTCGACGAACAGGTGCAGGCGTGGCTCACGCGCACGCCCGGGCTGATCGAGACCCTGTTCGACCGGCTGCCCGACGTGCTGTTCTACGTCAAGGACCAGCAGGGCCGCTACCTCTGGGCCAACCAGACGCTGATCGACCGCGCCGGCCTGCAGGACGGCGAGAGCGTGGTGGGCAAGACCGCGGACCAGCTGTTCCCGGCCAGCGGCCTCAGCACGGTGGCGCAGGACCTCGAGGTCATCGACAGCGGCCGGCCGATGCGCGAGCTGCTGCGCATGTACCAGACCTGGCGCGGCGACCGCTACTGGTGCCTGAGCTCCAAGTTCCCGCTGCTCGATGCCGACGGCCGCATCGTCGGCCTGGCCGGGCTGTCGCGCGACCTGCCGCGCCCCAACGAGCGCCATCACAGCTACCGGCGGCTGCGGCGCTTCCTCGATTTCATCGACGCGGGCCTCGACGGGCCGGTGCTGATCGCCGAGGCGGCCGCCCATGCCTCGGTGTCGATGGACACGCTGGCGCGCCTGGTGCTCGAGGTCTTCCACGTGACGCCCAAGCAGTTGCTGATGAAGAAGCGCATCGACAAGGCCTGCCAGCTGCTCGAGGAGACGCCGGCCTCGATCACGGAGGTGTCGGCCGCCTGCGGCTATGCCGACCACAGCGCCTTCTCGCGCCAGTTCAAGGTGGCGACGAACATGACGCCGGCGCAGTACCGCGCCTCGCGCCGCGACTATGCAGAAAACCGCAACCCGGTGCGCCGTGCGTTCTAGCTGCGCCTGAGCCCGGCGCTCAGAATTCGCGGCATGAACTGCCTGATCGTTTATGCCCACCCCGAACCCGCATCGTTCAACGGCGCACTGAAGGACGTCGCTGTCCGAGAGCTCGAGCGCATGGGCCATTCGGTGGTCGTCAGCGATCTCTACCGCATGGGCTGGAGCCCGGCGCTGGGCCCGGCCGATTTCGAGGGCGGGCGCGCGAACGCCGACTATCTCGATCTCTCGCGAGAGCAGGAACATGCCTTCGCGGCCGGCACGCAGCACCCCGCGGTGGCGGCCGAGCAGGCGAAGCTGGCGGCGGCCGACTTCGTGTTGCTGCAGTTCCCGCTGTGGTGGTTCTCGATGCCCGCCATCCTCAAGGGCTGGGTCGACCGCGTGCTGAGCCGCGGCTTCGCCTACTCGGCGGGGCGCAAGTACGAGACCGGGCATTTCAGGGGCAAGCGCGCGATGCTCAGCATCACGACCGGCACGGCCTCCACGCTCTACGAGCCGAACGGCATCGACGGCGATCTCCATCACGTGCTCTGGCCGATCCACAACGGCATCCTGGCCTATACGGGCTTCACGGTGCTGCCGCCCTTCGCCGCCTGGATGCCCGCGCGGCTGTCGCCGCAGGAGCGCCAGGCCTGCCTCGATGCCCATGCCGAGCGCCTGCGCGGCATCGAGCGCATCGAGCCGCTGTTCTTCCATCCCTGGAGCGACTACGACGAATCGCAGCGGCTCAAGCCGGGCGTGGTGGCGCGCTCGGGCGTGCAGTGGAATCCGCGCGCCGGCCAGAGTTTCGAGGACTCGGCGTCGGCCAATGCCTGAGCGTACTGTGCAGGAAACCCGCATGTCCTCCGCCCAATCACCGCGCGTCGTCATCGTCGGCGGCGCCATCATCGGCAGCTTCTGCGCCTGGTCGCTGCGCCAGGCCGGCTTCGCGGGACCGATCACCGTGGTCGAGAAGGATGCCTCGTACCAGTTCTCGTCGACGGCGCTGTCCGCGGCCTCGATACGCACCCAGTTCGGCACGGCCGCGAACATCCGGATGAGCCTCTACGGCGCCCGGATGTTCCGCGACATCAAGGCCGTGTTCGGCGACCAGGCCGACATCGGCTACCGCGAGCGCGGCTACCTGATCCTCGGCGGCCACGACCAGGTCACGCAGCGGCTGGAAGCCGTGCGGATGCAGCGCAGCCATGGCGCCGACATCCGGGTGCTCGATCCCGGCGAGCTGGCCGCACGCTATCCGGGCGTGGACTTCGGCGACGTCGGCATCGGAACGCTGGGCGTGCAGCACGAAGGCTGGTTCGATGCCTGGAGCCTGCTGTCGGAAGTGCGCCGCGCGGCGCGGCGGCTGGGCGTGGACTACGTGGAGGCGAAGGCCAGCGGCTTTCGCACCCACGGCGCGCGCGTGAGCGGTGTCGAGCTGTCGAACGGCGAAGTGCTGACCTGCGATTTCTGCGTGCTGGCCGCGGGCGCGCTGTCGGGCCGACTGGCCGCCTTGCTGGACATCGCGCTGCCGGTGGTGCCGAAGAAGCGCACCGTGTTCTCGTTCAAGACGCCGTTCAAGGCGAGCGAACTTCCGATGCTGTTCGACTCGAGCGGCATCTGGGTCCGGCCCGAAGGGGAGGGCTTCATCGGCGGCATCCAGCCCCCGACCGAGATGGACGGGGACGCCGACGGCGACTTCGAGCCGCACCACGACCTGATGGAGTCGTTGTTCTGGCCCCTGCTCGCCAAACGCATTCCGGCCATGGAGGAACTGCGCCTGCAACGCGCCTGGGCCGGGCACTACGAGGTCAACACGCTCGACCACAACGGCGTCGTCGGCCCGCATGACGCGCTCGGCAACCTGATCTTCGCGACCGGCTTCTCGGGCCATGGCGTGATGCACGCGCCGGCGGTCGGCCGCGGCGTGGCCGAGCTGATCACGACGGGCGCGTTCCGCACCATCGACATGAGTCCCCTGGGCTGGGCGCGCATCCGCAGCGCCACGCCCTTGTTCGAATCCATCGTTTACTGAAAAGGAGATCGCCATGAGACTGGCAGGCAAGGTGGCAGTGGTGACGGGCGCCGCGCGCGGCATCGGGCGCGCGACGGCGGAGCGGCTTCTGGCCGAGGGCGCGAAGGTGGTCGTGTCGGACATCGACGCCCAGACCCTTGAGAAGACGGCCGCCGAGATCGGCCCGGCCGCCAACGTCTTCGCGGTGCGCGCCGACGTGTCGAAGAAGAGCGAGGTGGTCGGCCTGGTCGAGGCGGCGGTCCGGCATTTCGGCACCCTCGACATCATGGTGAACAACGCCGGCATCGCGCCGGTGGTGGAGTTCCTCGACGTCACCGAGGAGATGCTCGACCGCGTGCTCGACGTCAATCTCAAGGGCGCCTTCTACGGCACCCAGGCAGCGGGGCGCGAGATGGTCGCGCGCGGCAAGGGCGGGGTGATCATCAACATGTCCTCGATCAACTCGGGACTGGCCAATCCCAACGTCGCGCCCTACGCGATCTCCAAGGGCGGCATGAACCAGGTGACCTCGACCGCGGCGGTGGCCTTCGCGCCGCACGGCATCCGCGTGGTCGGCGTCGGGCCCGGGACCATCATGACCGACATGGTGGCCGGGGCCTTCGTGCAGAGCGCGGGCAACCATGCCATCCTCTCGCGCACGCCGCTGGGCCGCTATGGCCAGCCCTCCGAGATCGCCTCGGTGGTCGCCTTCCTGGCCAGCGACGATGCCTCCTACATCACCGGCGAGACCATGTACGTGGACGGTGGCCGGCGCGTGCTGAACTACGTGGTCCCGGTCAAGGGCTGAGCGATGACGCATCCCTTCGCCAAGCTGCACCACCTCTGCATCGTGGTGCACGACATCGACCGGACGCAGGCCTATTACGAGGCTATCGGCATCGGCCCCTGGACCGAATACCCGCCGCTGGCCGAATACGAGGAGCTCGAGGCGCCCAGCAAGCCCGGCTTCCTCGCGCTCAAGTACCGCGTGTGCAACCTGCCGACCGTGCAGCTCCAGCTGTGCCAGCCCGGCGCCGAGCCGACGCCGCAGCGGCTGCACCTGGACAGCAAGGGCGAGGGCGTGTTCCACGTCGGCTTCGAGGTGCCGGACGCCGATGCCGCGCAGGCGCAGGCCACGGCGCTGGGCCTGCCGGTGCTGATGCGCGGGCGCCGCGCGAACCGCACGGGCTTCACCTACTACGACAGCGCCGAGGGCGCGGGCGTCACGCTGCTCACGCGGGCGACCCACCATCCGGGCAAATAGCAGCGAGGAGCGGGCCATGCGGATCGATCTGAATTCCGACCTGGGCGAGGGCTATGGCCCGTGGACGATGGGCGACGACGCGCGGATCCTCGACTGCGTGACCAGCGCCAACATCGCCTGCGGCGGCCATGCGGGCGATGCGGAAACCATGTACCGCACCCTGCGTCTGGCGGCGGAGCGCGGCGTGAATGTCGGCGCCCATCCAGGCTACAACGACCGCGAGGGCTTCGGACGGCGCGTGATACCGATGCCGCCCGCCGAGATCGGCCGCATGGTCGCGGCACAGGTCGGCGCGTTGGTGGCGATGGCCCGGCTCGCGGGCACCGAGGTGCGCTACGTCAAGCCGCATGGCGCGCTCGGCAATCTCGCGGCCGCGGACATGGGCGTGGCCCAGGCCATCGTAGCCGCGCTCGAGAAGATCGACCCCGCGCTCGCGATCCTCGCCATCTCGGGCACCTGCCTCGAGCGGGCCGCGCGCGCGCAGGGGCTGCGCGCCTTCTCGGAGATCTTCGCCGACCGTGCCTACCAGCCCAATGGCCAGCTGGTGCCGCGCGGCCAGCCGGGCGCGGTCCTGCACGATGCCGAGGCGGCCGCGGACCGGCTGATCGGCTTCGTGCGAACCGGGAAGATGCCGGTGCAGGGCGCCGACCCCATCGCCTTGAAGGCCGACTCGGTCTGCGTCCATGGCGACAACGCCGAATCGGTCGAGATGGCGCGGCACATCCGCCAGCGGCTGACGGCCGAAGGGATCGTGCTGGCCCCGTTCCTCGGATAGCCGCGGGTATGTCGACGCCGGAATGGCCGCGCTATGTGCCGGTCGCGGACCACTCGCTGCTGGTGTCCTTCGCCGATGCGATCGCCGACCCGGCCAGCGCCGCGGTGCTCGCGCTCGACCGGGCCCTGGCCCATGCGCCGCCCGAGGGCCTGCTCGAATGCATCCCGGCCTTCGTCAGCCTGTTGATCGTCTTTGATCCCCTGGTCACCGATCACGCCCGGATCCGGGAGGCGGCCGAGACGCTGCAGCGCGATCCGCCGGCCGGCCCGCCGGCGGGAGAAGCGCGCGAGGTCGAGGTCTGCTACGACGACGACTTCGCGCCCGACCTCGAAGCGGTGGCACGGGCTTCCGGCCTGGGCATCGATGCGGCGATCGAGCTTCACCTGCGGGGCGACTACCGGGTGCGCATGTACGGCTTCGCGCCGGGCTATGCCTACATGTCGGGCGTGCCGCCGGAGATCCAGGTGCCGCGCAAGCCCTCGGCCCTGCGCGACATCGCCGCGGGCAGCGTGCTGATCGCGGGACCGCAGTGCCTCGTCACCACGCTGCGGATGCCCACGGGCTGGTCGATCGTCGGCCGCTCGCCCACGCGCATCCTGACGCGCGACGACAGCGCGCCCTTTCTCTTCGGCGTGGGCGACCGCGTGAAGTTCAAGCGCATCGGCCGCGCGCAATACGAAGCCAGGCTGGAGAACGAAAGCCATGGCTGAAGCCAGGCTGCGCGTGCGCGCCTGCGGCCCGCTGGTCACGTACCAGGACGGCGGCCGACCGGGCATGCTGCGCTTCGGCGTGCCCGCCTCGGGCCCGATGGACCGGCTCGCGCATGCCGCGGCCCATGTCGCGCTCGGCAACCCGCCGGATGCCACCGCCATCGAGGTCTCGCTGGGCGGGCTGGAGCTGCTGTGCGAAGCGGGCGAGGTGAGCTGCGGCATCGCCGGCGGCGAGTTCCAGGTCCGCCATTCGGGCGCGGCGACCGGTTCGTGGTGCGTGCGAACACTGCGCGCGGGCGACACGCTGTCGATCCGTCCGGGCCGCTGGGGCAGCTGGGCCTACCTGGCCTTCAGCGGCGAGCCGGTGTGCGGGCATTGGGCCGGGCACAGCGCCACGCATTTGGCCTCGGGCCTCGGCGGCGGCAGCCTGGTGCCGGGCGCCGAGATCGTGTTGCGCAATACGCAGGTCGTGCAGGAACGCGAGGGAGACCGCACCGCGCCCGCGCTGGCCGGTCCGCGCCCGCTCGTGCGCGTCGTGCTCGGGCCGCAGACCGACAGCTTCGAGACCGCTTCCGTCGCCGCGTTCCTCGACGCGGGCTTCTCGGTCACGCCCGCCCGCGACCGCATGGGCATGCGCCTCGCGGGACCGGCACTGGCCTTGAACAATGCCTTGTCCATTCCTTCCGAACCGATCGTGCGCGGCTCGATCCAGGTCGGTGGCGATGGCGTGGCCTCGGTGCTGCTGGCCGACCACCAGACCACCGGCGGCTACCCGAAGATCGCCACCGTCCTGTCCTGCGACCTCGATGGCCTGTCGCAGCTCCGGCCCGGCGACGGGCTGCGCTTCCAGGCCGTGGACCCGGCGGAGGCGATCCGGCTCGTGCGCCTGGAAGCGCCGCCGAGAAGCCGGTTCCTGCAGGCGATGGCCCAACCGCCGGGCAGCCTGCCGGACCGCCTGATGGCCGAGAACCTGATCAGCGGCGTCGTGCTGGCTTAGCGCGCCTCATGCGCCGAGCCAGCGGCCCTCGGGCCAGGCACCGGCATCGATCGCGCGCCGCGCCTCCCGCGTGAGCACGTCGACCGCGCAGCGCACATGCCGCGCGATCGGCCGGTTGACGGGCAGGGCCAGCACGATGGTCCGGCTGATGCCGGGATCGGCCAGCGGCGCGCCCCTGAGCTTCTGCGTGCGCAGGTCCTCCGCGACCGCGATCGGCGGCAGGAGGGTCAGGCCATGGCCGCCGAGCACCAGGCTTCTCTGCACGCTCAGCGCATTGGTCTCGGCCGACAGGTCGAGCGTCACCTGGGCCACCGCGCAGGCATGCTCGACCAGCGTGCGGATGCCATGCGGCGCGCTCGGCAGCACCAGCTTGTGGCCCGCGAGTTCGGCCAGCGCCACCGGCCGGTCGGGCCGCAGCTTGCTGCTCTTCGGGCCGATGACCCACAGCGCCTCCTCGATCAGCGGCGTGGTCTGGATGTTGGGCGAGCGCTCCGCGCCATAGAGCAGCGCGGCATCGACCTCGCCCGATTCGAGCCAGCGCAGCAGCGTGCCCGCGTAGCCCATCGCGATGCGCACGCGGATGCCCGGGTAGTCGGCCGCCAGCGTCGCCACCAGCGGGCTCGAGAGGATGTCGATGGTGCTCGGAAGCAGCCCCAAGGTGACCAGCCCGCCGATGCTGTTGTCGACGGTGCCGATCTCGGCCCGGGCCCGGTCCAGCTCGAGCAGCGCGCGGCGCGCATAGCCGACGAGCGCCAGCCCCGCATCGGTCAGCACCATGCCGTGGCGCTCGCGTTCGAACAGGGGCGCGCCGATGTCCTCCTCGAGCAGACGGATCTGCCGCGACACCGCGGGCTGCACGAGGTGCAGCACCTCGGCCGCGCGCGTGACGTTGCCGGTCTCGGCCACCGTGAGAAAGGCGCGCAGTTGCTTCAGGTCCATGTGGTCGCCTCCATGCGCAAACGTGATCGTGGAATCTCGAATTTCTATTTCACATTCCCAGGCATCAAATTCTATGATTTCTGGCACTTTCACCAACCAACCCCGATTCATGAACCAGACCACCCAGGCCGCCCCCGACTGGCAGCAGGCCGCCTTCCGCGTGCTCAAGGCGGGCGGCGTGAGGCAGATCGCCTACGTGCCCGACGCCGGCCATTCGCACGTGATCCGCAGCGCCATCGCCGACCCCGACATCGAGGACGTCGTGCTGACCACCGAGGAGGAGGGCGTGGCGCTGGTGAGCGGCGCCTGGCTCGGCGGCCAGCGCGCCGTGCTGCTGATGCAGAGCAGCGGCGTGGGCAACTGCGTGAACATGTTCTCGCTGCTGCGGGCCGCGGACTTCCCGTTCTTCACGCTCGTGACCATGCGCGGCGAATACGCCGAGTTCAATCCCTGGCAGGGTCCGATGGGCAAGGCCACGCAGGCCGCGCTCGAGCTCATGGGCATCCATGTGCTGCGCGCCTCGAAGCCCGAGGAGGTCGAGGAGATCGTCAGCGCGGGCTTCGATGCCGCCTTCGAGGCCGGCGAGAAGGTCGCCGTGCTGCTGGGACAGGAACTGATCGGCCGCAAGAAGTGGGAGCGCAAGTGATGAACACGAAGACCCCGGCGCAGCGCGCCGACCGCCGCGAATTCGTGGCCAAGCTGATCGCCGCCATTCCCGATGCCCTGATCGTCACGGGCCTGGGCTCGGCCTCCTACGACGTGTTCGCCAGCGGCGACCGCGAGCGCAACTACTACCTGTGGGGCGCCATGGGCGGCGCCGCCTCGCTGGGGCTGGGCCTGGCGCTCGCGCAGCGCGACAAGTCGGTGGTCGTCATCACCGGCGACGGCGAGCAGCTGATGGGCATCGGCAGCCTCGGCACCATCGGCGTCAAGCAGCCGAAGAACCTCAGCATCGTGATGCTGGACAACGGCCATTTCGGCGAGACCGGCATGCAGCGCAGCCACTCGAGCCTGGGCGCCGATCTGGTGGCGGTGGCCAGGGGCTTCGGCATCGCCGATGCGTTCTCCGTAAGCAGCATCGATGCGTGCGAGGACCTGGCCGAGCGCATCAACGCCCGGCGGCAAACCACCTTCGCGCAGGTGTTCATCGATGCCAACGAGCCACCGCGCGCGCTGCCGCCGCGCGACGGCTCGTACATCAAGAACCGCTTCCGCGCCGCGCTGGGCTTCACCCCTTTCTGACGGGCAAGCCCATGCAACGCTATTCATTGCACATCGGCGGCGACGCCTGCGAGCCGCATGGCGGCACCTGGTTCGAGACCCAGAACCCCTTCACCGGCGAGAGCTGGGCGCAGATCCCGCGCGGCGACGCGCAGGACGTCGACCGGGCCGTGCGCGCCGCGCACCAGGCGCTGACCAGCGGGCCCTGGTCGGAACTGACCGCGACGCAGCGCGGCGCGCTGATGCGCAGGCTCGGCGACCTGATCGCGCGCGACGCGGCCCGGCTGGCCGCCACCGAGGTCCGCGACAACGGCAAGCTGCTCGCGGAGATGCGCGGCCAGCTCGACTACCTCCCGCAGTGGTTCTATTACTACGGCGGGCTGGCCGACAAGGTGCAGGGCAGCACGCTGCCGCTCGACAAGAAGGGCTACTTCGCCTTCACGCGCCACGAGCCCGTGGGCGTGGTGGCGGCCATCACGCCGTGGAACTCGCCGTTGCTGCTGCTGGCCTGGAAGCTGGCGCCGGCGCTGGCGGCGGGTTGCACCGTGGTGGCCAAGCCCTCCGAGTTCACCTCGGCCTCGACGCTCGAGTTCGCGCAGCTGTTCGAGGAGGCCGGCTTTCCTCCGGGCGTGTTCAACGTGGTGACGGGCTTCGGTGCCGAGGTGGGCACGCCGCTGGTCGAGCATCCGCTGGTGGCCAAGATCAGCTTCACGGGCTCGGATTCGACCGGCCGCCTGATCAACGAGCGGGCCGGGCGCCTCTTGAAGCACACGGCCATGGAGCTGGGCGGCAAGTCGCCCAACGTGGTGTTCGAGGACGCTGACCTCGAGCAGGCCGCGTTCGGCGCGATCTCGGGCATCTTCGCCGCCACCGGCCAGACCTGCATCGCCGGCTCGCGCCTGCTGGTGCAGGCCAGCATCCACGACGCCTTCGTCGAGCGCCTGCTGGCGGTGGCGCTCACCGCGCGCATGGGCGACCCGATGAGCGCCGACACCCAGGTCGGCCCGATCACCACGCCGCCGCAGTACCGCAAGGTGCTCGAGTACATCGACATCGCGCGCGCCGAGGGCGCGACCGCCGTGCTGGGCGGCGCCAAGGGCACGGGCCCGGAGTGCGGCACGGGCTGGTTCGTGCAGCCCACCATCTTCACGGGCGTGCGCAACCACATGCGCATCGCCCAGGAGGAGGTATTCGGCCCCGTGCTGTCGGTGATCCGCTTCAAGGACGAGGCCGACGCGCTGCGCATAGCCAACGACGTGCGCTTCGGCCTCGCGGCGGCGGTGTGGACGCAGGACATCGGCCGCGCGATGCGCATGTCCGAGAAGCTGCAGGCCGGCACGGTGTGGATCAACACCTACCGCGCCGTGAGCTTCATGGCCCCGTTCGGCGGCTACAAGGACTCGGGCCTGGGCCGCGAGAACGGCATCGACGCGGTCCGCGAGTACCTGCAGACCAAGTCGGTGTGGATCAACGCCGGCGCGGCGACGGGCAATCCCTTCGTGATGCGCTGAGGCCTCAAAGGAACAGGAACGCCGCCGCCGCGACGGCGGTAGGCCCGAGCGCCCCGAGCAGCAGGCCGCCCGCGCCGATGGTCTCGTCGGCGAAGCCGCGCCTGAGCAGCGCCACGCCCGCGGGATTGGGCGCGTTGGCGATCACCGACAGACCGCCGCCGGCCACGGCGCCCGCGACCAGCATGTACTTCGATTCGTCCGAAATGCCGACGATCAGCGAGCCCAGGTAGGTGAGGGCGGCGTTGTCGGTGATCGCGGTGAGGCCCAGCGCGCCGAGGAACAGCGCGACGGGCGCGAGCTCCGAGACGATGGGCTGCAGCCACCACTGCTGCATGCCGCCCAGCACGACCAGACCCGCGAGGAAGAAGCCCACGAGCAGCGCCTCCTTGATGATCAGCGGGCTCTGGTGGCGCTCGTAGGCCTGGGTGAAGCCGAGGAACATCAGGAACAGGCCGAGGAACACCACGGGATGGTGGGCGGACAGCACCACGCCCGCGAGCAGGCCCAGGTGCACCGCGACCACCGGCAGCGGGACGCGCTCCCGCGCCGCCGCGCCCGCGTCGCCCGCCGCGGCGGGCTGCAGGTGCTTGCGCAGCACCCAGGTGGCGACGGTGGCGTTCAGCAGCACCGCGAGCGCGGCCTTCCAGCCGAAGGTGGCGAGCATGAAGGCGCTGTCCCATTGCCAGGTGGTCGCCACCATCAGCACCGGCGGCGCGGCATAGGAGGTCAGCGTGCCGCCGATCGAGATGTTGACGAACAGCACGCCCAGCGCCAGGTACTTCACCGCCTCCGGCACGCGGGGCCGGAAGATCTGCGGCGCGAGCATCAGGGCCGCGATGGTCATGGCGGCCGGCTCGGTGATCAGCGAGCCGAGCAGCGGCACCGCCGCGAGGCCCAGCCATGCGCTGGCCAGCGGCGTGGGCACGGGGGCGATGCGCGCGACGGTGTCGACCAGCGACATCGCCGTGCGCAGCACCGGGCGCGAGGCCGCGATCACCATCACCACGAAGACGAACAGCGGCTCGGTGTAGTTGCGCGACTCGGCGTAGTCGAGCGCGGTGCCGCCGCCGGCGAGCAGCGCCATCGAGACCACCAGCACGATGGCCCAGAAGCCGAACACGACCTCGACTTCACCGAGCAGGTGGAACAGGCCGGCGTGGCGTGGATAGCGGTGGGAGAGGCGCTCGAACTGTTTGGCGCTGAAGGTGTGGAGCAGGGCGACGGCAAAGATGGCCGCGGCGATCCACTGGATCGGGGTGTGGGACATGGGATTCCTCGACGAGGCGAAACCGCGAGGCGGCCCGACCTGCGCAAATCCTGGAATGCCTGAAACGGCAGCCCACCCGGGAGGAATTTTACCCGATGGGTTCGGGCCGCCGCTCAGATGAACGGCACGCCGCCCGTCACCGGAATCGTCGCCCCCGAGATGTAGCTGCCTTCGTCGGAGGCCAGCAGCACGTAGACGGCCTGCAACTCGCGCGGCTGGCCCGGGCGCTTCATGGGCGTCTGCGTGCCGAACTCCTTGACGTTGTCTTCCGGCAAGGTTGAGGGGATCAGGGGTGTCCAGAAGGGGCCGGGCGCCACGCAGTTCACGCGAATGCCCTTGTCGGCGAGCAGTTGCGCCATGCCGCCCGACAGGTTCTGGATCGCGCCCTTGGTCGCGGCATAGGCCACGAGCGTGGCGTTGGGCTTGTCGGCGTTGACCGAGGCGGTGCTGATGATCGAGCTGCCGGGCTTCATATGGGGCACCGCAGCCTTGCAGAGATAGAAATTCGCGTAGACGTTGGTGCGGAAGGTGCGGTCGAACTCTCCGGCGCTGATCTCCTCGAGCGACTTGTGCGACATCTGGAAGGCGGCGTTGTTCACCAGCACGTCGATGCGCCCGAAGTGTTCGAGCGTGCTGGCCACAAGAGCCTGGCACTGCGCCTCCTCGCGGATGTCGCCGGGTGCGAGCACGCAGCGGCGACCGGCGCCCTCGACCAGGCCGCGGGTGACCTGGGCATCGGATTCTTCCTGGGCCAGGTAGGAGATCACCACGTCCGCGCCTTCGCGGGCGAAGGCCAGCGCGACTGCGCGGCCGATGCCGCTGTCGCCGCCCGTGATAAGGGCCGCCTTGCCGAGGAGCTTGCCGGCGCCAACGTAGGAGTGCTCGCCGAAATCGGGACGGGGCGACATCTCGGATTCGAGGCCCGGTGGTTGCTGCAGAGAGGTGGAGAACGGCGGCTGGGGAGCCGCTTCGCGTGGATCGGTCATGACGGGTCCTCGGTTCGGGGATTCGGTGGCGCGTTCGCCGCTGCGCCGTCGCGGGAGGTGCCACCGATGGGGCCGACCGGCGGCGCGTCCTCGTCCTCGCCGGCATCGCGAGGACCGTTGCGCTCGTCGGGCACCATCCGCACGAGTTCGGCGCATCCGTCCTCGAAGGCGTCGAGCCACAGGTCGTAGGCCATCGGGCTGGCGGACAACTCGATCCATTCGCTGGCGTCGCCGCCTTGCTCGTGCAGCACCCAGTGGTAGTTTCCCGCCCCGACTTCCTCGACGAATACGGCGATTCGCCGAAGCCGGCTCATTTCAGTTTCTCGGCCAGGTACTGGCGCACCTCGTCGGCCGAATTGCCGACGGCTTTCACCGCGTCGCGCAGTTGCGTCTCGGTGCAGCCCAGGCTCTCGGTCCATGACCGGACTTCGTGGGGTTCGTGCAGCGCGATGAGCTTGCGATCGAGCGCGGTCTTCTTGGGATCGTCTGCCATGGGACCTCCTGTGGAATGTCTAGGCCTTCTCGCCGTTGCGCCCGGTGTCCGCGGGCCGCCCCGCGCGCTCGGCATCGGGCGCCGGCGCATCGTGCCCGCGCTCGCCCGGGTCGCCCGAGGGCTTGTCGGCCTCGCGGCCCATGCGGCTGCCGTCCAGCGGCGTGTCGATGCCGACCTCGCGGTTCTGCTCGATGTTCACGGGCGACATGGGTTTGCGCGTGGTCATGCTCAGCCCTTCCTGGCCTTGTACTGGTCGCGCAGGTCGCGGATCTGGTCGTGGTTGCGCTGGGCGCCATCGGCCTGCCGCTGCACGACGGCGAGCACTTCGGCGGGCAGGTCGTTCTTCAGCGCCTTGCGGTAGCGCGCAACGGCCGAGTCCTCGCCGCGTTCGCACTCCTCGAGCATCGACAGGGCGCTGTCCGCACCCAGCGTGCCCTTCACATGGACCCAGCCGCGGTGCAGCGCGCCGCTGACGCTGCCGCCCTTGTCGGCTTCGCCGCCGAGCGAGCGGATCAGCGTCGCCAGTTCGGCGGCCGCCGCGGCGCACTGGGCCGAGCGGTTCGCGAAGACCCGCTTGATTCGGGCGTCCTCCACCTCGTCGGCGCAAGCGCGAAAGCCGTACTCGCCATCGCGGGAGTTCTCGAGCAGGTCGTTGAGGATCGACAGGACTTCGTCGCTGGTGATGGATGCGGTGGACATGATGTGGCTCCTGGTTGGGTTAGTTGGCTGATCGAGGGCTCACGGTGACGCGCCGACCCGGACCGGCATGTAGGTGCCCGCCGCGCCAACTCGTCGTGGCGCTCTGACGGTGCCAGGAATGGCGCAGGGCGCGTGGACGTCGCGGGAAACGGAAACGCGCCTACGCCTGCCGCACGGTGCGAGGCCGAGAACCCGAAGCAGGGGGGCAAGGATTCGGCTTCGACCAGGAGGTGGCGGACATGCGTTCAAATCAGGCCGAGCGCGCGTGCTCTCCGGATTGCGCCCCCGGCATCATGCGCACGACGAAGTCGATGAACGCCCTGACCTTGGCCGGCACGTGTTCCCGGCCCGGGTAGTAGACGTAGAGCGGAAAGGTCTCGTCGGGCCAGTCCGTCAGCACCGGCACCAGCGTGCCCGCGCGCAGGTGCGTCTCGATGCCGAGGTCGATCACCTGCGCAATGCCGTAGCCCGCGAGGCAGGCGCCGATCTTGGTGCCCGCATCGGTGACCGTCAGGCTGCCGCGCACGGCCACCTTCAGCTTCTCGTCGCCGCGCCAGAACTCCCAGTCGAAGAGCCGGCCGGTGGATGGGTCGATGGCATGGATGCATTCATGGCCGCCGTCGACCAGGTCCTGCGGCGACCGCGGCCGGCCGCGTTGCTCGAGGTAGGCGGGCGCGGCCACGGTCAGGATCCGCGGGCTGTAGAGCCTGCGGCAGACCAGCGTCGACACCGATGGCGCTCCGAACCGGATGGCGAGGTCGAATCCGTCGCCGACCAGGTCCGGGAGATCGTTGCGCGTCTCCAGCTTCAACCGGAGCGCGGGATGGCGCTTGAGGAACTCGGCCAGTTCCGGTGCCAGCACGAGGCGGGCGAACACCGCATCGCACGCCACGCGCAGCGTTCCGTTGACGACCGAGGTCTGGTCCGACGCGCCGACCGTCGCCTCCTCGATGCCCTGGAGCAGGGGCAGCACCTTCGCCAGCAGCGCACGCCCCGCATCCGTCACCTCGACCTGCCGGCTGGTGCGATGCACGAGCTTCGCGCGCAGCCGGTCTTCCAGCCGCTGGATGGCGCGGCTCACCGCGGGCTGCGTCCGGCCCAGGCGTGACGCGGCACCGCTGAAGCTCCTGCATTCGGCGACCGCGGCCAGCACCAGCAAGCCGCCGACGAGTCCTCCATCGAGGTCTTCCATGATCCATGTCTTCCTGTAATGGCTGCGATGCCCGATTCGCCGTAGCCGGGCGTTGAAGGAGCTTTCACCATACGAAGCTTCCATCCCTCGCAGAGAGTTCGCAATGACCCAGACCCACGCCGTCGCCGCCCTGATCGACGACTATTTCAACCTCGCCCACGAGCCGAAGAGCCGCGACTTCCACCAGGTCTTTCATCCGTCCTGCCTCGTCCAGTGGCTCCAGGACGGCCAGTTGCAGACCCTGTCGGCGCCGGAGTATGCGGCGCTCATCCATGGCAGGCCGAGCCCCCGCTCGATGGACGCACCTCGCGAGGAGGCGATCCTGTCGATGACGCACATCTCGGACAGCCTTTCGACGGCCACCGTGAAGGTGCGGATCGGCCAGAAGCTGTTCAACGATCACTTCGTGATGCACGAGGTGGAGGGGCGTTGGTCGATCACGAACAAGTCGTCCTTCGTGGCGCGGACCTTCGACTGAAGCGCATGCCGGCCGCCGGCCTCAAGCACGCCGCGCCTCCGACCGATTGGCCCGGCGGATCACCTGCGGCGGCTGCCCATAGGCCCGCAGGAAGGCCCGGCGCATCCGGTCGGGATCGCCGAAGCCGGTGTCGCGCGCCACGGTCTCGATCGGCAGCAGCTGCGACTCGATCATCAGCCGCGCCGTCTCGGTCCGCAGCCGCTCGATGGCCTTGGCCGGCGTCTGCCCGGTCTCCTCCCTGAACACGCGGCCGAACTGGCGCGGGCTGAGGTTCGCGGCCTCGGCGAGTTCCTCGAGCGAGAGCTCGTTCGTCAGGTGGCTCTTGGCATAGGTGAGCGCCTTCTGGATGCGATCGGTGCGCGGGCGCAGCTCGAGCAGCGCGGAATGCTGCGACTGGCCGCCGGTGCGGCGGTGATACACCACCATGCGCTTCGCCACGAGCTTGGCGACATCGGCGCCGCAGTCCTGCTCGACGAGCGCCAGCCCGAGGTCGATGCAGGCGGTCGCGCCGGCCGAGGTCCAGACACCATCGTCGTGCACGAAGATGCTGTCCTCCTCGAGCAGCACCTCGGGATGGTCGCGCCGCATCTTGACGACGTGCGCCCAGTGGGTGGTCGCGCGCTTGCCGTCGAGCAGCCCGGCCTGCGCGAGATTGAAGGCGCCGGTGCAGGCCGCGCCCAGGCGCCGCGCGCGGCGGGCCGACTTGCGCAGGAAGCCCAGCAGGGCAGGGGAGCCCTCGGTCACGACCGTATCGCCGACCACCAGCACGGTGTCGTAGCGCGCGTTGCCGAACGGCACCGTGCCGACTTCCACGCCGCACGAGGACCTGACGGGCCCGCCGTGCTCGGAGAGCAGGGTGTGGGCATACAGCGGCTCATCAAGCGACATGTTGGCGTACTCGAACACCGAGACGACCGCCAAAGTGAGCAGCTGGAAACCGGGATAGATCGCCACGCCGACACGAATCATTCGAGACCTCCTTTGATGGCGCAAAAAGACGGAAACCCGACCTTAACGTCATCGCAGTTTATCGCGAAGATGAGCCCCTGTCACCCCGCGAGGGGCCCACCCCAGGAGCACGCAATGACCCATCCGAACCGCGACAAGCCGAAGAACACGGCCGCGCATTTCCGCCAGCTTCACCACGCCGCCACGCCGCTGGTGCTGCCCAACGCCTGGGACGCGGTCTCGGCACGGCTCTTCGAGAGCGCCGGCGCCGCGGCCATCGCCACCACCAGCGCGGGCCTCGCCTGGTCGCTGGGCTGCGCGGATGGCCGGGAACTGCCGGTCGACGAAGCCGTGGGCGCGGTCGCCCGCATCGCGCGGGTGCTCACGGTGCCGCTGTCGGTCGACATCGAGAACGCCTATTCGGACGACCCGAAGGCCGTCGTCGAGTTCGTGCGGCGGCTGCTCGACCTCGGGGTGACCGGCATCAACATCGAGGACGGGCGCGACGCGCCGGAGACCCTGGCGGCCAAGATCGAGGCGATCAAGGCATTCCTGCACCGCACGAACACCGACCTGTTCGTGAACGCGCGCACCGACGTGATCCTCGCCGGGCTCGCGGAGCCCTCGCAGCGGGTGGAGGAAGCGATCCGGCGCGCGGGGCTGTATGCGCAAGCCGGCGCCGACGGCCTGTTCGTGCCGGGCCTGCGCGAGCCGACCGAGATCGAGGACGTCGCCCTCGCCACGCGGCTGCCGCTGAACGTGATGGCCTGGGGCGGCCTGCCCGCGGCGGCCGAGCTGTCCAGGCTCGGCGTGCGGCGGCTCAGCGCGGGTTCGGCCATTTCGCAACTGGTGTGGGGGCAGGCCGAGCGCGCCGCCAGGAGCTTCCTCGAGACCGGCCATTCGGATCCGCTCTCGGCCGGCGCGAAGCCGTTCGCGGAGATGCAGCAACTCTTCGCCGCGGCGCGCTGAAGGAAAAGCCATGGACAAGCGATTGCTCGTGCTGGCGCTCGGCATGTTCGCGCTCGGCACCGACACCTTCGTGGTGGCCGGCATCCTGCCGCAACTGGCGCACGCCTTCGACGTCGACATCGCCGTGGCCGGCCAGTTGACGACGCTCTATGCGATCTCCTACGCGCTGCTGGCGCCGACCATTGCCGCCATCGCGGGCAACGTGCCGCGCAAGCGGCTGATGCTGGCGGGCCTGGGCATCTTCGTGCTCGCGAACCTCGCCACCGCGCTCGCGCCCACCTTCGCGCTCGCGCTGGCCTCGCGCGTGTTCGCCGGGCTGGGCGCGGCCATGTACTCGCCGACCGCGACCGGGACGGGCGCGAGCATCGTGGAGCCGAACCGCCGCGGCCAGGCGATCGCCGTGATCGTGGCGGGCCTGACGGCGGCCACGGCGCTGGGCTCGCCGATCGGCACGGTGCTCGGCGGGCTCGGCGACTGGCGCTGGACGATGTACTTCGTCGCGGCCGTGGGGCTGGCGGCGGGCCTGGGCATCCTGGTACTGCTCGAGCGGGTGCCGCTGGCGCCGAGGATCGGCCTCATGGCACGCCTGGCGCCGCTGAAGGATTCGCGCATCGGCTGGACCCTGCTCACCACCTACCTGGGCATGGCGGGCAATTTCCTGGTCTACGTCTACTTCTCGGTGGTGTTCGATCGCGTGCTGGTCAACTCCCTCGTGTTCGGCGCGCTGCTGGTGGTCTGGGGTGCGAGCGGAACGCTCACCAACATCGCGCTGGCGCGCGTGCTGGACCGGACTTCTCCGACGACGGTCATGTTCGTGGTGCTCGTGGCGCAGGCGGTGGACATGGCCTTCCTGCCCTGGACCAGTGCTTCGCTATGGCCCGCCGTGGTGGCGGTCGCCATCTGGGGTGCGACGGGCTGGGGCATCCAGGGGCCGCAACAGTACCGGCTCGTCAACGTCGCGCCGGCCATCGCGCCGGTGCTGCTGGGCCTGAACACCGCGGCGACCTACCTCGGCGTCACGACGGCCGGCATCCTCGGCGCCGTGGGCATCCATCTGCTCGGCGCCCACTGCCTGAGCCTGCTGAGCGTGGGCGTCTTCATGCTGGCGATCTTCAGCTCGCACATGGCCGGGCGCCGGATCGCCGGCCACCGCGCGCAGGCGGCTTCGGGCGCCGCGCTGCCGGTGCGCTCATGAGGACGAGCGCGTCACGGGGGCGGCCGGCCGCTGCTTGTTCCGGGCCGACCTCGATGCCTCGCTGCGCGCCAGCCAGAGGCCGCTCGCGACGATCAGCGCGCCGCCGCCCAGCGTCCAGGCATCGGGCACGGCCTGCCAGAACAGCCAGTCGAGCAGCAGGGCCCAGGCCAGGGCGCTGTACTCGAAGGGCGCGATGGCGGCGGCCTGGCCGTGGCGGAACGCCTCGGCGATGGCCAGCTGTCCCAGGAAGCCGCTGAGGGCCAGGCCCGCGAGCATCCATGCGTGCTCGGCGCGGATCGGCACCCATTGCGGCGCCGCCAGCAGGCTGCCGCCCACGGCCATGCCGACGGTAGTCCAGAACACCAGCGCGGCACTCGGTTCGGTGCGGCTGATGAGCCGGCCCAGCATGTTCGACAGCGCATAGCAGACCGCGGCCACCAGGATCGCGATCGCGCCCATCGAGAGGAAGGCGCCCTGCTCGGGCCGCAGCGCGATCACCACGCCCGCGAAGCCCAGCCCGATGGCGACCCAGTGCCGCGCGTGGATCGACTCACCCAGCATCGGCACGGCGATCAGCACCATCAGCAGCGGCGCGATGAAGGTCAGCGTGTAGGCCTCGGCCAGGCCCAGGGTCTTGAGGCCATGGACGAAGAGCATGAGCATCGCCATGTTCAGCACGGCGCGCAGCAGGTGCAGGCGCCAGCGCAGCCGGCGGTTAAAGACGCCGGCCGCCTCGCGGCGCCAGGCGACGTAGAGGCACACCAGCGGCAGGGCCGTCAGGCCGCGCAGCGCCATCACCTGCGCGGGCGGATAGTGGCCGGCCAGGGTCTTGAGCAGCGCGTCCATGCAGGCAAAGAAGGCGCAGGCCAGCAGCATCGCGGCGATGCCGCGCAGGGTTCCGGTCGATTGCATGGATGGGTTGTCTCGCTCCTGCCGCATTCTGCCTGCCGGGGCAGGGCGCGCGGATCAAGGGCCCACCTTGAACCGCTCGGCGATGTAGGTGGCCGGCGGTTTGCCGAAGGCCTTCTTGAACATCGTGATGAAGGCGGACGGCGACTCGTACCCCAGGCCATAGGCCACCTGCTGCACGGTCGCGCCACCCGACAGCTCGCGCAGCGCCACGATCATGTGCAGCTGGCGCCGCCAGCGGCCGAAGCTCAGGCCGGTCTGCGCCGTGCACAGCCGGGTCAGGGTGCGCTCGCTGGTGCCGGTCTCGGCGGCCCAGTCCTGCAGGGTCCGGCGGTCCGAAGGGTCGAGCGAGATGGCGCGCGAGATCCTGCGCAACCGCGCATCCTGCGGCATCGGCAGCGAGAAGTCCTCGTTCGGCATCGCGCCGAGCTGGTCGAGCACCACATGCGCGAACCGGTCCGTGGCGCTGCCGGGCTCGTAGGTCGGCGCCAGGCCGGCCAGGTGCTGGATCATCTCGCTCAGCATGGTGCTGATGGCCAGGGTGCAGCACCTGGTCGGCAATGCGCCCGCGCCCGGCGCGACGAACAGGTAGAAGATCAGCGCGTTCGCCGTGCCGTGGTTGCTGTGCGGCGTGCCGCCCGGAATCCACACGCCCGCCTGCGGCGGCACCATCCACAGCGCGCCCGGCACCTCGCACGACACGGCACCGCGCAGCGCGATGACGAGCTGCCCCATCTGGTGCTGATGGACCGGGATCTCGCGCGCACGCGCCTCGACGTCCACGCGAAGCGCCATCACGGGCACGGTGAGCGGGTAGTCCAGGCCTTCGGGGACGACCTCGGGGCGTTGCATGGTCTCCATGAGCGTTGCTGCGAACCCGCCATTCTCGCCCGCCGGCCGCGGGGCTCCGCACGGAAGGGACGCAGTCCGCGCCGTGGCCGAAAAGAGAAATCGTTCGGCCGGGATTGCAATTTCCGACACGGACGGCGCTGCCTAGCATCGACGCATGCAACGGATCCGCTTCTCTCGCCAGGAGATGCTCTTCTCCCTCAAGAGCTTCGCGGGCGCCATGCTCGCGCTCTACCTGGCCTGCCGCGCCGGCCTGCCACGGCCCTTCTGGGCCTTCATGACCGCGTACATCGTGGCGCATCCGCTCGCGGGCCAGGTGCGCTCCAAGGCGCTCCATCGCTTCGTGGGCACCGTGCTCGGCTGCGCGGCCACCGTGGCGCTGGTCCCCGCGCTGTCGGCCGCGCCCGAGCTGCTGACCCTGGCGCTCGCGCTGTGGACCGGGCTGTGCCTCTACCTCTCGCTGCTGGACCGCAGCGCGCGCTCCTATGTCTTCCTGCTCGCGGGCTACTCGGCCGCGCTCATCGGCTTCCCGCTGGTGGAAGCGCCCGCGGCCATGTTCGACACGGCCATGGCGCGGGTGCAGGAGATCGGACTCGGCATCCTGTGCGCCAGCCTGGTCCACGGTCTCGTGCTGCCGGCCAGCCTGGCGCCGTCGCTGCTGGCCCTGATGGACCGCGCGCTCGGCGACGCGCGCCGCTGGATGAACGACCTGCTCGGCGACGGGCACGCGGACGGCATGCGCATGGCCGCGGACCGCCAGCGGCTCGCGCTGGACATCACGCAGCTGCGCCTGCTGTCGACCCATGTGCCCTTCGACACCGGCAACCTGCGCTGGACCGCGGGCGCCATTCGCGCCATGCAGGACCGCCTCTCGGCGCTCGCGCCCACGCTGTCGGCGATCGAGGACCGGCTCGAGGCGTTGAAGGCCGCCGAGGGCGAGGTGCCGGAAGACATCGTCTCGGCGCTCGAGCGGCACGCGGGCTCGATGGCGCCGCCGGGAGCAGGGCAGCCGGCCGCGTCCATGGACGAAGCACGCGCCGCGTTCCAGGCCCTGGCGGATGGGCCGGCGGCGTCGCCCTGGATCCGCGCGCTGCGCATCGACCTCGCCGTGCGGCTCGACGAACTGGTGTTCGAGTGGCGGGCCTGCGTCGGGCTGCGCGCCGACATCGACGCCGGCCTCGCCGGCGGCGCGATGCCGCCGCGGCGCAGCGCGGCACTCGGCCAGAAGGTGCTGCATCGCGACCGGGGCCTGGCACTGCGCTCGGCGGCGACGGCCGTGCTGGCCACCTGCGCATGCTGCGCGGCCTGGATCGCCACGGCATGGCCCTCGGGGTCGGCCGCGGCGATGTCGGCGGCCGTCTTCAGCAGCTTCTTCGCGACGATGGACGATCCGGTGCCCGCCATGCACAGGTTCGTCGTCGCCTTGCTGTGGTCCTTGCCGGTGTCGGTGTTCTGCGTGCTGGTGGTGATGCCGCTGGCGCGCGACTTCGGCATGCTGGCGCTGTGCATCGCGCCGTTCTTCCTGCTGGTCGGCTGCTACATCGCGCGGCCCGCCAGTTCGCTCGCGGCGCTGGGCCTGTTCTTCGGCGTGGCCGGCACGCTCGCCTTGCAGGACACCGCCAGCGCGGACCTGCCGACCCTGCTCAACTCGAACCTCGCGTTGATCCTGGGCGGGGTGGCCGCGGCGCGTGTCACCGCATTGGTGCGCAGCGTGGGCAGCGACAGGAGCGCCCGGCGCCTACGGCGCGCGACCTCGCTCGACCTGGCCGAGCTCGCGGCTCGCCCGCGGGGCGCATCCGCGCGCGACGCCTATGCGGGCCGGATGCTGGACCGTATCGCGCTGCTCGCACCGCGCACGGCACCGGGCGCGGGCGAGGAAGCCCGGGCCCACGCGCGGCTGGCGCTGCGCGAGCTGCGCACGGGTGCCGACATCGCAACCCTGCAACAGTGGCGCCGCTGCCTCCCCGCCGGAGCCCTCGGCCGCCTGCTCGCGGACTCGGCCCGGGTCTTTCGCGCCCGGGCCGCGGGAGCGCCGCGGCGCGATGAACCGCTGCTGCCGCAGATCGACCGCCTGCTGCTCGACGCGCTGCACGGCGGCGCCGCGCCGCCCGCCATCGCGGCCCTCGTGGGCCTTCGACGCAACCTCTTTCCGGCGGCCGACGGCACGCTCCACCCATGATCGAAACGAGTTTCCACGGCGTGTACCTGCCGGGCCTGATGCTGCTGGCCGGCGGCGCGCTGGCGTGTTCCTGGGCGCTGCGCCGCCTGCTGGCGCTGGCCGGCGTCTACCGCTGGGTGTGGCACCCGGCCCTGTTCGACCTGGCGGTGTACGTGCTGCTGCTTCATGCCCTGGCCCGTTTCACCGGCGCCTTCGCCACCTGATTTCCGCGCTTCGCATTCCATTGCCTTTTCATGAGACCTGACGCCATGTCCTTTCCTGCATGGGCCCGACCGGGCGCCCGCGCGCTCCTCACCCTGGCGGTCGTCGCCGCCGCCTGCGGCTCCGCCTGGCAACTGTGGGACCACTACGAGCTGGCCCCCTGGACCCGCAACGGACGCGTGCGCGCCGAGGTCGTGCAGGTCGCGCCCGACGTGTCCGGCCTGGTGACCGAGGTCGCGGTGCGCGACAACCAGTTCGTCGCCGCCGGCGCGCCGCTGTTCTCGCTGGACAAGGCCCGCTTCGAACTGGCCGTGCAGCAGGCCGAGGCGGCCGTCGCCGCGCAGGCCGTCGCGCTCGACAACCAGCGCATCCTCATCGCGCAGGCACGGCGCGAGAACGACCGCAACACGGGCCTGGCCGAGCTGGTCTCGCGGGAGCTTCGCGAGCAGTCGCGCCTGCGGCTGGACCAGGCGAACGGCACCCTGCGCGCGGCCGAGGTGGCGCTGCGCCAGGCGCAGGTCGCGCTGGACACCGCGCGGCTGAACCTGCGCCGCACGCAGGTGCATGCGCCCGCCGACGGCCTCGTGACCAACCTCGACCTGCGGCAGGGCGCCTACGCGAGCGCCGGCCATCCGGTGATGGCGCTGGTGGAAGCGGGGTCGGTCTACGTCGAAGGCTATTTCGAGGAGAACAAGCTGCCGCGCATCCACCTGGGCGACCGGGTGCGCGTGACGCCCATGGACTCCGGCGCGCTCGAAGGCAGCGTGGAGAGCATCGCGGCCGGCATCGCCGATCGCGATCGCAGCACCGGCGCCAACCTGCTTCCCAGCGTGAACCCGACCTTCAACTGGGTGCGGCTCGCGCAGCGCGTGCCCGTGCGCGTGAAGCTGGACGCGCTGCCGGCGGGCACGCGGCTGGTCACGGGCCAGACGGTCACGGTGCAGGTGCTCGGGGCCCCGGCGGCGCCGGAGACGGCCGCCGCCGCGCGCCGTGCGGAGCCACGAGGATGACCCGCCTTCACCGACACCTGGCCACCGTCGCGGCGGGCGCGCTGCTGGCCGGCTGTGCCCATTCGCCCATCGGCCCCGACTATGTCGCGCCGGCCGCGCTCTCGCCCGCGCAGGCGGCCTCCGCGGGGCCGTTCCTGTCGGCCGGCGGTAATGCGACGGACGCGGCGCTGCCGCCGAACTGGTGGCATCTCTACGAGGACCCGCAACTCGACGCGCTGGTCGCCCGGGCCCTGGCGCACAACGCCGACCTGCGGCAGGCCATGGCCAGCCTCGAGCGCGACCAGGCGCTCGAAGCCGAGGTGCGCGGGCCGCAGCGGCCGACGCTGGCCCTGAACGGCGGCCCCGGCTTCGGCCATGTCTCGGGGCTCACGCTCGTGCAGAAGGACTACGAGCCGCCGAGCCGCTTCACCTATGGCGTGGGCGCGAACCTGTCCTACCAGCTCGACCTGTTCGGCCAGTTGCACCGCGCCATCGAGGCGGCCGAAGCCGGCAGCGGCGCGGCGCGGGCGGCCGTCGACCTGGTGCGCGTCAACGTCGCCGGCGGCACGGCCCGGGCCTATGCCGAGGCCTGCGCCACCGGCTTGCGTCTGCGCAGCGCCCGCGAATCGGTGCGGCTGCAGGAAGAGGCCGTGCAGCTCGCGCAACGGCTGCAGCAGGGCGGCAGGGTAGGGGCCATCGACACCGCGCGCGCACGCGGCCAGCTCGAACTGCTGCGCGCCTCGCTGCCGCCGCTGCGGGCGCAGCGCCAGAACGCGCTGTACCGGCTGGCCACGCTGACCGGCGCGGCCCCGCGCGACTTCCCGGCCCAGGTGGCCGCATGCGACAGCCCGCCGCGCGTGGCGGGTCCGTTGCCCGTGGGCGATGGTGCAAGCCTGTTGCGTCGCCGGCCCGACGTGCGACAGGCCGAGCGCAGCCTCGCGGCCGCCACCGCCCGCATCGGCGTGGCGACGGCCGAGCTCTATCCCAAGGTCGTGCTCGGCCTGTCGGCCCGCTCGGCCGGCTTCATGGACCGGTTCGGCAACCGCGAGTCGTTCAGCTACAGCCTGGGGCCGCTGGTCAGCTGGACGCTGCCCACCAACGGCGTGGCCCGCGCGCGCATCGCGCAGGCCGAAGCCGCCACGCGGCAGGCCGCCGCGCGCTTCGATGCCACCGTGCTCACGGCGCTGCGCGAGGTCGAGAGCGCCCTCGAGTCCTACGCGCGCGAACTGGAACGGCACGCCGCCCTCGCGGCCGCCCGCGACCAGAGCGCCGTCGTGGCGGCACAGGCGCGCACGCTCTACGTCAGCGGCAAGACCGCGCAACTCGATGCGCTCGATGCCATGCGCACGCTGGCGGCCAGCGAGGCGGCCCTCGCGGCATCGGAAGCCCGGCTCGCGGACGACCAGTTCGCCGTGTTCATGGCGCTCGGCGGCGGCTGGGGAGGCCAGGGGCAGGACCTGCTCGCCGGCGTGGCGCCATAGGCCATGGAAGACTTGCAGCAGCTCAGGGTCTTCGCCGAAGTCGTCGCCCGCAAGAGCTTCACGCGCGCGGGCATCGCATTGGGAATTTCCAAGGCCAGCGTCACCAAGATCGTGGCCCAGCTCGAGAAGGGCGTGGGCGTGCGGCTGCTGAACCGCTCGACGCGTTCGGTCACGCCGACCGACGCCGGGCAGACGCTCGCGCGGCGGCTGGCGCCTCTGTTCGGCCTGCTCCAGGAGCTGAGCACGGAACTGTCGGACTTCGCGGCGCATCCGCGCGGACGCCTGAGGGTCGCGGCGCCGCACGGCCTGTCGCTGAGCCTGCTGGGCTGGCAGATCGAGGACTTCATCACCGACCACCCCGACGTGCACGTGAGCATCCACCTGAGCAATCGCGACGACGACCTGGTGATGGGAGGCATCGATGTCGCCTTGCGCATCGGGCCCATCGAGGCCAGGGACGTCGTGGTGCGCAAGCTTCGGCCCATGCCGCTGGTGCTCTGCGCATCGCCGCAATACTGGGCGCGCAAGGGCATGCCGTCGAAGCCCGAGGACCTGGCCCGGCACGAACTGCTGACCTTCTCGCTGTGGGACGCGTCGCCCCGGCTGCCCTTCCTGATCGATGGCAAGACGCACCACGTGCCCGTGCGCAGCCGCCTCGATGCGGACGATGCCGCACCGCTGATCGCACTGGCGGTGAAAGGGCTCGGCGTCACCTGCGTGCCCGAGGTGCTGGCGCGCGCGCACCTGGGCTCGGGTGCATTGGTGCCCGTGCTGAAAGATGCGATGCCCCCGACGATCTGGCTGTATGCGACCTACGCGCATCGCAATCACAAGAGCGCGGCACTGCGGGCATTCCTGGACTTCCTCACGTCGAGCGCCGGGGATCTCTCCGTGCGCTGATGCGGGCACCGGCGATCCGTCGAAGCTTGCCCTGAACCTGGGCTGGGCTGGCCTGGCTGGACGCTCTCACGTCGTGGCGCGCCGATTCGCACGGACCCCTGCAAGGCACATGGATGGCGGCGTGATCGGAAAAGCGCCTACGAGCAGGGCATGTTCCTCGTTCCATAAAGTCGTTTCGGGGGCGCCAATGTTCGACTTCAGCCAGGAGAAGGTAGCGATGCGTCGAAAGATCCTCAACGAGCGGCAGCTTCGCGTGCTGGACAGCATGAGGCTGCTGGCGTCCTTCTGGCAGCGGCGCCTGCCCGCCGAATCGACCTCCCCCGACGAGATCGAACAGCTCCTCTCGCTGGAGGCTGCCGGCCTCGTGAAGGCACGCTTCGACCCGCCGCGCAGGGAGCGCACCGGCGAGCTCGTGATCGCACGCGCGGTCGTTCTCGAAGTCACGGCCGAAGGACTCTCCGCGCTGACGCACGCGCAGCGTCAGCAGCCGGGCATTCTCGGGGAAGCGCCGGGTCGCCGACCCGTTCGGTCGAGCCGGGCGCGCAAGCTGGAGGCGCGCGCGAACCCGCTCGACGCCTGCCGCACGAACGTCCGCGGGCCTCTCAGCGATTGAGCAGCACCATCGCCCTGATCGCGGGCCCGACCTGCGTGGTCAGCGTGTTCGCGTAGCTGGCCTGGGCGGGGTCGATGGTGCGGCGGAAGAGGTTGAGGGAGCCCACGAGAAAGTTCACGCCGTCGCTCGAAGGGTCGAAGGCGGTGGCCACAGGATTGATCAGGCCGTGGATCGGGAAGGGCGTCCCCAGTGCGCCGGTGGCCATGTCGGTGATCGCCCGCGTGTATTGCAACTGGTTGACCGTATCGACCAGGCTGAGCATGCGGCCCCTGCCGTCGATGGCCAGGGAGGTCGACCCATCCACTCCCAGGCCGGCCACCGTCAGGGCCGTCTGCGTGAGGGCGCCGGTCGACGCATGGATCGAGTAGGTCCGCAACATGCCATCCGTGCCGATGGCATAGAGGTAGGCGCCGGAAGGGTGGACCACGACCGATACCACGTCTGTTGTTGCTTGCCGGACCGGGTCATCCAGCGTGCCATCCGCGCGGATCGGCAGCGTCTGGATGCCCTGGCCGCTGGTGCCGACGAACACGAAGCGCCCCAGCGGATCCACCGCCAGCGGCAGCGGCAGCGGGGAGGTACCGCTGGCGCCCGAGAGGAATTTCTGCTGAAGAACGCCCGGTGCCGCGGGCGTGGCCGGGGGCACGGCATACGTGCTCAGCAGGCCGTCGCCGTTCGCGACGACATAGAGATAGTCGCCGCTGGGATGCATGCCCACCGCGACAGCTCCGCGGGCGCCCAAGGTTGCGGAGCTCATCGTATCGATGCCATCGCCTTGCCGGATGGCATACACCCGACCGCTGTCGCTCCCGCCGAACACGAGACGCCCCTTCGGATCGGCCGCGAACGACACGAAGGTGGCGGGCGCGATGGTCGATGCCTGTGCCGTCAGGTCGGCGGCGCTGTAGCGCATGAGCATGGGAATGCTGGAGCCGAGCAAGGAGGACACGTAGACGCTGCGCGTCGCGGGAGTGGCGCAGGCCACGCTCACATCGTCGATGTCCGCCGCGGCGACCGTGCCGTTGCCCCGGCCGACGGTGCAGAACTGGGTGTACATGCGCGGCTGGGATTTCACCGTCACGGCATACGTGCTCCCTTCGGCGACGGAGGTCGCGAACTGGCGCCTGCCATTGGCGCCGACGGCCAGGTCGTCGCCCGAATTGTTCTGCAGCACCAGGCCCTGTCCGTCGAGACCGCTCACCGTGACGTTCACCGCACGGGTGCGGGTGGCGCAGACCACCTGCACCGAAGCCACGTCGTCCGCGTCGATGGTGCCGCTGCCCTGCGCCACCGAGCACAGCTGGGTCGGTCCACCGGGCTGCGTCTTCACGGTCACCGCATAGGCGGCGCCGCTGGCCACCGCGACCGGAAACACGAAGCTGCCGTTGGCCGCGACGGGCAGATCGTCCCCCGCATTGTTCTGCAGCACCAGGCCCGTGCCGGCCAGTCCGCCGACCGTGCCGCCCACCGCGTACGACTGCGTGGCGCACAGCACCTTCACCCCGGTGACCGCCGTATCGGCCACGGTGCCCGTGCCGCCGTTGACCGTGCAGACCTGGAAGGTCCGCCGGGCTGGGACCGCACGCTCACCGCGTAGGTCGCGCCTTGCGCCAGCGCGGTGGAAAAGGTGAAGGCACCATCGGCCGACACCGCCAGCGTGTCGTCGTTGTTCGCCAGCACGAGCCCGTGGCCCTTCAATCCGGTGACCGTTCCCCCGATGGTGAGCGGCGGGGGCGGCTCCGGCACGGAAGGCTCCGTCGGCACCGAAGGCTCCGTCGGCGCGGAGGGCTCCGTCGGCGTCGTCGCGGGGCCGACGGGCGGCAGTGCGAACGCGCCGCCACCGCTGCCTCCACCACCGCCGCAAGCGGCCAGCAGCAGCACCAGCAGTGCGCAGCTGCGGCGTGCGACGGCCCGAAGCGAGCCGGTGCTGTGGGTTGACGAAACAGGGGCGGGGATGGCCGCGAGCGTGTGCTGTTGCATGAAACGATGAGCCCGGTGGCACGACATGGCGATCGCGGGGCAGGGTCGGGAAAACGGGCGATCCTAGGGAGCTCCGCCTCGAGAGCCAATCCCCGAGAACTGGTAAATCGAGGGCTGCGGCTGCATCGTCTTTCGTCAGCGTGATTTGACATAACACTCATTGTGTAGTGGCTTCAGCACCGGCATCGCTTCAACCCTCTGGGGGATGAGCGAAGAAATCGCTAGTACCACGGCGCCAACGATACCGGCTATTGCGCCAGTCAGACGCGATGACTTTCCCAAGGCTTTCATGAGCAGGTCTCCCTTCGAAGTGCCTTGATGCTTGTCCAGTGTCGCGCGTGCGAGTTCTGCCACTGGATCGAGTCCTGCCACTGCGGCCAACAGCGCGCGGTTCTCGGGAGAGCAAGAGGCCCGGTCGTGGCGCCAGTTGCTCACGTTTTGAGGCATCGCGCCGATCATTTTCGCGAGTCGGTAATCGCTACCGGCTATCGCAGATGCCTTGTCGATCAAAAGATTTAACTCTTCAATCTGATTCATTTAGTAACTCCTGAGGCTAGTATCTCGCCCGGCTAGTAGTAGCTCTGACAGTTATATGACCGTCAGTTACTAATCGTGAGGGCGATTATGGCGCTGATTACCACAACCGGAAAACTAGGCGAGGGCAAGACCTATCGCCTCCGTAACGGCCAGTCCGGAGCGGGAATGCTGTCCGGCTGGATCACGCCGCCTGTCGCGGGCTCACGCCGGAGCAAAGCGGGCGCCGACACGAGCGCACGCGCCTGCGCGGGCGCCGGGTCGGTGTCAGCCACCCCCGTTGGTAATCACGGGGGTAACGTTCGATGACGCGCCCGGCTCGGAACTCGCTCGTCTTGGATGGTGGTGAGGTGAAGTGGAGGCTCCAAGCGGAGCGCAGGGCGTCGAAGACTAACGTCCATGTTGACTGGGTTCGTTTCACTGTCCAGCGTCGCAATGCCGCCCTCCCCTCGGCCGAGCTGCTGTTCGGGCCCGAGCCCTTCAACATCTGGGAAGCGCAAGCGCATCGGGTGCACAAGGTGCTGGCCGAGCTACCGAACGAGGAGCACTGGGCGGGCACGCAGGCGATGCAGCTCGCGCAGACCGTCGCGGGCATCCTCGGCCGAGAGTTCAGCGTGCACCCCGAGATTCGCAAGGGCCATGACTTCTATCGCTACCGCTGGAGCATCGAGCGCAACGGCCAGGAATGCGGCTGGGTCGGCTTCCTGACCAGCAGTGACAGCCCTCGGCAGCAGGCACAAGCGCAGACGCTGCACTGCAACCTCTTCGGAGCCGCGTGCACGTTCGCAGAGCACGAGTGGACCACGCGCCTGGCGAAGCTGATTGATGACGAAGACGGCGATGTGACGCGCGTCGATCTCGCGTTGGACTTCTTCGACGGTATGCCAGGCGGCATGGAGCGCTTGGCCACGGACTACCGGGCGGGGGCCATGGATGTCTACGGCAAGCGGCCGAAGACCACGCAGCCAGGCGACTGGATCAATGGCAAAGCGCGGTCCTTCTACCTGGGCATGAAGTCCACGGGAAAGCAGACCAACGTGTACGAGAAGGGTCACCAGCTCTTCGGCGAGGACTCTGGCAACCCCTGGGTGCGCATCGAGACGCGCTATGGCAACAAGGTGCGGGAGCTGCCCTCCGACATGCTGCGGCGGCCGGCTGACTTCTTTGCAGGTGCGTCCGCCTGGCATTCGGAGATGCTCGCGCTCGCAGATGAGCTGTTCGAGCGGCAGCGCATTAAGACCACTCCGCGCCTGCCCCTGGAGACGGTGAACGCGGAAGTCTCGCGCTGCATCCGCTGGCTGCGCAATGTGGCCTCGCCAAGCGTGTCCTTCGCCATCAAGCACCTCGGCGTCGATGTGCTGCTCGACCTCTTCCCCGTTGGTGACGATGGCCAATACAAGCGGCCGGGGCGGCTCAAGGCCTTCTCCGAGCTGGAGCTGGCTGCATCAGCCGCCCGCACCGTCGTGACCTTTCTACAGCCCGCAGGCCCTGGCCAGGCCATGCAAGCGGCTTAACCCGGCCTGGAGAAAACCAGTATGCAAATGCAATCGGAAGTGCTTGTGCACGGTATCAAGGAATCGACCGGCACGTTCGAGGGTCGCGCGTTCAGCTCGACCGTCTTCCACTGCGAAGTGGATATGAAGGAGAACGGCGCAGGCCGCGCGCTCGGCCACGTGACGCGCCCGTTCAAGCTCGGCGATCACACCGAGTTCGAGAAGTGGGCGCACCTTGGCCCGACGCTCAACGCGGCGCCCATCCGCGCCATGGCGACCTTCGAGGTCGAGGCCACGCGTGAAGACGGGACCAAGATCATCATGGTCGCGATCAAGCCGCTCGACATGAAGCAACCCGCTCAGCGGGGTCCGCAGGCGGCGTGATGCGGTTCGTCGTCCAGTCTCTCGAAACAGGGCGGTTCCTCTGCCCGTCACTAGTTGATGGCCAGCCGGAATGGGTGCGCTCGTTGCGGGAGGCTGGCGGCGGTGTCATCACCGACGAGGAGGAAGCCATGCACATGGCCATCGAGTACGCCGAGCATGGTGAGCCGGTGACTGTGATCGATTTGGATCGCCTGGGCACGGCCGACGACTATGCAGAGGGCGTGCGATGACGTTCGAGTTCTGCATGGTCGTGTTCTTCTGGAGCATTGCGGCGTTTGTCGGTCTGTGGCTCGTGGCCGACGTCATCGAGCGTGCCGCACAGCGCGGCGAGCGCATCTACCTGGCACGCAACCGCGATCACGCGGCCGTGCCCTGCATTCGCTGGAGGGATGAGGCGTGATTTGCGCGCAAGCCCTGCCAGCACTAGCGGATGGCTCGCAGCCGCTCGCAATCACGGCCTCGCAGCCGTCGGACCTTTCAACCTGTTCGTATGTCGTTGTCGCCGGGTCCGAACTCGGCGTTGCATCGGCGTTCGTGACTCCCTCGCCAACCGAGTTTGCTGCCGTCTGGGCGTGGGGGTTTTCGTGTGTGGTCGTCTGCTACCTCTTCGGGTGGGCAGTCGGGACGGTGGTCAATTTCATCAACTCACGTTAAAGGAAATCATCATGGACTTTTCTTCGATCACGGGCGCTGTGGACTTCGCCGCAATCGGCGTTGGCATCCTGGCCATCGGCGCGCTGAAGGTCGTGCCGGAAGTCGTGCGCTACGGCGCCAAGAAGGTCATCGGCTTCATTCGCGGCTGATGCCACTAGCTCGGGTCGTCACTAGTGACGGTCCGAGCATTACCACCATGTGGCTCATCCTTGCTTTCTTCTGCGGCGTCCTCAGTGGCGCCGCTTGCGTTATGGGCCTTCGGGTCAATTGACATGACGCGTCATCTGCTGCGCGTGTTCGCGCTGTTGCTGCTGCTGGTCGCTGGGCAGGCTGTTGCGTTGATTCCTACGGTCGCTGGCACTGAGTACAGAATTCAAAATCCGCAGGGTTGGTTTTCAACAAAGGAGGCGGCTTGCGCGGATTGGATGGCCTATCTAGGCGGGGATACGTTGACCACCTTCGCGAATTCCTATATCAACGCCAATGGCAGTTGTGCCTATCAGAGGTTTCAGCGAAGCAATGGTCAGCGCGTGTCGGATTCCGCTGGTAGCACCTTCCAGACTCGCGCCGCGCAGCTTTGTCCTGCGAACAGCACGCTTACGGGGACTCAGTGTGCTTGCAATTCACCTTATACCGAGAATGCTGCACACACTGCGTGCGAGCTGAATCAAGCCAACTGCACGCCTGGTCAGACGATCAGCGGCGGTTACTTCGATGCGGGCAGCGAGATTGCCAAAGGGCCGCCGTACATCGTTTGTTCCAAGGGTTGTGCCGCTGCTTTCGATGGGGAGTTTCCTGCGGGCTCTGCCCTTGTTCAGGGCAAGAAGCATTACTTCGCCAAGGGTTCTTACTCGACGAATGGCAGTAAGTGCGATTCTGGCGGTGGCCCTGGTGTGCCCACCGGCGATGGGAATGCGCCCTCCCCTAACGATGCGGTGCCTCCCGATTCCTGCGCGCCTGGCGAGGCTGCTGGCGTGGTGAACGGCAAGCCTGTGTGTGCGCCGGATATGTCGCAACCTGGTGACGGCACGAAGCCGCCAGGCACGCCCGACCCGCCGAAGTCCGACGACAAGAAGACGTCAGAGACGACGTCAGAAACGGCGACGAATGCCGATGGATCGAAGACCACGACAACGACGACGACGACGAAGAATGTCGACGGGACGTCGACCACCACGAAGACTGTTCGCACTACAAACCCGGATGGCACCTTGCGTAGTGAGAGCACCACTACGACCGGGAGTGGTGTGACGAAAGAGGCCGAGAAGGAAGGCGACAAGAAGGCTGAGAAATGCGAGAAAAACTCGTCGGATACCGGGTGTGGTGGTGACCCCACGAAGGTGGATGGTTCGAAGCTGTACACAAAGGGTGAACGTACCTTCAAGGGGGTGCTTGTCGCTGGTAAAGATGCCATGCTGTCGTCTCCTGCAGGTGCTGCTGTTGCGGGCTTCTTCAACGTCGCAGGTGGCGGTTCCTGCCCCACGAGCGAGGGTTCGTTCCCGCTGTTCGATAGAACGGTGTCGTTCAGCTTCGATGCGTTCTGCTCGACCATGGCGGAGCGCGTCATGTTGGCCATCAAAGGCGTGCTGATGCTGCTGGCCACGATCTGGGCCTTCCGCTCGGCGATCGAGTAATCGGAGACAGCATGCTCAAGCAATTTACCGACTGGTTGTGGTCCTTGGTCGTTGCCGTGTTCGGCGCCATGTGGGACTTCGTGCAAGACGCGTTCGTGGCTGTGCTCGATGGCCTGGTCGGCGCGTTTGTCTACATCGTGTCCATCATCCCTGTGCCGGCCTGGCTGTCGGGCGGGCTCGGCGGTGTCTGGTCCGGCATGGACGGCGGAATCATCTGGGTGGCTACGCAATGCGGTGTCCCGCAGGCCATGGCCATCATCGGCGCGGGCTACGCGTTCAGGCTCACGCGCAAGTTCTTTACCCTCTTCCAGTGGTAGACCATGGCAATCCTTTTTTACGAGGGCCTGCCTCGTTCTGGCAAGTCGTACGAGGCAATGAGTACGCTTGTCATTCCGTGGCTCAAGAAGGGCCGCGAGGTGGTGGCGTACATCGAGGGGTTGGACACCGAGGCGTGCCAGGCACGGATCGCCGAAGCTGCCGACATTCCCTTCGAGCAGGTCAAGGCATTGCTGTTTCCGCTGACGCGCGAGGACATGCGGCCCCGCGAGGTGAAGCGCAAGGGCAAGATGGTCACCATCGACGGGACGTGGATCGAAAAGACCCGGGACAACGCCCTGCACGTCTTCGATGAGGCGCAGAGCTGGTGGGGCAATCGCACCAAGGCCACCGAGGAGCTGACGTTGTTCGTGTCGGAGCACGGCCACCGTGGCATGACGGTGCTGCTCATGGGTCAATCCCTGCTCGACGTGTTGGCGCTCTGGCGGCGGCGGGTTGATCAGAAATTCACGTTTTTGAAGCTGTCCGCGCTCGGCCAGGACAAGCGGTACCGCGTCACGATCTACAAGGGCCAGGGCAACGGCGAGTTCGTCAAGGTCACCGACAACATCAACAAGTACGACGTGAAGTACTTCGGGACCTACAAGAGCCACAACTCAGAGGAGATCGACACTGAGACGTACACCGATAACCGCGCGGTGTTCTGGAAGAGTTCGGGCTTTCAGTACGGGGCGATGATCGCGATCTTCTGCCTGGTCTGGGGTGGCTGGAAAGCCTACGCGTTCTTCAAGCCACCGCAGCCAACCGCGGTTGCGCATTCGACTGCGGCAAGCGGCAAGGCTCCGCCAACGGCCGGAATGGCACCGCCAAGCGCTCAAATCGCACCGGTCAAGGCCCAGGCACCAGCGGCCGAGAAATCGCCTCAGGAGCGCTATTTCAATGACCTCACCTCGAAGTATCGGATTCGACTGTCCGGCCTCCTCGTCGGGCGCGGCCACACTGCCGGGGTCGTGGAGTGGATCGACGGTGGTACGCGAGTCGTGGAGCGGCAGACCCTCGATACCTTGCGCGACCTCGGAGTGGCCGTGATCGTGACTGGGCCTACGGTGCGGCTCCAGGTCGGGGAGTGGTCTTCGATGGCCACGATGTGGCCGATGGAGGGGGAGCTACGCGTGTCCGACGCGAGGCAGGACCAGATCCGCTCTGAGTCCGGTCGCGTTGGCGCGGACCAGGCTGACCAGGCGGCCAGTCGTCCGGCCGGTCTGACGCTCATTGACAACGGCGTCAAGCGCCAGCCGGCTGCGCCGTTGGAGACGCAGGGCGGCAACAACGGATTTCAGCCGCGAGTTAAGGCGGGCTCGCCCTGGTCCTTTCAGACCCAGTAGACAGGCCGTCACTAGTGACGGTACGATCTGGGCATGCAACGTAAACGGAAGGTGGAACCTATGACCGGCGCAGAGCGGCAAGCGGCTTACCGAGCACGCAAGGGAAAGCAGGTGGTGCTGCTCCTTCCCGACGATGTGAAAGAAGGCTTGGACGCGTACCTGGCCAGGCAGAACATGGACGGCCAGGTTGGCATGACTGTGAGCGACGTTGTCGCGAAGCTCCTGCGCGCGCAGTTGCTGCGGAAGAGGTAGCTCATGAGCTGGGACTCATACGAGTTTTCGGTCATCTGCTGCTGCGCGCTCTTCGGTGTGGTGGGGCACCTGGCGATCAAGGCTGTGAAGAGGCAGCTAGACAAGGATTCTGGCGATCGCGATCACTAGTTACATGCCGAGACGCTAGCGCAACCCTGTTGCAAAACCATTGCCGGAGCCCTTGTGGCGTAGGCGTGTATCCAAGAGGGTGCAAGGTGGTTAGCTGCCCTGCCCTGCTCGCCCGTGCAGAAGGAAAACGCTGGCGGCCGCCAGCTCCTGCGGTCGAAAAAGCTAAGGCCCCTTACGGGGCCTTTTCGTCGTTCATACTCTTTCAGAGATTTACGATTTTTCAAGCTGGAAACGCTTGACATAAGCCCGCTTGTGTCTCACGGAATTGGCGTATCACTCATTGTTTTTTTGAAACGACTGCAGCCACAGCAGCCAAGGCCCCCTCAAGCCCCGCGACGCCCCTGCGAAAACAACGCATCGAGCCGCTGCTCAAAGGCGTGATAACCGATGCGTTCATAGAGCTCCTCGCGCGTCTGCATCGAATCCAGCACCGCGCGCTGATGACCATCGCGACGAATCGCACCATAGACCGCCTCGGCCGCCTTGTTCATCGCGCGGAAGGCGCTCAAGGGATAGAGCACCATCGCGACGCCGGCGGAACGCAGTTCCTCGACCGAGAACAGCGGCGTCTGGCCGAACTCCGTGATGTTCGCGAGCACCGGCACGCCGGTGGCGTCCACGAAGCGCCGGTAAGTCGGCAGGTCCTGCGCGGCCTCGGCGAACACGGCGTCGGCGCCGGCCTCGACACAGGCGCGTGCGCGCTCGATCGCTGCATCGACGCCCTCCATCGCGATCGCGTCGGTGCGCGCGATCACGAAGAAGGCATCGTCGGTGCGCGCATCCACGGCCGCCTTCACGCGGTCGGCCATCTCGCGCACGCCGACGATCTCCTTGCCCGGCCGATGGCCGCAGCGCTTGGCGCCGACCTGGTCCTCGATGTGGCAGGCGGCCGCGCCGGCCTTGACCAGGCTGCGCACCGTGCGCGCAATGTTGAAGGCGCTGGGGCCGAAGCCGGTGTCGATGTCCACCAGCAGCGGCGTGTCGCACACGTCGGTGATGCGGCGCACGTCGACCAGCACGTCCTCCAGGCCGCTCATGCCGAGGTCCGGCAGGCCCAGCGAGCCCGCGGCGACGCCGCCGCCCGAGAGATAGATGGCGCGGTAGCCGGCGCGGCGCGCCAGCAGCGCATGGTTGGCGTTGATGGTGCCGACGATCTGCAGCGGCGACTCCTCGCGCAGCGCAGCGCGGAAACGCGCGCCGGGGCTGGTCTGTCCCGCGCTCATGCCGCGGCCCTCGCCACGGCATGCTGCGCCGCCAGGCGTCCGAAGATGCAGCCCTTGGCCAGCGAGGAACCGCTCATGTAGGTCTCGCCATGGAAGCCGCCCATCACCTCGCCCGTCGCATAGAGGCCCTCGATCGGCCGCTTGTAGACGTCGAGCACGCGCGCATCGACGTCGATGTGCAGGCCGCAATAAGTCGAGGTCAGTCCGGTGGTGCAGGCCAGGCCGTAGAACGGCCCGGTCTCCACGCGCGTGGGCTTGCCGTAGCCGGTGCTCAGCGAGGTGCGGGCGAAGGCATCGGGCTCGGCGCCGTCGCAGGCGCGGTTGTAGGCGTCGACGGTCTCGCGCAGCGCGGCGGCCTCGATGCCCAGCGCGGCGGCCAGCGCCTCGAGCGAATCGGCCTGCTTCACCAGGCCGGCATCGAGCGCGCCCTTGTAGTCGGCCACCGTGGGCAGCGGCGAGGACTGGTCCATCACCCGCTGGTCGAAGACCTGGAAGCCCAGCAGCTCGGGCTGCTCGAGGCAGCGGTCGCCGATGGTCTTGTACGACACCGATTCGTTCACGAAGCGGCGCCCTGCCCTGTTCACGATGATCGCGCCGCGGTACATGGCCGACACCAGCCGCGGCGCCACCTCCTCCTTGCCCGGCGCCGGCTCCGCCACGGGCGCGCCGAAGGTGCCCTTGACGTAGCCGAGGTCGATCAGGTCGGCGCCGAGCGCCCAGGCCATGCGCAGGCCGTCGCCGGTGTTGCCGTGGCCGCCCATGGGCCGCGCGTCGCGCAGGTGCGGCGCGAAGCGCTCGACCAGGTCGGGCGCGCGCGAGAAGCCGCCGGTGGCGATCACCACGCCGCCGCGCGCGCCGATGCGCTCGCCGTCCTTCAGCACCACGCCGGTCACGCGGCGCGCGTCGCCCTCGCCCTGGGTCAGCAGCCGCTCGACGTGGGCGCCGGCGCGGTACCCGACGCCGGCCGCGAGCGCCTGCGCATGCAGCGTCTCGAGCACCAGCACGGGGTCGATGCTGTGGTTGCGCGGCACCGACTGGCTGCCGCTCAGCGAGACCTTGTCGAAGCGCAAGCCCATCGCCTGCAGCCATTCGTAGGTCTCGTACTGGCGCTCGGCGTACACATGCACCAGCGCCTTGTCGTTGCGATGCTTGCCGGCCTCGAGCAGGTCCTGCTCGAGCAGCTGCGCGCTGTCGGGAATCTCGTTGCGCCGCTGCACCTCGGTGCCGGCGAACGCGAAGGCGCCGCCGCACATGCGGGTGCTGCCGCCGTACAGCGCGGTCTTCTCGAGCAGCAGCACGCTGGCGCCGCGCCGCGCCGCCTCGATGGCCGCGCAATGGCCGGCCATGCCGGCGCCGATCACGACCACGTCGTGCTGGTTCTCTTGCTGTGTCATTGCATTCCTCTCGTTTCCATTTCTTCGTCTATCCCGCTCAATGTCCGGCCACGGTCTTCACCAGCGCCGCCGGGTCGCGCGGCATCGCATCGCCGCGCCAGGCCACGTGCCCGTCGGGCCGCACCAGCACATGGCGCTTCTGGTAGGCCGCGATCACCTCGGGCTCGCGCATCGCCTGCTGGCGCACGGGCACGCCCGCCGCCTCGGCCGCGGCCAGCAGCGCGGCGGCCTCGTCGACGTGGGCCGCATCGCTCATCAGCACGAAGCCGCGGCCGAACAGGTCGAGCGTCGAGCGCCCGTCCTCGAGCCAGGCATGCGGCGCGCGCGCGCCGGGCCGCGTGCCGGGCCGGTAGTTCACGGCATCGAGGAACTCGGCCTGGATCTGCTCGGGCGACTCGGGCTCGTCGTAGACGCACACGGGCGAGCCGGTGTAGCGGTTGCCCAGGTGCATGTTCTTCGAGAACCACTCCTTGCGCAGCCCGTCGGACAGCGCCTGCCCCACCTGCGCGCGGGCGCGGTCGCCCGCCTCGCCGGGCTCGAAGACCCGTGCGGTGTGCGGCACCTGCTGCATCACCTCGAGGTTGCTGGTGGAAAAGCGCGTGATGCGGTGCGCGATCGGGCGGCGCTCGATGCCGTAGGACGCCAGCAGCGCCGGACCGCCCCAGCCCTCGAGGCAGGCCGAGAGCTTCCACGAGATGTCGACCGCGTCGCCAATGCCGGTGTTCATGCCGAGCCCGCCGGTCGGCGAGGTCAGGTGGCAGGCATCGCCCGCGATGAACACGCGATCGCGCCCATAGGCGTCGGCCACCTGCTCGATGCGGGTCCAGCGCAGGATGCTGAGGATCTCGAGTTCGAACACGCGGCCCACCGCGCGGTGCGCGAAGGCCTTGAGCTCGTCGTCGCCGTAGACCTTGCGTTCGTCGGCGGTGCCGATGATCGACATGCGCCACTGGTCCTTGCCGTTGATCGCGACGATGGTGGCCCACACGCCCTGCGCGCCGACGAACATGTAGCGGTAGCCCGGCACCTTGTCGTGCAGCGCGTTGAAGCCGGCGCAGCGGAAGATCACGTTGGTGGTGTGCGTGAGCACGCCCTTGCCCTGCATGCCGATGCCCAGCCGCTCGCGCACGGTGCTGCGCCCGCCGTCGCAGCCGACCAGGTAGCGCGCGCGGTAGACGGTCCTGACGCCGGTGGCGGCGTGCTCGACGGTGGCGGTCACGCCCTCGGCGTCCTGCTCGAAGTCGAGCAGCCGCTGGCCGTAGCGCAGCGAGACGCCCGGGCGCGAGCGCGCGAACTTCTGCAGGATCGGGTCGAACATGTTCTGCGGGCAGCGCTCGCGCTTCTGCGGGCTCTCGGGCGGCGGCCGGTCGTCCTGCATCGCCGGCATCGGCTGGCGGCCCAGCTCGTAGCCGTCGAGCGTGGTCAGGTAGACGTTGTCCTGCGGATAGGCGCGGTTGTAGTCGCTGCCCTCCACGTCGGCCACGATGCCCCACCGCCGGCAGAACTCCATGGTGCGCACGCCCACGCCGTCCATCTTGGCCTGCCGCACCACGCCGTCGCCCTGCTCGATCAGCACGCACGCATGGCCGCGCCAGCCCAGGTCGCCCGCGAGCGACAGCCCCACCGGACCACCGCCCACCACGAGCACGTCCGTCTTCACTGCTTGTTGTTCCATTGCTTCCCAGTCTTGATGTTGCGCATCGCTCAGGAGCGCGCCGTTGCGCGCTGGCCCACGATGTGCTCCGCGGCACGCAGGCCGGTGGTCGCAGCCTTCGCCAGGCCGCCCACGTAGCCGACGTCCTCGCCGCCCTCGAGGCCGCCGCTGGCCCCGCCGGCCGCGTACAGCCCCGCGAAGGGCGCGCCCTGTTCGTCCATGGCGCGCGACCATTCGTCGATCGCGAGGCCGCCCATGGTGTAGGTGATTCCGGCGCATACCGGCACGCCGTAGAAGGGCCCGGTCACGACCGGCAGCGCCTTGTAGCGCTCCAGGCTGCGCGGCGGCGCCAGTCTGGCCGTCGTGCCCGCCGCCAGCGCGGCGTTGTGGCCCGCGACCGTGGCCGCGAGCGCCGCACCGTCGATGCCGAGCTTGCCGGCCAGCGCCTCGATCGAATCGGCGCGCTCGATGGCGCCGCCGCACTTCTCCATGTGCGGATTGGGCGGCAGGAAGCGCGAGGTGCCCGGCCCGTCCCAGATCGGCTGGTCGAAGACCACGAAGGCCGACAGCGGGTCCGCCAGCGCCGCGATGCGGTTGGCCAGGTAGACGCCGCCGCGGCCCTCGTCGGCGATGCGCTGCCCGCCGGCATCCACCACGATGGCGGCTGTGGCCACGTTGTCCATCCACGGCAGCGGCCACAGCCGGTCGTCGGTCATCGCGTTGCGGTTCATCACGTGGCCGTAGAAGCCGCGCAGGTCCGACAGCCGTGCCCCGGCCGCCTGTGCCATGCGCACGCCGTCGCCCAGGCCCGAGCGCGCATTGCGCTGCAGCAGCTTCGCGGGCTCGGGCGAGATGCTCTGGCGCAGCAGCGCCGGATCGCACTGGAAGCCGCCGTCGGCGATCACGACCGCGTCGGCCTCGATCGAGAACGGCCCCTCCTGCGCCAAGCCCTTCACGCCGACGCAGCGGCCATGCGCCACCATCAGTTCCTGCGCGCGGTGGCCGCGCCTGAGCTCGCCGCCATGACGCGCCAGGGCCGCGCCCAGCGTGCGCAGCAGCACGTCGCCGCCGCGGCCGCGCCATTCCGAACCCACGCGCTGCAGCGAAGGCGGCGACAGCACGAAGTTGTGGTGCGGCTCGGAACCGCCCTTGATGAAACGGATGCCCTGAGACTGCAGCCACTTGACGGCGCGGCGCGCATCGGTCGCGATGGCGCGCGCGAGGCCCGCGTGCGCGGCGCCGTGCGTCGCGTCGAGGATGATCCGCTCGAGCCGGCCGGCCTCGGTCTGGATGTCGTTGAGGCAGACGTGGAAGGCGCCGCCGGTCAGCCGCGAATTGCACAGGTACTCGGGATCGGCCGAGCGCTCGAGCACCACCACGCGCAGCCCGGCCTCGGCCGCGCGCACGCCGGCGGTCAGCCCCGCCAGGCCCGCGCCCACCACGCAAACGTCGAATGTCATCGTGCTCATCTCGGCATCAGCGTCTCGGCGACCAGCTCGATCACCTCGACCGCCACCTTCATGGCCATGTGCACCGCCGCCGCGAGCACCAGCGCGATCGCATACAGCTCGACGACGCCGGTGCGCCATGCCAGCCAGATGCCCAGCGCGGCGACGCCCGCGCTGGCCACGCCGACGATGCGGCGCTTGTGCTTCAACACCGACCGGATCTGCGGAAACGGCGCTGGCGCTTCCTGCTCCAGGGTCTGCTCCATCGGGGGAACTCCTTGATCGTTGGAAAAAAATGGGGACCGGCCTCAGGCCATGGTCTCGCCGCCGTTGATGTCGACCACCGTGCCGTTGACGAAGCTGGCGCCGTCGCTGGCGAGGTAGAGCACGGCCGAGGCGATCTCGCCGACCGTGCCGAGCCGGCCGGCCGGAATCTTCTTCGCGGCCTCGGCGAGCACCTCCGGCGCCGAGGTCCGCGCCAGCGGCGTCTCGATCTGCCCGGGCGCGATGCAGTTGGCCGTGATGCCGAACGGCGCGTAGTCGCCCGCGATCTTTCGCGTCATGCCGATCACCGCGGCCTTCGACGCCGAGTAGTGGGTGCCGGCGCGCGGCGAATAGGTGCGGCCCGCGCGCGAGGCGATGTTGACGATCCGGCCCCATCCCTTGTGCTTCATCGCCGGCAGCATCTTCTGGCACAGCAGGAACGGCGCGGTGGTGTTGACGCGGAAGACGAACTCCCAGTCCGCCAGCGCGATGGCCTCGAACTGCGCGATGCGGCCATCGACCTTGGGATGCACGCCCGCGTTGTTGACCAGGATGTCGACGCCGTCGCACAGCGCCAGCACCTGGTCGCCAACGCGATCGAGCGCGGCCAGGTCGGAAAGATCGGCGACGACGGCCTCGGCCTTCGCGCCCGCGGCGGCAAGCTCGGCGGCCGCTTCGCGCACCTGCTCGCTGCGATCGAGCAGGATCACGCGGAGGCCGGCTTCGGCCAGCAGCCGCGCGCTCTCGCGGCCGATGCCGCTGGCCGCGCCCGTCACCAGGGCGGTTCGTGTAGAGGTCATGTTCATTGCTCCTTGTTCGTTGAATTTGCGGGGGCCGCCTCGAAGCAGGCCGCCGGCACGCAGACGGCGCCGACCATCAGCCGGCGCGCGCTGCGCGACAGCGACACGCGCCGGATCCGCCAGTGCCCCTCGGGTGCCCGTTCGGCCTGCGCGCCGACCTCGATCGCGCCCGAGGCGTGGCCGAAGCGCACGCTGCCATCGGCCTTCGCCGGCGCGATGCGCGAGACGACGGTGCCCGGCACCGCGGCGGCGGCGGCGATCGCCACCGCGCCGGTACCGGTCATCGCGTGGTGCAGCTTGCCCATCGACAGGATGCGCGCCACGAGATCGATCTCATGCGCCGCCACGCGGCGTCCGCCGGCCACGGCGTGGTCGACCGGCGGCGCGACCCAGGCGAGCTTGGGCGTCGCGGGACGCGATTCGGTGGCCTCCTGGGCCGTGCGCGCCAGCCCCATGCGCACCGCCGCGTGCGCGCGCAGCTGCTCGAGCCGGGCGAGCAGCTCGGTGTTCGCATTGATCTCGCCCTGCGATTCGGTGCCGGTGAGCCCGAGGTCGGCGGCCGCGACGAACACGGTCGGGTTGCCCGCATCGACCAGGCTGGCCTCGACGGTCGCGGCGCCGGGCACTTCGAGGATGTCTATCGCCCGGCCTGTGGGGAAGAGAGCGCCACCACCGCCCTCCTCCCCTCCCGCCGGGTCGAGGAAGTCCAGCCGTATCGCCGCGCCCGGAAAGCTCAGGCCATCGAGCTCGAAATCGCCCTCCTCGACCACCTCGCCGTCGCGCATCGGCACCTGCGCGACGATGCGCTTGCCGATGTTGGCCTGCCAGATCCTCACGGTGGCCATGCCATCGCGCGGCGCATCGACGAGGCCGCACGCGATCGCGAAGGGACCGACCGCGGCGCTCAGGTTGCCGCAGTTGCCGCTCCAGTCGATCACCGGCGCCTCGATGGCGACGGCGCCGAACAGGTAGTCGACATCGCAGTCCGGCCGGCTCGCGGGACCCACCAGCACCACCTTGCTGGTGCTCGAGGTCGCGCCGCCCAGGCCGTCGATCTGCTTGCCGTAGCGGTCCGGGCTGCCGATCGCGCGCAGCAGCACCCGGTCGCGCAGCGCGGCATCGCTGGCCATGCCGTGCGGCAGCGCGCGCGTGTCGAAGAACACGCCCTTGCTGGTGCCGCCGCGCATCCAGGTCGCCGCGATCTCGCGCTGTCCCGTCATGCGGTGTGCTCCGGCGCGCGCTGCGCCAGCGCGGCCGGCAGACGGTAGGTGCGTACCGCCGTGCCCGCCAGCAGCGCCGCGCGCTCGTCGCTCGACAGCGGCGCGGCCAGCCGCTTGAAGGTGTTCCACATCGTGCGGTAGCTGCACAGGGACTTGTCGACCGGGAAGTTGCTCTCGCACATCGCGCGCGCCGGGCCGAAGGCCTCGAGGCAGACCTCGAAGGACGGCCGCCAGGCCTCGGCCAGTTCCGCCGACGTGGGCGGCAGGTCGCGGTCGTGGAAGCCGAAGCCGCCCAGCCGCATGCCGATGCCGCCGATCTTGATCGAGACCTGGGGCCGCTTCGCGAGCTCGCGGATGCCGGCCGCCCATTGCGCGAAGGTGGCCGCGGGATCGGCCGCGTAGGGGCCGAGGCCGGCGCGTCCGCCCATGTGGTTGAGCACCACGCGGACCTCGGGATGCGCATCGACCAGGTCGACGAGCTCGGCCAGCTGCGGGTGGTAGACCCAGGCGTCGAACACCAGGTCGAGCGGCGCGAGCTGCGCGAAGCCGGCGCGGAAGCCCTTGTCCATCAGCAGCCCGCGCGGCGGCGGCCGCACGAGAGTGCTGACCTCGGGACTCGCGTCCCAGGCGGCCATGTGGCGGATGCCGCGAAAGCGATCGGGCGCGCGCGCGACGCAGGCCTCGAGCAGCTCGCGCGCCGAGGCGCCCTCGCTCAGGTCGACCTTGCCCACGATGGCCGCGCACACGCGCACCGGTCCGTAGACGCCGCTCGCGCTCATCGCGCCGATGCCGTTGGTGAACTCCACCTGGCCCAGGCAGGCCAGGCGCGGGTCGCCGTCGGCGCGGTACATCGAGGTGCATTCGACGAAGCCGGTGCCGCGCACGTGGTGGCCGCTCGCCTGGATGTCGGCCAGGATCTCGGGCAGCAGGTACAGGCTGTGCGGGCGCCGGTCCCACAGGTGATGATGCGGATCGAAGATCGGCAGGTCGGGTTCGAGCACGGGCTCGCTGCGCAGGGCCAGCCATTCCTCGTCGACGAAATGGTGCGGCGCGGCGCCGCGCAGGGGTTTGGCGTGATGAGCAGTCGACATGGCGTTGTCCTTTCTTATGGCGACGCGGCGCTCAGGCCATGAAGGTGCCGCCGTTGACGTCGATCACGGCGCCCGTCAGGTAGCCCGATTGCTCCGAGGCCAGGAAGGCGGCGACGTGCCCGATCTCCTCGGGCGTACCGATGCGGCCGACGGGAATCGCGCCCACCAGCCGCGCGCGCTGCGCCTCGTTGCCCTGCTGCGTCATCGGCGATTCGATGCGCCCGGGCGCGATGCAGTTGACCGTGATGCCGTCGGCCGCCACCTCGGCGGCCAGCACGCGGCTCATGCCGATCATTCCGGCCTTGGAGGCCGCGTAGTGCACGCCGGCCGTGCCGACCAGCGTGCGGCCCGCGCGCGAGGACATGTTGACGATGCGGCCCCAGCCGTTGCGCCGCATCGCGGGAATGGCCTCGCGGCTGAACACGAAGGCGCTCGTGAGGTTGACGTCGAGCACCTCCTTCCACTGCGCGGTGCTCATGGCCGTGACGCCGGTGCGCTCGCCGTCGGTCTTCGGATGGATGCCGGCGTTGTTGACCAGCACGTCGAAGCGGCCGAAGCGCTCGAGCGCCGAGGCCACGAGCGCGCGCACGCCGTCCTCGTCGGTGACGTCGAGCACCGCCGCCTCGATGCGCAGGCCGCGCGCGGCATGCGCGGCGACCGCCTCCCCGACCTTGGGCGAGCGGTCGATGGCGATCACGTGCAGGCCGGCTTGCGCCAGCGCCACGGCCACGCCGAGGCCGAGGCCACCGCCCGCGCCGGTGACGGCGGCGACCCGCACGGGCCCGGGCGCGGAAGGATCGATGGATGTCTGTGGGGTCATGGAATCTCGTGTCCTCTGGAAGATGTGATCGGTCGTGCGCGGCGCGCTCTACATGCCCATGAAGGCGGCGCGCACCTCCTCGCTCGCGCGCAGCGCCTGGGCCGGGGCCTCGGTGACGACGCGCCCGCCCTGCAGCACATAGCCGCGGTCGGCCGTCGACAGCGCCATCTCGGCGTTCTGCTCGGCCAGCAGCACGGCGATGCCGCCGCGCGCGAAATGGCGGATCGCGGCGGCCAGCTCGCGCACCACGATCGGCGCGAGGCCGAGCGTGGGCTCGTCGAGCATCAGCAGGCGCGGGCCGGCCATCACGGCGCGCGCGATCGCCAGCATCTGCTGCTCGCCGCCCGAGAGGCTGCCGGCCGCCTGGGCCTCGCGCTCGCGCAGCCGCGGGAAGCGCTGGTACATGGCTTCGCGGCGCGCCGCGCGCTCGCCGCCGTCCTTGCCCAGGTAGCCGAGGTCGATGTTCTCGCGCACCGTGAGCTGCGGGAACACGTGGCGCCCCTCGGGCGACAGCGAGATGCCCGCGAGCAGCCGCTCGCGCGTGTCGGCGCGCTCCAGCGCCCGCCCGTCGATGGCCACCTTGCGCGCCGTGTGCGGCGTGAGCGCCATCACGGCTTTGAGGATGGACGACTTGCCCGCGCCGTTGGCGCCGATCAGCGCCACCACTTCGCCCGGCGCGATGCGCAGCGACACGTCGTGCACCGCCGTGACGGCGCCGTAGCGCACCTGCAGTCCTTCGATGGCGAAGCTCATGCCGGCACCTCCTCGGGCGTGGTTTGCGCGGCGGCCGGCTCGGCGGGCGTGCCCAGGTAGGCGCGCAGCACCTCGGGATGCACGGCGATGGCGGCCGGCGTGCCCTCGGCGATCTTGCGGCCCTGCTGCAGCACCACCATGCGGTCGCAGATCGACATCAGCAGCGGCAGGTTGTGGTCGATGATCGCGATCGTGCAGCCGTCGGCGCGCACCCGCTGCAGCACGGCCGCCAGCCGCATGCCCTCGGTGTGGTTGAGCCCGGCGGCGGGCTCGTCCAGCAGCAGCACGCGCGGCCGCGTGGCCAGCGCCACCGCCACGCCGAGCAGCTTCTGCTCGCCATAAGGCAAGGTACCGGCCACGGCATCGGCGCGCTCGGCCAGGCCGACCGCCGCGAGGCAGCGCGCCGCGTTCTCGCGCCGCTCGCGCTCGCGTGCCTCGAAGGCCGGCGTGCGCACCAGGCCCGCCCAGGGCCGCTCGCGATGCAGCAGGTAGCTGGCGAACAACACGTTGTCGAACGCACTCAGCGATGCGCAGTGCGCGGTCTGCTGAAAGGTGCGCACCAGCCCGCGCCGCGCGACCCGGTTCGGCGCGCCGGCATCGATGGCCTCGCCGGCCAGCCGGATCTCGCCCGTGCTGGTCGCCATGAAGCCGCCGAGCATCGACAGCAGCGTGGTCTTGCCCGCGCCGTTGGGTCCGATGATGCCGAGCAACTCGCCGCTGGCGATCTGCATGTCGACGCCGTCGACCGCGACCAGGCCACCGAAGCGCCGGCCAACGCCGCGGGCGGTGACGATGGGCGCGCCGGTCGCGGCCACGGGGCGCGCCTCGCTCGTCTCCACCATCGCCACCGCGGGCAACGCCGCGGCGACCGTGGCCGCACCGCCGGAAGTCGCCGGCCTGCGCCAGCGCGGCAGCAGCGACACGAAGCCCTCGGGCAGCAGCCGCACCACCACCAGCAGCATCAGCGCGAACAGGCCGAGCCGGTACTCGTCGATGGCGCGCAGCATCTCGGGCAGCACGCCGAAGGCGATGCCGCCGATCACGGGCCCGATCAGCGTGGCCTTGCCGCCGAGGATCACCGCCAGCAGGCCCGCCGCCGAATGCTGCACGCCGAACAGGTCGGGCGAGAGCACCAGCGCCTTGGGCACCAGCAGGCCACCGGCCAGCGAGGCCAGCGCGCCCGACAGCGCGATGTTGATGACGCGCGCGCGCAGCGTCGGGATGCCGACCGACTCGGCCAGCGCGGGCGCCTCGCGCACGAAGGTCCAGGCGCGCCCGAGCGGCCCCGCGCGCAGCCGAGCCAGCAGCAGCAGCGCCAGGCCCAGCGTCGCGAGCAGCACGAACAGGTAGCCCTGCTGGCCGCTCCAGCCCAGGCGCTCGGTCCAGGCCATGGGCTGGACCATGACCATGATGCCCAGCGGCCCGCGCGTCACGTCCATCCAGTTGGTGGCCACCAGCCGCAGCATCTCGGCCAGCGTGAGGGTGGCGATCGCGAAGTAGGCGCCGCCCAGGCGCACCGAGGCCAGGCCGACCAGCGCGCCGAGCGCCGCGCCGGGCAGCAGCGCCAGCGGCACCGCGCTCCAGTAGTCGAGCCCGCCGCGCGTGACCAGCAGGCCGACCGCGTAGGCCCCCACGCCGAGGAAGGCCGCGTGGCCGAAGCTCACGTAGCCGAGCTGGCCGAAGGTCAGCCCCACCGCGAGCGAGAACAGCGCGAGCACCACCGCGTAGCTCAGCACGTCGGCCACGTAGGGCGCGCTCGCGAGGCCGGCGATGGCGGCGCTGGCGAACGCCACGCCGGCGAGCAGCACCGGCAGCCGAGTGAGGAGCGCCTTCATGCCGCGCGCCCCATCAGGCCGTGCGGCCGCCACAGCAGCGTGACCAGCATCAGCGCGTAGATGGCCGCGGCGGCGAAGCCCTCGGACATGAAGGCGCCCGCCAGCGCCTCGACCACGCCCAGCAGCACGCCGAACACCACGGCGCCGCGCACGCTGCCCAGCCCGCCCATCACCACCACCACGAAGGCCTTGATGATCACGGCATGGCCGATCTGCGGCGAATAGAGGATCACGGGTGCGAGCAGCGCGCCGCCGAGCCCCGCGATGGCACTGGCCAGCACGAAGGTCAGGCTGTTGACGCGCTGCACGCGGATGCCCACCACGCGCGCGGCGAAGGCGCTCTGGGCCACGGCGCGCAGCTGCACGCCGAAGGCCGTGCGCCGAAGCAGGAACTCCATCCCCACCAGCACCACGACGCCCGCGCCGAGCACGAACACGCGCTGCCACGGCACGGCGACGCCGCCGGCCGTCCACACGCCCGGGATGCCCGGCACGTTCTCGGCCTGCGCGCCGAAGCTCACGAACACCGCCTCGAACACGATGATCGAAGCCGCGAAGGTCGCGAGCAGCACCTCGGACTTGTCGTGGCTGCGCGCCAGCAGCGGCGCCACGCAGACGCGGTCGAGCAGCGCGCCCAGCGCCACGCCCGCCAGCACCGCCAGCGGCAGCGTCGCCAGGTAGGGCAGGCCCCAGCGCGTGCCCAGCAGGGCCGCGAGCGCGCCGACCATGAACACCTCGCCGTGCGCGAAATTGATCACGTGCAGCACGCCGAAGACCAGCGTCAGGCCGAGCGCGACGAAGGCGTAGCCCACGCCGTTCGACAGGCCGTTGGCCAGCAGCTGAAGGACGAATTCCGTCATCGGTGCCGTCCGCTCACTGCGACGCCGTCAGCTTGCCGCCCTTGGCGACGAAGTCGACGTAGTCGCGGGCCTGCGACTGGCCGCCGGCATCGAAGCGGATCTCGCCGCGCGGCGTGGTCCAGGCGTTCTTGTGCAGCGCCTCCGCCACCTTGGCCGTGTCGGTGCTGGTGCCGGCCGCGGCCATCGCCTTGGCGGTGAGCCAGACCGACTCGAAGCCCAGCACCTCGACCTTCTCGGGCACATGGCCGTGCTTGGCCTGGAAGCGCTTGACGAATTCGTCGTTGAGCGGATTGCGCCGCGTCGACACGTAGATGTCGGAGCCGAAGGCGCCCTCGGCGGCGTCGCCCGCCAGCCGCAGGATCTGGTTGTTGAGCACGCCGGTGGCCGTGCACTTGCGCGCCTGCAGGCCCACGGTGCCCATCGCGCGCAGCGCGTTGGCCGCCTGCTCGGGCTTGCCCGCGACGATGCACACGGTGTCCGCGCCGCTGGCCTTGACCTTGGTCATCAGCGTGCTGAAGTCGCTCTGGCTGAGCTCGAAGGTCTCGCCGGCCACGAACTTGTCGCCGAAGCGCTTCTTCGAGCCCTCGATGACGTAGCGGCCGTAGTCCGTGTTCTCCGCCACCACCGCGAGCTTCTGCGGCTTCACGCGCTCGAGCAGCTGGCGATCGAAGTACTCCGAATCGGCGTCGAGCGTGGTCGTGAGGCGAAACACCTTGTCGTAGCCCGACTTCGTGAGGTCGGGGTGCTTGGGCACCGCCGCCATGAACAGCACGTTGTTGGCGCGCGCGATCTGCAGCACCGCCAGCGCCACCGTGCTGCTGATCTCGCCGGCGATGAACTTCACGCGGTCCTGGTTGATGAGCCGCTGCGCCGCGGCCACGCCCTCGACGGGCTGGAAGTTGCTGTCGTAGACGATGAGCTGCACCTTGCGCCCGCCGAGGATGCCGCCCTGGTCGTTGATCATCTCGGCCGCGAGCTCCGCGCCCTGCTGGCCCTGCTGGCCGATGACGCTCTTGGTGGGCATCAGCACGCCGATCTTCACGGGCTCGCCCTGCGCGAAGGCGGCGGACGGCAGCGCGGCGCAGGTGGCGAGCAGCGTGGCCGAGACGGCCGCGAGCAGGCGGCGGCGAAGGGGTCGGTTCGAATGGTTCATGGCTTGTCTCCGGTTCCGGTCAATAAAGGGCAATAAGGGTCACGACGGCGTGAGCACCTTGCCGCCGCAGACGGAGATGCACTGGCCGGTCACGTAGGAGGAAAGATCGGTCGCGAGGAACTCGAGCGGCCCCGCCATGTCCTCGACGGTCGCGAGGCGGCGCAGCGGGATCTTCGGCAGGTCGGCATCGCCCACCATGCCGCGCGCCCGGGCCTGGCTCGCGACGCGCGCGGTGGCCGTGGAGCCGGGCGCGATGCAGTTGACGCGGATGCCGTCGGGGCCGACCTCGGCCGCGAGGAAACGCGTGAACTGCACCACGCCGGTCTTCGCCATGCCGTAGTGCGCATAGGCGCCGGCGCGGTGCGCGGCATCGAGCCCCAGCGTCGAGCCCACGTTGATGATGTTGCCGCTGCGCCGCGCGCGCATGTGCGGCAGCACCGCCTGGCTGCAGTACACGGTGGTCATGAGGTTGACGTCGAACATGTCGGCCATGTCGCGGTCGCTCATCTGCGAGGCGCGGCTCGCTTCGATCGGCGCGAAGGCGCCGCCCGCGTTGTTGACGAGGATGTCGACGCGGCCGAATTCCTCGATGGCGCGCGCCACCAGCGCGTCGGCGGCCGCGCGCTGGCGCAGGTCGCCCTGCACGCCGATGCTGCGGCGGCCCAGCGCGACGATCTCGTCGCTCACGCTGGCGGCGCTGAGCTGCTCGTCGAAGCGGCGCGCCGCGTCGAGGTCGACGTCGGCCACCACCACGTGACAGCCGAGCCGGGCGAGGCGCAGCGCGAAGCCGCGGCCGATGCCGCGCGCGGCGCCGGTGACGATGGCGACCTGGTCCTGGAGTTTCATGAAGGGGTCCTCGTTGGATGGATGGGGCAAGGCGGCGGGAGCCTCACTGCTGCTGGACCAGGCCGTACTCGTCGGCGATGCGGCGGTACTGCGGGATCTTGGCGGCCAGGTCCTTCTTCATGGCCTCGCCGTCGAGCACGTAGAGCGGCACCTGCATCTGCTCGAGCAGGCTGCCGAAGGCCGGGCTGCGCGCGGCCTTGAGGAAGGCGGTCTCCAGCGTCTTGCGGATGGGCTCGGGCGTCTGCGCGGAGACCGCGAGGCCGGTGATCCAGGGAAACTGCCAGTCCACGCCGAGCTCGGTGAAGGTCGGCACCTGCGGCATCGAGGGCATGCGCTGGCGGTCGAGCAGCGCGAGCGCGCGCAGCTTGCCGGCCTTGACCATCTCGGCGTAGTTGGAGGTCGGTGCGAAGGTGGTCTCGCCCGACACCACCGCCATCAGGCTCTGGTTGGCGCCCTGGTAGGGAATGTGGTTGAAGCGCACGCCCTTGGCGCGCTCGAGGGCCTTGGCGCCGAAGTAGGCGGTGTCGGAGGTGCCGACCGTGCCGAAGCTCAACTCGCCGGGACGCGCGCGCGCATCCGCGATCAGGTCGTCGAGCGTGCGGTACTTCGAGTCGGCCTTGACCACCAGCGCATGCGAAGGCCCCGCGTAGTTCAGCACGTAGGCGATGTCCTTGAGCGGATCGAAGGGCGCCTTGGTCAAGAGCGGACTGATCAGCACCACGCTGGTGGTGACGGCCACCAGCGTGTAGCCGTCGGCCGGCGCGCGCAGCACCTGCGCGGTGCCGATCAGGCCGTTGGCGCCGGGCCGGTTCTCCACCACCACCGGCTGGCCCAGGTCGTCGGCCACGAGCTGCCCGATGCGGCGCGCGCTCACGTCGGTCAGGCCGCCCGGCGGGAACGGCACCACGATGCGGATCGGCTTGCTCGGGAAGGCATCGGCGGCGCGCGCCGGCTGCGCGAGCGGCGCGAGCACGGCGCCCAGCGCCATGGCCGCGCACAACAGGCGCGAGACGAAGCGGGGAAGGAAGGGACGGACGGTCAGGGTCATGTCGGCTCCTCGGGATGGATGGGGAAGGCCTCAGCAGGCCGGATCGAGCGCGCGGGTCAGTGCGCGCACGTCGGAGAGCGACTCGAGCGCCATCACCATGTCGACCGCCTCGTCGATGCGCGCGTCCCAGCGGCTGGACATCGGCGCGAGCGTGCGTGCCATGCGGCGGAACTTGTCGACCACGTCCTGCTCGCCGTAGCGCGGCGTGCCCTCCCAGCTGTCGCCGAGCGCGAAGTCGCTCTCCAGCTCGAACTCGCGGCCGCGCGCGCGCACCACCGCGCGCGACGGCACCTTGAGCACCTGCTGTTCCAGGCCCCAGGTCGCGGGGTCGTAGCCCTTGGGCTCGTTGGCCAGGCGCACCTTGCGGCGCATCGCGCGCGCCACCTCGCCGCGCATGTTCTGGTCGCTGAACCACTCGGGGCCGGCCGGCACGCCCAGCGCCACCATCGCGGCCGCATGCGGGAAGCTGAAGGTGGCGGCCACGAGGTTCGGCGGATCGCCGTCGTCGGCGAAGCGCGGGTACGGGATCATCGGGAACGAGCGCAGCTCGATCGATTCGATCTCCTCGGCGCGCAGCGCATGGCGGCGCAGCAGCTGGTCGAAGGCGGTCAGCGCGTAGTGGATCCAGCGGCAGCAGGGCCAGAACTTGATCGAGGTGCCGGGCAGGTACCACTCGCTGCCCAGCTTCGCGAGCATCGCGCCGGGATCGAGGATCACGCCCTGGAACACCTGCGCGTAGCTGTCGGTGTCGAAGATGTCGCGGATGCCGCGGATGCCTTCGCGCGCATGCCAGGCGGCCATCAGCCCGCCCTGCGCATTCCAGCCGGTGTCTGCGTACTTGAAGGTGCCCAGGTCGGTGTCGCGCCCCCACTGGCGCGACCAGTCGCGGCCGACCATGTACTGGGCGCAGTTGCCGAAGGCATCGGCGAGCTCCGCGGGCGTGGCGCCGATCAGGCGCGAGGCCGCGGTGCAGGCCGCATGCACGCCCTGCCCCGGGCCGACCAGCCCGGTCCAGCCCTTGGTGCGGCCCTGCTCGTCGACGGTCACGCGCGGGCTCAGGAAGTTGCCCAGCCGCACGCCGACCTCGAAGCCCAGCGTGAAGGCGGCCAGCAGGTCGGCGCCATTGCCGCCCTGCTCCTCCGACAGCGCGAGCGCCGCGCCGAGGCTGGCCTGCGCATGGTGGCCCTGGACCTTGTAGCACTCGTCGATGTCGAGGATGTTCCCGAGCCGCCCGTTGGCCCAGGCGGCGGTGGCGACCGAGGTCTTCTGGCCCGTGCCGAGCACGCTGGCCGGGCCGCCGATGCCGTTGCGCCGCACCATGCGCCGCACCGCCAGGCCGGGATCGGTGCCGACCGCGCCGATGGCGCAGCCCAGCGTGTCCAGCAGCAGCAGCTTGGCGCTGCGGCGCACCGCTTCGGGAATGTCCTCGTGGCGGGTCTCGATGGCGAAGGTCGCGAGTCGGCGGGTGGTGGTGTCCATGGTGGCGAACGGAGCTGCGTGGGTGGAAGGGGCGAACCGGCTCCTGCCGGCACGGGGCCTGGCATGGAGAGCGAAACGGAAGGTGGGCGGCCGGCACCTGCCGGCCCGCCTCAGTTCATCGGTGCATGGCCGTGGCTCACGGAGGAAGCGTCCCCGAGCGCAGCCAGCGGAAGGCGCGCATCACCGGGGCATCGGACATGCGCACCAGGATCGCGTCGCGCGTGGCGCTGTGTCGCTGCGCGAGCCAGGCCGGCGCCGCGATCACGTCGCCGCGCCGCCATTCGAAGCCGTGCTCGCCGATGCGCGAGCTGCCCTCGCCCTCGACCACGATGAAGATCTGGTTCGCGGTGCTCTGCGCGACCTGCCACGCGCGGCCGGCCGAAAGCGCCACCGCCACGCGGTCGAAGGTGTCGAGCGTCGGCGGTCCGAACTCGAGCGTGCGCACGCCCGGCGCGGTCTCGGGCGCGTCCAGCAGCCGCGGCTTGTAGTCGCGCAGCGCGAAGCGCATCGGGCTCGCGGGATCGACGCGCTCGGCCTTCTCGACCTTGTCGGGATGGTGCTCGAAGAACATCGGCCCGAGCAGTTGCACCAGCGGCGCGTCGAGGATGTCGATCCAGTAGGCGTCGACCTCGCTGCGGTTGTCGTGCCCGTGGAAGCTCCAGTTGGGCGTGAGCAGCACGTCGCCGGGCTCCATCGGCACGTCGGTGCCATCGACGATGGTGAAGGTGCCGGGCGCGGCCTCGACCACCACGCGCATCGCGTTGGGCGTGTGGCGATGGCTGCGCGCGGCCTCGCCGCCCTTGACCATCTGGTAGGCCGCCACCAGCGTGGTCACGGTCGGGTAGTCGTTGCCGGGGATCGGGTTGGCCAGGATCAGGTTGCGCCGCTCGGCCCATTCGGTGCCGACGAGGCGGCCGGCCGCGTGCAGCGCGGCGCGCGCGTCGGCGTACTGCCAGTGCGCGGGCATGTAGTGCTGTTTGGGCTGCGGATAGAGCGAGGGCGTCGGCTTGTTCCAGCCGTTCTTCACCTGGATGTCCTCGAGCATGCGGTGCAACTGCGCGAGATCGCTCGCGCTGTCGAAATCGGGTCGGGCGGTGGCGGTCGTGTTCATGGCGGTGGGCCTTGGCTCTGTGTTCTTCATTCGGGCTTCACGCCCGCGGCCTGCACCATCTCGCGCGTGACGGCCACGTCGTCGCGGATGGCCTGGCGCAGCTCGGCCGGCCCGCCGGCGTTGACCTCGAGGCCGCGCGCGGTGGCGTTCTTGCGTGCGAACTCCGGCTCGCCGAGGATCGCCTTGACGTCGGCGGCAATGCGCTCGATCACCGCTTCGGGCGTGCCGGCCGGCGCGACCAGCGCGTACCAGACGGCGGCGCGCAGCTGCGGATAGCCCTGCTCGGCCGTGGTCGGCACGTCGGGGAAGAGCGTGGAGCGCTTGATTCCGGCCACCGCCAGCGGCTTGATCTTTCCGGCCTTGAGCAGTTCGCCCGCGACGCTCGCGCTGCCCGTGGCCAGCTGGATCTCGCCACCCACGAGCCCGGTCATGACCGGCGCCACGCCCTTGTAGGGCACATGGGTGATGTCGAGCGAGGCCTTGGCCTTGAGCAGTTCGTAGACCAGGTGCGGCTGGCTGCCGTTGCCGAACGAGCCGTAGGCCAGCGTGCCGGGTCTGGCGCGCACCGCCGCGACGAGTTCGCGCAGGTCCTTCGCCGGCACCGAGGGGTTGGCGATCAGGAACTGGTCGCTGGTGGTCATCAGCGCGACGGGCGCGAAGCTCTTGTCGGGGTCGTAGGGCAGCGACTTGTAGAGGAAGCGGTTCGAGGTCAGCGTCTGGTTGATGGTCGCCATCAGCGTGTAGCCGTCGGGCGCGGAACGCGCCACCGCCTCCGCGCCGATCAGCGAGCCAGCGCCGCCGCCCGCCGGGAACGGCACGATGATGCGCACCGGCCGGGACGGATAGTCCTGCTGCGCGTGCACGGCGGTGGCGCCGCCGCCGAGCAGCGCGAGCGCGCAGGCCAGAAGACGCAGGGTTCGCATCGCCATCCTTGTCCTCAGAAGCGCCGCGGCGCGAAGTCTTCTTCCTCGACGACCGGCAGCGTCATCGAGCCCACGCGCTCGATCTCCATGCGGACACGGTCGCCGGGCGAGAACTGGCCCACGCCCTCGGGCGTGCCGGTGGCGATGATGTCGCCGGGCTGCAGGGTCATGACCGAGGAGGCCCACTCGATGAGCCCGGGCACGTCGAGGATCAGCGCGCTGGTGCGCGAATCCTGGCGCAATTCGTCGTTGACCCACAGGCGGTTCGCGAGGTCGCCGGGGTCTCCGATCTCGTCGGCCGTCACGATGTACGGGCCCACGGGCGTGAAGGTGTCGAAGGACTTGCGCGCGACGCGCTCCTCCTCGAACCGGCCGGGCTCGATGCGCAGGGTCACGTCGATCAGGCAGCAATAGCCGAACACGTGCGAGAGGGCCTGATCGCGCGGCACGTTGCGCGCCTGCCTGCCGATCACCACGGCGAGTTCGGATTCGTGGTCGAAGCGGCGCGTCGAGCCGCGCGGCAGGCGGATCGCCTCGCCCGCGCCGATCACCGACGAGGAGGCCTTCAGGAAGAAGCCGCGCTCGACCGCCGAGGCACCGCCGCTGACCGAGCGCGCGCCGATCTCGCCGATGTGCTTGCGGTAGTTGACCGGTGCCGCCACCACGTGCAGCGGGAAGGGATTGGGCGCGCGCAGCGTCACCTCGGACAGGGGGCGCGCCCGCGCCTCGCGGCGCGCCTTCTCGATGTCGGCCTTGCGCCGGTCCCATTGCGCGATCAGCCGCGACATGTAGACGCGCGGGAACTCGGGCCCGGCATCGGGCACGGCCGCGGTCACGTCGTAGATCAGGTCTTCCTCGACGAGGCCCACGCGGTCGTCATCGAACACGGCAATCTTCACTTGGCTTTTCCTTTCAGGTCTCGGAGGGAACGGGGCGGCGGCTCAGTCGAGCTTGATGTCCGCCTCGGTCACGAACTTCTTCCACATCGCCAGGTCGGCGCGGGTGGTGGCGTCGAGGTAGTGCACCGAGGTGTCCTCGGCCGGGTCGACGCCGATGTCCTTCATGCGCTGGCGCATCTCGGGCGAGCGGACCACCTTGGCGATCTCGGCGTTGAGCCGTTCCACCACCGCCTTGGGCGTGCCCGCCGGCGCGGCGATGCTGTACCAGGAGCGGATCGAGAAGCCCGGGAAGCCCTGCTCCTGCATCGTCGGTAGGTTCGGCGCCATGCCCAGGCGGCTCGGGCCGGTGACGGCCAGCGCGCGCAGGTTGCCGCCCGTCACCTGCGTCATCGCGGAGGTGTCGCTGAACACCAGCTCGATCTGCCCGCCGATCAGGTCGACGATGGCCGGCCCGATGCCCTTGTAGGGCACGTGATTGATCGAGATGCCGGCCATGCGCCGGAACATCTCGCCCGACAGGTGCGGCGTCGCGCCGTTGCCCGAGGAGCCGTAGTTGAGCTTGCCCGGATTGGCCTTGGCGTAGCTCACCAGGTCGGCCACGCTGCGGTACGGGCTCTTGGCATTGACCATCAGCACGTTGGCCGAGGTGTAGACCATGGCCACCGGCGAGAAGTCCTTGATCGGGTCGTACTGCAGCTTGGGGTAGATGGCCGGGTTGATCGCCATCGTGCTGTTGACCGCCATCAGCAGCGTGTAGCCGTCGGCCGGCGCCTTGGCGACCAGGGCCGCGCCGAGCCCACCATTGGCCCCGGGCCGGTAGTCGACCACCACGCGCTGCCCCAGTGCCGGGCTCAGCGCCTCGCTCATCAGGTTGCCGAAGGTGCTGCCCATGCCGCCGGGGGCATAGGGCACGACGAGCGTGATCGGCTTGTCCGGGTATGCGGCGCATGCCATGCCCGCGGCCAGGGACAGGGCCCATCCCACCAGGTGACGTCCAGCGGTACTCATCGTGTCTCCTTCATCATGGAAGGTACGATAGCTAATAAGGTCATACCTTATACATGAGGCAAACCCCGATACCATCGAGCGCATTTTGGCGTTAGGTGCTAAGGTCTGACCTTTTAGGAATATGGATGGCGCTGCTTGAAAATCCCTGGTGCGACACCCCTCTATCGAGACAAGGACATAAGGTATAACCTTTGCCCGAACCGCAAGAAAGAGGAGGCGCCGCATGACTGCCGAACAGACCGACATCGAGAACGCCGAGGCCGGCACGGCCGGCCGTTCCGGACCGAATTTCCAGCCGATCAAGGCCAAGCGCGCCTTCGAGGCGGTGTGCGAGCAGATCCGGCGCGAGGTGGCGCTGGGCACGCTCAAGCCCGGCGACCGGCTGCCGCCCGAGCGCGAGTTCGCGGAGCAGCTCGGCGTGAGCCGCACGGCCGTGCGCGAGGCCATGCGCAGCCTGGAGAACGCGGGCATCGTGCAGTGCCAGCAGGGCATGGGCGGCGGCGCGTTCATCCGCAAGCGCGACTCGAGCACCGTAACCCAGGCGGTCGGCGACATGGTGATGCTCGGCCAGATCCCCTCGCACAGCGTGACCGAGATGCGCATCATCCTGACCGAGCAGGCGATCCGCCTCGCCTGCGAACGCGCCACCGAGGAGGACTTCCAGGCCATCGAGCAGGACATCGACCGCGCGGAGGAGCTCACCCTGCGCGGCGACTTCTCGCGGCGCAATGCCTACATCACCGAGTTCTACCGGATCCTCGCGCAGGCCACGCACAACCAGGTGATGGTCATGCTGGTGGAGTCGCTGTCGGAGCTCACGCGCGCGCTGCTCGCGAAGGCCAGCCCGGTGCCGCGCAGCGACGTGATCGGCGTGCGCCGCAACGTGCTGCGGCTGATGCGCGCGCGCGATGCGGAGGGCGCGGTGAAGGAAATGCGCGCGCACCTGGAGCGCCTCAACCGGCTGCTGGAGAAGCCGGCGACCGAGGGCTGAGCGCCGCGCAGACTTCTAGGCCGCGGCGTCCAGCAGGCCGTGCCGGCGCATCAGCTCGGCGGTCATGCTCTCCTCGAGCGAGTAGACGCCCCGCTTCTCTTTCCAGACCAGCGACTTGTCCTGCAGCGCGCCGAGCGCCGCCTGGACGTTGGACACCTCCGGCACCATCGTCTCGCCCGGCGCGAGCGCCGCGAGCATCGCGCGGTAGCGCTCCATGGTCCCCGCCTCGAAGGGCGCGTACTTCTCGCCCTCGCGCGCCAGCACCCGCAGGACCGCGGACTGCAGCGGGGTGAGCGCCTGGATCACCCGCAGGGTCTGCAGGTCGACTTCCTCGATCTGCTCATCGACGGCCTGGGCGAAAGCCGCCGCGGCATCGGCCGGAGCGATGTTGAAGTCGAAACGGATGCTGTCGGCGGCGGCACCGAGGATCTCGGGCCGATGGCCCGCCCGCTCGAAGAGCTTCGTGACCGCGTCCGGATCCAGCGGGCCCGCCAGGCCGACGCCCTTGCAGAACCACTGGATGTAGTCGGCGTCCAGGGGCGGGAATGCGACCAGGGGCGCGCCGAAGAAGGCCTGGTCCTTGCTGTTGCGCAGCATCGCCAGCTTGTCGCGGTTGGAGCCCGTGGCCACGATGCGCAACCCATGGTGCTCGCTGCTGTTGAGCTCGTCCCGCGCGGCCTTCAGCGCGAACAGGGCGTCGTAGCCGCCCTCCGTGGCGATCGCGTGCTGGGCCTCGTCGATCAGCAGCACGATCGGCTGCCTCGTCTCGTCGGAGAGCGCCGCCAGGGCCGCGCTCAGCGAGATCTCCTTGCCCAGTCCGACGCGATCGAGCGAGAAGGCCACGCCGCCCACGGTGACCTTCTCCATGCCGGCCGACCTCGCAAGCCGGGCCACGACACCCTCGTGCCGGGCCAGCTCGGCGCGCACCGCGCCGACGATGACCGCGCCTGGATCCGCCTTCCTGTTCGCCCAGAGATCGACATAGAGGACCGTGGCGCCCCGGTTCTGCAGCGCGGGGCGGAGATCCTCGCGCACGAAGGTGGACTTGCCGGTGCGCCGGGGCGCGGCGAGAAACAGGCCCGAAGCGGCCGCCGAGCCGACGGCCGAGGCCATGACGCCCTGGGCCATCCGATCGGCCAGCTGGGTGCGGTGAAAAACCGTGTCCGCCATGGATGTCTCCTCGAAGTGCCGCCGCCTGGGTCAGCTCTGGAGATTACAGCAGATTATAGTTTTCTCTTTTAAATTATAGTTAGCAGTCGCCAACTATAGATTCAAGACATAGAGTGCCGTAGTTGCCCCGGCCTAAGGTGCCAGGGCACGGGGCGCGCCCTCGTCCCGCAGCTGCGCCACGGCCGCCCGCGCCAGCCCGATCGCGCCAGCCAGGGACCCGGCGCCGGCGATGAACAGGTTGTTGTGACAGAAGACGGCGTCCTCGACGCCGGTCACGGCCGCGAGGTCCTGGTTGCGCAATCCGGCCCAGGCGGACGGCAGGTCGCGGCGCGCCACGAAGGACTGGGGCTTGATCGGCGCCACGCGCACCTGGTGCTGGCCGCCCGGAGTCTCCGGGTAGACCACGAACAGGACATCGGGCATCTCGGCGCAGACGACACCCGACCAGGACAGCCCCGACGTCTTCAGCACCAGGATCTTCCCGTCCGCCAGCAACTCGCCCTGCCGGACCAGCGACTCGCCCGCGAACTTGTCCGAGAAGCGCACCATGAGACGGTCGATGAAAAGACCCATGAAGCCCATCACGGTCTTGAACTGCGCCAGCTCGAGCGCGGCGATCGCCGGCGGCGCGCCCGCGGCGCCCTCCTCGCTGCGCGAGGTGTTGAAGGCACTGACCATCGCGGAAATGCCGAAGTACCCGGGCGCGGCGTTGAGCGCGCCGGTGTCGGCCATGTCCAGGTGCTGCACGAGCTCGTCGTCGATCGCGTCGCGCACGCGCAGCGCGATCTGCTCGTCGATGCCCGGCAGGCGCTGGCGGATCAGGTCCAGGCCATGGGCCAGCCACACCAGGCCGGAGCTCGCGTAGACGACGCCGCTGGGCCGGTGCTCGGCGAAGCCCTTCTGGTGGTGGTCGAAGCGGCCGCGCGCGGGATCCCATTCCCCGCCCACGTCGACGGCAAAGTCCGCAGCGGCAACGAGCCCCGTGTCACGTGTGCGGATCAGCGTCGCGCCGGGGTGCAGCGCCATCAGCACGGCCGCGGCGAAGACGTCGTCCGCATGGAAGGAGTTGCCATGCACGGCGACGGTCGGCGGAGGGTTGGTCATGAACGCCGATCCGCTAGTGCGCGGAGAAGAAGCAGCGGAACGCGACGTTCTTGTCGCCCATCTCATCCGCGACGTCGCGGAACATGTCGAGGATCTCCTGGCACAGGGCGTACTGGGCCCGGGTCGGCAGATGTTCGAGGACCACGACGAAGCCCGTGTCCGCCGAGCGCGGGACCGAGCGCACGATGCTGGCGCCGAGCTCGGTCAGGCCCTTCTGCGCGCCCAGGCCGAAGTCCTCGACGATCTTCGCCACGGCGTCGGCCTTCGTGGCCATGTCGCGCAGCGACGTGCGCCAGAAGACGTTTCGCTCGCGCTGCGCGGCTTCCTGGAGGTCGCCGATGCGCAGTGCGCGGATGGACTGCACGAAGTTCGGGCGCATGTCGCCCAACCTGAGCATCTCTTCCAAAACCAATTCCATTCGATCTCTCTGTGTCGTTGATCAGGGCGGTGGTCGGTCGGATGACCGCTGCAGCGGAACTTCACGTGTGAGGCCGCCCCGACGGGGAAAACCCTCGATTATCGAGCTTCCCCCGTTTCAACGAAAGCCGCCGCGCGTCAGTGCGCCATCGTGCAGGTCACCCCACCGTCGATCGGTAGCGCCGCGCCCGTGATGTACTTCGATTCGTCGCAGGCCAGGAAGACCGCGGCATTGGCGACGTCCCAGACATCGCCCATGCGCTTCATCGGCACGCAGCGCGAGCGGGCCTCGCGCATGCGCTCGACGTCGCCGTCGTAGAAGGACAGCATCGTCACGTGGACGCGCGGCGAATCGATGAGCCCGGGCAGGATGCTGTTGCAGCGGATGTTGTCGGGGCCGTGCTGGACGGCGATCATCCGTGTCAGGTGGTTGAGGGCCGCCTTCGAGGCCTGGTAGGACACGATGGGATGGCCGGTCCAGGTGATGCTCGCGATCGACGACACATGGATGATCGAGCCGCCGCCCTGCGCCTTCATGACCGGGATGACGGCCTTGCAGCTCAGGTAGGCGCCCTTGACGTTGACATCGAACACGCGATCGAAGTCCTCCTCCGCCGTCTCGACCACGCCGCCGCGGGTGTTGATGCCCGCGTTGTTGTGCAGCACGTCGATGCGGCCGTAGCGCCGCATGGCCTCTTCGACCACCGCATTGACCTGCGCCGCATCGGCGACGTCCGCCGCGGCGTGGATCGCCTCGCCGCCCTCCGCGTGGATCAGGCCCGCGGTGCGCGCGGCCGCCGCCTCGTTCATGTCGACGCAGACGACACGCGCGCCCTCGCGCGCGAACGCCACGGCCGCGGCATTGCCGTTGCCCCAGTCGTCGACCACGCAGCCGGCGCCGAGCACCAGCGCCACTTTTCCTTCGAGTCTTCTTTTCATGGCTTCGTGCCTTCGCAGGACGCACCGCGGCTGCTGCAGGGCAGCTGTTGCACGACGGCGCGCCATTTTTCGGATTCGATCGCGACCGCCCGCTTGAGCGCGGCGGACGGGATGGCCTGGGCGTGATAGCCCAGGGTTTCGAGCTGGCGCCGGTAGTCGGGGTCCTGCGCGATGCGCGCGACCTCGGCCTCGAGCCGCTTCGCGATGTCGGCCGGCAGCCCCGCGGGCGCCACCAGGCCGAACCAGCCCGTCGCCTCGTAGCCGGGCACGGTCTCGGCGACCGTGGGCACATCGGGGAGCAGCGACGAGCGCGCCTTGCCGCTGGTCGCCAGCGCCTTGACCTTGGCGCCGTCGATCAGCGCCTTGGCACCGCCGACGACGTCGAACATGAAGTCGGTGCGCCCGGCGATCACGTCGATCATTGCCGGGCTGCCGCCGCGGTAGGGGATGCCGTTGAACCGCACCTTCGCGAGATCGCCGAGCAGCGCGCCCGCCAAGTGGTTGCCCGTGCCGACGCCCGACGAGCCGTACGAGACGGCATCGGGTGCCTTGCGGGCCCGCGCGAGGAGCGCACCCAGGTCCTTGTCGGGCGCATCGGCGCGGGTGACCAGCACGTACTCGAAGGACGCATAGGTCCCGAGCCAGGTGAAGTCATTGACGGCATCGTAGGGAAGCCTGGACATGTGCGGCGCCACGGTGTGCAGGCTGTTGGCCGTCGCGCCGAGGGTGTAGCCGTCCGCGGGCGCGGAGGCGACGCGCTTCAATGCGATCTCTCCCGAGGCCCCGGTGAGGTTCTCCGCGACGACCTGCTGCCCGAGCGCCGTGCCCAGCCGCTGGGCCAGCAGGCGCGCCGCCTTGTCGGTGGCGCCGCCGGCCGCGAGCGGAATGATCAGCCGGATCGGATGGTCGGGCCAGTTCTGCGCCGCGGCCGGCCCGGCGGCGATGGCGGCCAGCAGCAGGGCCGACATGCCGCGCAGGTGGCCGAAGACGTGGCGGCTACGCATGGAGCGGCTCCTCTTGGTCTTGCGACACAGTAGCGGGACGCTGCGCCGTCTGCTCCCGCCGTGCCTCCACGTTCTTGCCAAGCACCATGTCCGCGGCCTTCTCCGCCAGCATCACGGTCGCGGCGCAGGTGTTCGAGGACGTGATGGTCGGCATCACGGACGCGTCGATCACGCGCAGGCCCTGCATGCCGTGCACCCGCAACTGCGGATCGACCACGGCCAGCGCGTCCGATGCGGGGCCCATCTTGCAGGTGCCGATCACGTGATAGCCGGTGACGGCATACCGGCGCACGAAGTCCAGGAACTCGTCGTCGGTCTGCACGGACGGGCCGGGCAGCAGCTCGGCGCGCACCGTGCCGCGCATGGGTTCCGTCTCGAAGATGCGGCGTACCCAGCGCAGCGCATCCACCACCACGCGCTGGTCGGTGGCATGCGACAGGTAGTTGGGCTGGATCAGCGGTGCGTCGCGGCCGTCGGCCGAACGGATGCGCACATGGCCCTGGCTCTGCGGGCGCAGCTGCCACGCGCCGCAGGTGAGGCCGGGCTCCTCGTCCACCTCGCCGAGCCGGCCGAGCGAATAGCTGGCCGAGATGAAGGACAGCGCGAAGTCGGGCGACGGCAGCTCCGCGCGCGTCTTCCAGAAACCGTAGATCAGGATCGGGCTGATCGAGAGGATGCTGGGCCGCCGCACGGCCCAGGCCGCGACCTCGCGCGCGAGCCGCAGGCCGCGCACGCGCCGGTTGATGCTGTCGGCGTCCGGGCTCGTGCGGGCGACGAAGCGCGGGCAGTAGTGATCGCGCAGGTTCTCGCCGACGCCTGCCAGCGCCTGCACGACCTCGATGCCGTGCGCCTGCAGCAGGCCCGCCGGCCCGATGCCGGACAGCTGCAGCAGCTGCGGGCTGTGGATGGCGCCGGCGCTCACGATCACCTCGCGCCGCGCGGCGATGCGTTCGGGCTGCATCGCGCCGTCGCGATGAAACTCCGCGCCGGTCGCGCGGCGCTGCTCGGTCAGGATGCGGCTCACGCGCGCACCGGTGACGACCCGCGTGCCGAAACGGCGCTGGGCCGGATGCAGGAAGGCATGGGCCGTGCTCCAGCGCCGGCCCTCGTGGATCACGCTCTGCGTGTAGCCGATGCCGGCCTGCGAGGCGCCGTTGTAGTCGGCCGTGCGCGGAATGCCGGCCCGCTGCGCCGCCTGCAGGAAGGTCTCGCACAGCGCATCGCGCCAGGGGGTTTCCTGCACGCGCATGGGACCGTCGCGCCCGTGGTATTCGTCGCTGGCCGGCCCGACGAAGCCTTCGCTGCGCCGGAAGTACGGCAGCACGTCGCGGTAGCCCCAGCCGGTGTTGCCCAGCTGCTCCCAGCCGTCGAAGTCCTGCGCCTGGCCGCGGCTGTAGACCGCGCCGTTGACCGCGCTCGAGCCGCCGAGGGTGCGGCCCTGGACCAGGGCGGTGCGGCGCCCCGCCGTGCCCGGCGAGGGCTCGCACTCGAGCTGCCAGCTGTAGCGCGGGTCGCGCAGCAGGCGCGTGAAGCCGGCGGGGATGCGCGTCCAGGCGCTGTCGTCGGACGGCCCGGCCTCGAGCACGCAGACGCTGTGGCCGGCTTCGCCGAGCCGCCAGGCCAGCACGCCGGCCGCCGTGCCGCCACCGACGATCACGTAGTCGAAACTGTCCATGGGATCAATCGACCTTCAGGTCGAGCCTGGTCACCAGTTCGCGCCACTTCTTCTGCTCGGTGGCCATGATGCCGCCGAGCTCCGCGCCCGAAGTGACGCGCGGCACCAGGTTGTTGGTCTGCAGGTACTCCACCACGGCCGGGCTCTTCGAGGCCTCGCGGATCGCGGCGTCGAGCCGGGCGATGGCCGCCGGCGGCGTCCTGGCCGGTGCCACGATGCCCATGAACGCGGCCGTGCTGAGCTTGGGCATGCCGAGTTCGGCGAAGGTCGGCACGTCGGGCATCCTGGGCATGCGCTTGTCGCCCGAGATGGCCAGCACCTTCATGCGGCCCGCGTTCACGTACTGCACCGAGGTCGACACATCGTTGAACATGGCCTGCACCTGCCCGCCGATCATGTCGGTGATGGCCGCCGCGGCGCCCTTGTACGGCACGTGCGTCATCTCGATGCCGGCCACCGACTTCAGGTTCTCCATCGCGAGGTGCGGCAGGCCGCCCGACGCGGTGCTGGAGTAGTTCAGCTTGCCCGGGTTGGCCTTGGCATAGGCGATGAATTCCTTGACGTTGTTCGCGGGCACGAAGTTGTTGACGGCCAGGCCCAGCGGAATCTCCGCGACCGAGGTCACCGGCACGAAGTCGCGCGTGAGTTCGTAGGGCTGCTGCTTGTAGAGGTAGGCGTTGTACGAGAGCAGCGACAGGTCCATGAAGAAGATGGTGTAGCCATCGGGCGGCGCGGTGGCCGCGGCCTGCGTCGCGATGAGCGTGTTCGCGCCGGGCTTGTTGTCGACCACGATCTGCTGGCCCAGCTTGTCGCTCATGACGGTGGCGAACTGGCGCGCCATCACGTCGGTGACGCCGCCGGCCAGGTAGGGCACGATCATGCGGATCGGCTTGGAGGGATAGGTGTCCGCGAGCGCGGGCAGCGCGCTCGACACCAGCATCAGCGCCGTGGCGGCGAGCAGGCGGCGGCGCATCGTGCGCCCGGCGAGGTGGTTGGCGATCTTCATGGTGTTGTCTCCGTTGAGGTTTCTTTCGAGGATGCGGATGGGGCGAAGCGGTCAGCCCATGTCGAGCACCACCGACTTGAGCTGCATGAACTCGTCGATGTGGCGCGTGCCGAACTCGCGCCCATAGCCGCTCATGCGGTAGCCGCCGAAGGGGATCGACGGGTCCATCTGCAGGTAGCAGTTGATCCAGACGGTGCCCGAACGCAGCGCGCCGCTGACGCGATGCGCCTTCTTCACGTCGCGGGTCCACACGCCCGCGCCGAGGCCGAAGGGCGTGTCGTTGGCGATCGCCAGGGCCTGGTCGGCGTCGTCGAAAGGGATGGCGGAGATCACGGGGCCGAAGATTTCCTCGCGCGCGATGCGCATGTCGTTGCGCACGCCCGCGAACACCGTGGGCGGCACGAAGAAGCCGTCGCGCAATGCATCGTCGTCGCACCGGTTGCCACCCGAGACGAGCTGCGCGCCCTCGCGCGGGCCGGCGTCGAGGTAGCCGCAGACGCGATCGAGCTGCTTGCGCGAGACCAGCGGGCCGATCTGGGTGGCCGGGTCCAGGCTGTGGCCGATCTTGAGCGAGCGGCCGACCGCGGCCACGCGCTCGACGAATTCGTCGTGGATCGAACGCTCGACCAGCAGGCGCGAGCCCGCGCAGCAGATCTGGCCCGAGTTCGCGAACACCGCCATCGCGGCGCCACGCGCCGCGGCGTCGAGGTCGGCATCGGCGAAGACGATGTCGGGCGACTTGCCGCCGAGCTCGAGCGAGAGCCGCTTCACGTTGCCGGCCGAGGCGCGGATGATGGCCTGCCCCGTGACGGTGGAGCCGGTGAAGCCGAGCTTGTCGACGCCGGGATGCGCCGCGAGCGCCGCGCCGGCATCGCCCGCGCCGGTGACGATGTTGAGCACGCCGGGCGGCACCCCCGCCTCCACCGCGAGTTCCCCCAGCCTCACGGCGGCGAGCGATGCCTCTTCCGACGGCTTGAGCACCACCGTGCAACCCGCCGCGATGGCCGGCGCGATCTTCGTGATGCACACGCTCAGCGGGCCGTTCCACGGCGTGATGGCGCCCACCACGCCGATCGGCTCCTTCAGCGCATAGCTCAGGAAGTGGCCGGGCAGCGAGTTCTCGATGGTCTCGCCATGGATCGCCGTCGCCAGGCCCGCATAGAAGCGCAGCAGGCCGGTGGGGCGACCCATGCCCGCGCGCACCACGCTGATCGGGCCGCCGAACTCCAGCGACTGCAGGTAGGCCAGCTCTTCCCTGTGCCGGTCGATGAGGTCGGCGATGGCCAGCAGCAGGCGCTGGCGCTCCACCGGCTTGGTGCCGCGCCACGGACCTTCGAAGGCTCGGCGCGCCGCCGCCACGGCATCGTCGATGTCGGCTTCGCCGCCTCGTGCCAGCCGCGCGATGACCTGGCCGGTCGAAGGATCGACCGACTCGAAGGTCTGGCCGGAACGCGCGGAGGTCCATTCGCCGCCGATCAGCAGGCGCGTGTCGCGCGACAGGATGGCGGGGCGCGATGGGTCGTTTGGGGTGTTGGGCATGGTGAATCTGAAAACGTTTTTCTCTGCCGTTCTATTGGGAAGCAGAGCGAACATCGCTGCAATCCCGTGGAACGTTTCTATGTGGGAAAACCACTAGCGGCTCACGGCCGGGCGCTGAACACCGGTGCCATGCGGCCTTGCTCGGTCGCGCGAAAACGCACCGCGACGGGCATGCCGACACGCACGTCGGCGAGGTCGGTGTCGACGATGTTGGTCATCAGGATCGGGCCTTCCTCGAGACGCACATAGGCCAGCACATAGGGCGCGCCGGTGCGCCGGACGATGGAGAAGCTGTAGACCTCGCCCAGGCCCGATGCCTCGATCCAGTCGAGCGCATCGGCATGGCAGAACGGGCAGAACGCGCGCGGATGCCAGTGCCATCGCGAGCACGCGCGGCAGCGCGGAAGCAGCAGCTGCCCCGCGGCACTGGCACGCCAGAAGGCCTCGGTCTCGGGAAAGGCCTGGACATAGGGGTCCCGCAGCGTGCGCTCGAGAGCGCCGGCCGCAGCCTGCTCGACGTCGGGCTTCGTCATGACGTGCGCTCCATCAACAGCGTGGCGTGCGAATGGCCGATGCCGAACACCATGCCGGGACCGGTGGCCATCGCGATGTCGCAGTTCGGCACCTGCACGGCCGCATGCGCTTCGCCGCGCAACTGCCGCACGGCCTCGATCACCTTGGTCATGCCGCCCCGGTTCTGCGGGTGGTTGTTGCACAGGCCGCCGCCATCGGTGTTCCATGGCAGGCGCCCGACGCCCGAGACCAGGCCGCCATCCGCGACGAAGCGGCCGCCCTCGCCGCGGGCGCAGAAGCCCAGGTCTTCCAGCTGCAGGATCACCATGATGGTGAAGTTGTCGTAGATGGACGCGTACTTCACGTCGCGCGGCGTGAGGCCCGCCGACTCGAAGGCGTCGCGCCCGGAGATCGCCGCGCCGGTGCGCAGCATGTCGAAGTCTCCGGCCTCGCCGGTGCGCACCGTCTCGCCGAAGCCGCGCACCGCCACCATCGGGCGGCGCAGGCTTCGCGCGATCTCGGGACGCGTCACCACCAGCGCGCCGCCGCCGTCGGTGATCACGCAGCAGTCGAGCCGATGCAGGGGATCGGCCACCATCGGCGAGTTCAGCACGTCCTCGACGGTGAAGACCTTGCGCAGCAGCGCATGGGGGTTGTGCTGCGCATGCATCGACGCCGCCACCTTGACCCAGGCCAGCTGCTCGCTGGTGGTGCCGTGCTCGTGCATGTGGCGGCAGGCGAAGTTGGCGTAGATGCCGCTCACGGTCCAGCCGTAGGGGCTCTCCCAGGCCGACCAGGGCCTGTCCGCGGGCAGCACGCGCAACTCGGTGCCCGTCGCCTGGCCACCGCTGCGCGGCTTGCCGGCCAGCGTGACGAGCGCGACCGAGCAGCGCCCCTGCGCGATCGCCTGCGCGGCGCGGCCCACGTGGCTGATGTACGAGCAGCCCCCCGACTCGGTGCCGTCGACGTGCCGCACCTTGAGGTTCATGTAGTCGGCCATCAGCGCGGGAACGCCGGCGGGTGCATCGGCCGCGCAGAAGTAGCCGTCGACATCGGCGAAGCCCAGGCCGGCGTCGTCGAGCGCGCCGCGTGCGCACTCGGCATGCAGCTGCGCGACCGACTTGTCGGGCGCGTGGCGCGTGGGGTGTTCGTAGGCGCCGACGATGCAGGCCGGATAGGGTCGTTGCACGGACATCGCTACTCCGCCTTCGCGCCGCTGTCGCGCACGAGCTTGAGCCATTGCTCGCGCTCCGACGCGATGGTCTTGCGCCAATCCGCATGGCCGACGAAGTCGGGCTCCATCCCGATCGATTGGGCGTACTCCCTGAACGCGGGCTCGCTGGCCACCTCGCCGATCGCGTCGGACATCTTGCGCACGATGGCCTCGGGCGTGCCCGCCGGCGCGAAGAAGAAGGTGTTGGCGACGTAGGCGTAGCCCGGCACGCCGGCTTCCGCCATCGTCGGCAGGTCGGGGTAGGAGGCCGAGCGGCTCGCGCCGCTGGCCGCGAGCACGCGCAGCTTGCCGGCCGCGATCAGCGGACGCGCCGTCGTGATCGCGGCGAAGGAGAAATCGACCTCGCCGGTGGAAGTGCCCACGGCCGCGGGCACCTGGCCCTTGTACGGCACGTGCAGCAGCTGGATGCCGGCGAGCGTGGCGAGCAGCGCGGCCGACAGATGCTGCGAACTCCCATTGCCGCCGGATGCGTAGCTGAGCTTGCCGGGGTGCGACCGGGCATGGGCGACGAGGTCCTGCACGCTCCGGAAGCGCGACTCGGCCGGCACCACCAGCAGCAGCTGCACCGCGCCGACCTTGGCGATCGGCACGAAGGACTTCAGCGGGTCGTAGGTGATGCGCTGCATCAGCGCCTCGTTGGTGAAGTAGCCCGTCGAGGTGATCATCAGCGTGTAGCCGTCGGGCGCCGAGCGCGCGGCCAGCTCGGTGCCGATCAGCCCGTTGGCCCCGGACCGGTGGTCCATGACGAGCGGCACCTTCCAGCGCTCGCCGATCTTCTGCGCGATGAAGCGCGAGGAGGCATCCGTCGCGGTGCCCGGCGCATAGGGCTGGATGAGCGTGATCGCGCGCTCGGGCCATGCCGTTGCCTGGGCGCGAGCCGCCAGCGGCAGGCCGGCCGACGCCACGGCGGCGAAGGCGCACAGTCCTTCGACGATCCACGAGCGGCGCCGGATCCCGCTGCCCGCGTGTTGGTGTGAGAGTTCAGACACGGCGCGCACTCCCTTGCCAGAAACGTTCGCGAATCTCGCGCTTGAGCACCTTCCCGACGGCGCTGCGCGGCAACTGCTCCCAGACCTCGATGGTCTTGGGTGTCTTCATGCCGCCCAGCCGCTCGCGGCACAACGCGAGCGCCGCGTCGGAGTCCAGGCTCTGCCCGGGCTTGAGCTCGACCACGGCCTTGATGGCCTCGCCCCAGACCGCATCGGGCACGCCGATGACCGCGCAGTCGCTCACCGCGGGCAGGGTCCACAGCACCTGCTCGATCTCGCCGGGCGAGATGTTGAAGCCGCCGGAGACGATCAGGTCCTTGAGGCGGTCGACGATGTAGAAGTAGCCGGCCTCGTCCATGTAGCCGACGTCGCCGGTGTGCAGCCAGCCGTGCTTGAGCGTCTCGGCCGTCTTCTCGGGGTCGTTGTAGTAGCCCTTCATCACGATGTCGCCCTGCACCACCAGTTCGCCGCGCTCGCCGGCCGGCAGCAGCCCGCCCTGCGGATCCATGACCGCCACGCGCACGAACGGCGACGCGCGGCCGCAGCTCGCCAGCCGTCCATGCAGCGCGGAATCGGCCAGGATGTCGGCATGGTCCTGCGGCGTGAGGCAGGTGCAGATGAACGGGGCCTCGGCCTGCCCGTAGCACTGCACCATGACCGGCCCGAACACATCGAGCGCCTGGCGCAGCTTGTCGACCGACATCGGGGCCGCCGAGTAGACGAAGTAGCGCAGCGCGCTGTAGTCGTGCCGGCGCAGGTCCGGATGCGCCAGCAGCTTGTAGATCACCGTCGGCGGCAGGAAGAGCTGCGTGACCCGGTAGGCCGAGAGGGCCTCGAGGATGGCACCGGCGTCGGCCGATGCCAGCACGATGGTCGAGCCGCCATAGGCCATGGTCATGAAGCAGACTGCACCGGCGGCGTGCGTCATCGGGGCCACGGCCAGGTGCACCGGCCGCCCCACCACCGGCATGGCCGCGAACCAGTTGGCCATCATGGCGCCGTAGACGCGGTGCGTAACCAGCACGCCCTTGGGCAGCCCCGTGGTGCCGCCGGTCCCGCGGATGGCGACCACGTCGTCGGACCGTGCGGGGCTGCGGTGGCGCGCATCGGACTGGCGCGCGGCCCAGCTCTCCAGGCTGGGCACGCCGTCGAGTTCGCGGTCGATGCAGACCACGCCGCGCAGTTCCGGGATCGCCTCGCGCAGCATCGGCAGCTGGGCCTCGAAGCTGCTGTGGATGAAGAGGAAGCGGCAGCCGCCGCGCGCGAGGATGTTGACGTTCTCCTCGGCCGAGTTGCGCGCGTTGACCGGCAGCCACACGGCGCTGGAGCGCACCGTGCCGAGCACGGCGACCATGGTCAGCAGGTGGTTCTGGGTCAGCAGGCCGACCTGCGATTGCGCATCCATGCCCGCGGCCTGCAGGCCGTTGGCGATGCGGTGCGTCAGGGCATCGACCTCGCCATAGCTCAGGGTGCGCCCGCCGGGCTCGACGAGGCAGGGCGCGTCGGGGCCGAGGCTCAGGCCCCGGTCGAAGGAGTCGATCAGCTGCATTGGGGGTTTTCTAGAAACGATTTCATATGCGTTTCACTCTACGATAGGCACCCGATTCCGCAAATGGTGTGGAACGTTTCTATACTGGTAAACGATGAGACAACGGATCTCGGTGCGAGATGTGGCCCATGCGGCCGGCGTGGCGATCGGCAGCGTGTCGCGCGTGCTCAACGACAGCGGCTATGCCAGTCCCGAGTTGCGGCGGCGCGTGCTCGAGGCGGTCGCGAAACTGGGCTACGAGCCGGACTTCACGGCGCGCCATCTGCGCACCGGACGCAGCAAGACCATCGGCTACCTGCTGCCCAACATCGCGAACCCCTCGCTGGCCGCGCACCTGAGCGAGGTCGAGCGCCTGACGCAGGCCGCGGGCTACTCGCTGCTGGTCGGCAGTTCCGAGCGCCAGACGCGCGACCGCGAACTCGTCGCCTTCTTCGAGAACCGCCGGCTCGAGGGGATCATCGCGTCGCCGACCTTCGAGTACCCCGACCCCGAGGACTGCCCCTTCGCGCAGTCCAAGCTGCCCGTCGTCATCTGCGACCGCGACATGGGCGCGGCCTTCGACAGCGTGCTCATCGACCACCTGCGCGGCATGCGCCGCGCGGTCGACTACCTGCTGTCGCTGGGCCACCGGCGCATCGCGCTGTTCGTGTCGAGCGCGAGCCTGCGCCCCGGGCGGGAGAAGCTGGCGGGCTACAAGGCCTCGCTGGCCGCCGTAGGCGTCGCGTTCGACGAGCGGCTGGTGTTCATGCCCAATTCCTGGATCGAGTCGTCGAGCACGCGCATGTCCGAGATGCTGGCGCTGGACGAACCGCCCACGGCGATCATCGCGCTGGGCACCCGCATGCTGTCGGGCGCGGTCCATGTGGCACACGAGGCCGGGCTCGAGATACCGCGCGACCTGTCGGTCATCGGCATCGGCGAGGCCTCGACCCTCGAGCTCATGTACCCGCCCCTGACGATGCTGCGCTACAACTTCGAGCGCAGCGCCCAGTTGGCGGTGAAGCTCATTATGGACCGGGTCGCCGACGAGGCGCCGGCCCATCCGCGCAAGCTGATGGTCGACTGGGACCTGGTCATCGGCCGGTCCTGCGCGCCTGCCCGGCAGCGCTGATCCGGCCCGGGCCGCCGAGGCATCCAGGTTCCCGTGAATTCTGGCTTCGGCCTCATGAAAGCAATGGTTGATCCAATCAGAAGTCCGGCATATGATGGCCTGAGCCAACTCTCAGCCACCGCTGCTTCGCCCGATGGATCTCGCCACGCCCCCCGACCAAGCCGCCTTCCGCCGCGAGGTCCGCCAGTTCATCGAGGAACGGCTGCCCGCCGAGATCCGAAACCGCCTGCGCCTGGGCCATCCGCCGCGCAAGCAGGACACCGTCACGTGGCAGCGCATCCTCAACGAGAAAGGCTGGGCGGCGCCGCACTGGCCGCGTGAGTACGGCGGCGCCGAGCTCGGCCAGGCCGAGCGGCTGATCCTGCTCGACGAGCTGTTCCGCGCGCCCGCGCCGCTGCCGCAGGTGTTCAACGTGGGCATGCTCGGGCCGGTGCTGCTGAAGTTCGGCACCGAGGCGCAGAAGCGCTTCTTCATGCCCCGGCTCGCGAACCTCGACCTCTGGTTCTGCCAGGGCTTCTCCGAACCGGGCTCGGGCTCCGACCTGGCCTCGCTGCGCACCTCGGCCAGGCGGGAAGGCGAAGGCGAGGACGAACACTACGTCGTCGACGGCCAGAAGATCTGGACCACCACCGCGCACCTGGCCGACTGGGTGTTCGCGCTGGTGCGCACCGACGGCACGGGCAGCAAGCAGCACGGCATCTCCTTCCTGCTGATCGACCTGCGCAGCTCCGGCATCACGATCCGCCCGATCACCTCGATCGACGGCCAGCACCATCTCAACGAGGTCTTCTTCGACGCGGTGCGCGTGCCGGTCGGCAACCTCGTGGGCGAGGAAGGCCGCGGCTGGGACTGCGCCAAGTACCTGCTGATGAACGAGCGCACCGGCATCGCCAACGTGGGCCTGTGCCGCGAGCGGCTGGACTATGCGCGCGAGCTGGCTGGTCGCCTCACGCAGGCCGGCCGGCCGCTGCTCGACAGTCCGCGGCTGCGCGCCGAAATGGCGGTGCTCGACGCCGAGATCCGCGCGCTCGAGGTCACGAACTGGCGCTTCCTGCTGTCGAACGACACGGCGCGGAAGAATCCGGGCTTCGCCTCCGTGCTCAAGCTCAAGGGCACCGAGCTGCAGCAGGAGATCGCGCAACTGTTGCAGCGCATCGCCGGTCCCGCGGCAATGGAGCGCCGCGCGCACGACGGGGCCGGCGCGGAGCACTGGGCCGGACCGCTCGCGATGCGCTACTTCTACAGCCGCGCCGCCAGCATCTACGGTGGCACGAGCGAGGTCCAGAAGGACATTCTTTCCAAGACGATCCTGGGATAGGCCCGCATGAACTTCGAACTGAATGAAGAGCAGCAGGCGCTGCAGGCCAGCCTCTCGCGCCTGCTCGGCGATGTCTACGGCTTCGAGCAGCGCCGCGCGATCGCCGCCACGCCCGCGGGCTGGAGCGAAGCGGTGTGGCGGCAACTGGCCGATCTGGGACTGACCGCCCTGCCCTTGCCGCAGGCCCACGGCGGTTTCGGCGGCGGCGCGGTCGACCTGCTGCCGGTGATGCAGGAGCTCGGCCGCGCGCTGTCGCTCGAGCCCTTCCTCGCCTCGGTCGTGCTCGGCGCCACCGCGCTGCGGCTCGCGGGCGACGACGACATGCAGGCGCGGTTGCTGCCCGGCGTGGCCAGCGGTGAAGTCCGCCTGGCCTGGGCCCACGACGAAGCGGCCGGGCACCAGGCGCCGCTGTGGATCGAGACCGTCGCGCGCCGCGATGGCGAGCGCTGGCGGCTCGACGGCGTGAAATGCAACGTGCTGCATGCCACGGCCGCTCACCATGTCGTGGTCAGCGCACGCGTCGCAGGCGTGCCCGACGATGCACAGGGCCTCGCCCTGTTCCTGGTCGATGCCCAGGACCCGGGCGTGCGGTGCCGCGCCCATCGCCTGGTCGACGACACGCCGGCCGGCGAGCTGCGCTTCGAATCCGCCACCGCGCTGCCGCTGCACGATCCGCACGATGCCGCCACCGCGCTGCGCGCGCTCGAGGGAACGCTGGCCGCCGGCACCGCCGCGGTCTGCGCCGATGCCGTCGGCCTCATGGAGTCGGCCTACCGGCTGGCCGTCGACTACCTGAAGACGCGCCGCCAGTTCGGCCGCCTGATCGGCGAGAACCAGGCGTTGCGCCACCGCGCCGCGGAAATGCTCGTGAGCCTCGAGATGTGCCGCAGCATGGCGCTGGTGGCGGCTGTCGCCGCCGACGACCTCGACGCACCCGGCGCGCGCGCCGACCTCGCGCGCGCCAAGCTCATGATCGGCCGCCACGGCCGCGGCCTGTGCCACGCGGCGATCCAGCTGCATGGCGGCATCGGCATGACCGAGGAATACGCGGTGGGCCACTGCCTGCGCCGCCTCGCGCTGCTCGACCAGCTCTTCGGCGATGTCGACGCGCAGTCGGCGCGGCTGGCGGCGATGGCATGAGCGAACCCGCCTTCGAGACCCTGCGCTGGGACCTGTCGGGCCCGGTGCTCACGCTGACGCTGCACCGCCCCGAGCGCATGAACGCGATGACCCGCGCCATGCGCCGCGAGCTGTGCCGCGCGCTCGACCTCGCGGATGCGCAAGACGCGGTGCGCGCCATCGTGATCACCGGCGCGGGCCGTGCCTTCTGCGCCGGCTTCGACCTGTCGGAAGGCGCGCGGGCCTTCGATCCGGCCGCGGCCGCGCGTGACGCCGAATCGGGCGAGGAGCCGGGCCGCGATGGCGGCGGCGTGCTCGCGCTGCGCCTGTTCGCGAACACCAAGCCGCTGATCGCCGCCGTGAACGGCGCGGCCGTCGGCATCGGCGCGTCGATGCTGCTGCCGATGGACATCCGCATCGCCTCGCGCGACGCGCGCTTCGGCTTCGTCTTCGCGCGCCGCGGCATCGTGCCCGATGCCTGCGCGAGCTGGTTCCTGCCGCGCGTGGCCGGCATCTCGAAGGCGCTGGAATGGAGCATGGGCGGCCAGGTCTTCGATGCCGAGGAGGCCCGCGCGGGCGGCCTCGTGAGCGAGCTGTGCGAACCCGGCGAGCTGCTGGCGCGCGCGCAGTCGCTGGCCGCGGAGATCGCCACGCATGCGGCACCGGTGTCGGTGGCGCTCACGCGGCAACTGCTGTGGCGCATGCTCGGCGCGGCGCATCCGATGGAGGCCCATCGCCTCGAAAGCGCCGCGCTGCGCGCGCGCGGCGCTTCGGCCGACGCGGCCGAGGGCGTGGCCTCGTTCCGCGAGAAGCGGCCCGCGCGCTTTTCCGATGCCGTCAGCACCGGCATGCCCGCGCCCTACCCCTGGTGGACGGAGCCGCCGTTCGCCCCCATCGGAGACACGACGACATGAGCCAGGTGATCCTCGACGGGCGCGCGATGGAGCGCGACCTGCTGACCCGGCGCGCCCTGCAGGCCGCGCGCGGTCTCGATGCGCTCGGCGTGCGCGAGGGCGACGCGGTGGCACTGCTGCTGCGCAACGACTTCGCCTTCCTCGAGGCGCAGCAGGCCGCGGCCGCGCTCGGCGCCTACGCCGTGCCGATCAACTGGCACGGCAAGCCCGAGGAGGTGCTCTACATCGTCGAGGACGTGCGTCCGCGCGTGATCGTGGGCCATGCCGACCTGCTCGCGCCGGTGCGCGAGCGCTTCCCCGTGGACACCGCCGTCGTCACGGTGCCGACGCCGCCCGAGGCGGTGCGCGCCTTCGCGCTGACCGACGAGGCCGCCGCGGTGCCGGGCGGTGCGCTCGAATGGAACACCTGGCTCGCGGCCTTCGCGCCCTGGGACGGCCCGCCGATGCGCAGCCGCGCCACCATGATCTACACCTCGGGCACCACCGGCCGCGCCAAGGGCGTGCGGCGCGAGGCCGCCACGCCCGAGCAGGCGCGCGCCTATGTCGAACTGCTGCGCAGCGTGTACGGCCTGCAGCCCGGCGTGCGCGCGCTGATCGCGGGGCCGCTGTACCACTCCTCGCCCAATGCCTTTGCGCGCCAGGCGCTGCCCGCCTGCGAGGTGCTGGCGATGCAGACCAAGTTCGATCCCGAGGCCGTGCTCGCCGCGATCGAGCGCCACCGCATCAGCCACATGGTGGCGGTGCCCACGATGTTCGTGCGCATGCTCAAGCTGCCCGAGGCGGTGCGCCGCCGCTACGACCTGGGCTCGCTGCGCTGGGTCACCCATACCGGCGCGCCCTGCGCGCCCGAGACCAAGCGCGCGCTCATGGACTGGTGGGGACCGGTGGTGTACGAGACCTATGGCGGCACCGAGGTCGGCACCGCCACGCTGAGCACGCCGCAGGACTGGCTGGAATTTCCCGGCAGCGTGGGCCGGCTGACGCCCGGCGCGCGCATGGCGCTCTACGGCGAGGACGGACGCCCGGTCGCGCCGGGAGAGGTCGGCGAGATCTTCGTGCGCGTGCCGGCCTATGCCGACTTCACGTACCACAACCATCCCGAGAAGCGCCGCGAGGTCGAGCGCGACGGGCTGATCAGCTGCGGCGACGTGGGCTACGTCAAGGACGACCACCTGTACCTGTGCGACCGCCGCGCCGACATGGTGATCTCGGCCGGCGTGAACATCTATCCGGCCGAGATCGAGGCCGTGCTGCTGCAATGCCCCGCGGTGCGCGACTGCGCGGTGTTCGGCATTCCGGACGACGAGATGGGCGAGTCGCTGGCCGCGGCCATCGAGTGCATGCCCGGCGCCGCGCCCGATGCGGAAGCGATCCGCGCCTTCCTCGCCGAGCGGCTGGCCCGGTACAAGGTCCCGCGCCGCATCGACTTCCACGCGTCGCTGCCGCGCGAGGACAGCGGCAAGATCTTCAAGCGCCGCCTGCGCGATCCGTTCTGGCAAGGCGCGGGCCGCAGGATCTGAAATGGCGCCCGCCACGGAAGCGATGGCGCAACGGCTCGCCGCCGCGCTGAGCCGCCATGCGGGACTGCACGGCCGCGTCGAGGCGCTGCGCCGCCTCACGGGCGGCGCGACCAAGACCACCTGGTCCTTCGAGCTCGCGACCGCCGACGGCCCTGTCGCGCTGATCCTGCAGCAGGCACCAGCCGCCACACCCGAAAGAAAGGAATCGTCGGCACCGAAGCTCGATGCCGCCGACGATGCGCGGCTGATGATCGCCGCGCGCACCCACGGCGTGCCGGCGCCCAGGGTACGCGCCATCCTCGACCTGCACGACGGCCTCGGCCGCGGCTACGTCACCGAGCATGTGGCAGGCGAGACGCTGGGCCGCAAGCTGGTCGCCGACCCCGCGCATGCCGGTGCGCGCGCGGCGATGGCGGAGCAGGCCGGACGGATTCTCGCGACCATCCATCGCATGCCCACCACGGGACTGGATTTCCTGCAGCGGCTCTCGCCCGCGCAGGAACTCGCGGTATACGCGGGCCTGCTCGACGCCACGGGCTTTCGTCATCCCGCGCTCGAATTCGCGCTGCAATGGGTGCGCCGCCACCTGCCCGCGGACGATGCCGACGCGCTGGTGCATGCGGACTTCCGCACCGGCAACCTGATCGTCGGGCCCGAGGGCATCCGCTGCGTGCTCGACTGGGAGATCGCACGCCGCGGCGATCCGATGCAGGACCTCGGCGTGCTGTGCATGCGGACCTGGCGCTTCGGCGCCGCGCCCGAGGTCGGCGGCTTCGGTGCGCGCGAGTCGCTCTACGCAGCCTACGAGCGCGCGGGCGGCGCGCCGGTCGATCCCGCGCGCGTGCGCTTCTGGGAGGCCTTCTCCAACCTCAAGTGGGCCATCGGCTGCGTGCGCCGCGGCCTCGCCACCCGCGACGACGGCACGCCCGCGAGCCTGGAGCTGTGCGCCGTGGGCCGGCGCATGGAAGAGCCGCTGTGGGACTTCTTCCAGCTCGTCGATCGTTGAAGAAAGGAGCCGCGGCCATGTCCGACAGCGTACCGCCCACCCCCACCCTGCTCGCGGCAACCGCGCGCTATCTCGAGGACGAGCTGATGCCCTCGCTCGAGGGCTATCACCGCTTTCAGACCCGCATCGCGATCAACGTGCTGCGCATCGTCGAACGCGAGCTGCGGCTCGGCGCCGCGCACGATGCCGCGGCCCGCGAGCGCCTGCTCGTGCTGCTGCGGGACGCGCCGACTTCCCCTTCCCCGTCTCTCGCGCTGGCCGATGCGCTGCGCGACGGCCGGCTCGACCCCGACGCGCCCGGCGTCGCGACGCACCTGCGCGCCGCGCTGGCCGAAGCGCTGGCCATCAACAACCCCCGCTGGATCACCAAGGACCTCCCCCCATGAACTTCACCGAAGAACAGATCGCCTTCCGCGACAGCGTGCGCCGCATGGTCGAGCGCCATGTCGCGCCCATCGCCGCCGAGATCGACGAGAACGACCGCTTTCCCGAGGAGCTGATCCCGATCTACGGCGACATGGGACTGCTGCAGCTGTGGGTGCCCGAGGCCTACGGCGGCCCCGGCGCCAACCTCACGATGGTCTGCATCGCGCGCGAGGAGATCTCGCGCGTGTCGGAGTCGTGCGCGCTGATGGCCGGCATGAACACCATGTTCGCGCTGCCGCTGATGCACTTCGGCACCGAGGAACAGAAGCAACGCTTCCTGCCGCTCCTGGCCGAGGGCCGCACGGTGACGGCGATCGCGCTGTCGGAACCCGACTGCGGCAGCGACGTGGGCGGCATGCGCACGCGCGCGGTGGCCGACGGCGACAGCTACCTGCTCAACGGCCAAAAGCAGTGGTGCACCTTCGGCAGCCGTGCCGACTACATCCTGGTCTTCGCCAAGACCGGCGAAGGCGGCGGCGCCGACGACATCAGCCCCTTCATCGTCGACGCGAAGAACAGCCAGGGCCTGAGCTTCGGTCGCAACGAGCGAAAGATGGGCATGAAGGGCACGATCAACGTGCCGATCTACCTCGACAACGTGCGCGTGCCGGCCGAGAACCGCCTCGGCGAGGAGGGCAAGGGCTTCCGCTCGGCGATGCGCGCGCTCGACCTCAACCGCCCCGCCATCGCCGCGGCCTCGGTCGGGCTGGCGCAGGGCGCGCTCGATGCGGCGCTGGCCTACGCCAAGCAGCGGCGCCAGTTCAAGCGCGCCATCATCGAGTTCCAAGGGATCCAGTTCATGCTGGCCGACATGGCGATGCAGATCGAGGCCGCGCGCTGCCTGGTCTACGAGACCGCGCGCCTGGCCGACACCGGCGACTGGGCCGCGCTGCCCAAGTTCGCGAGCATGGCCAAGTGCTTCGCGAGCGACGTCGCGATGAAGGTCACGACCGACGCGGTGCAGGTCTTCGGCGGCTACGGCTACGTGAAGGACTATCCGGTCGAGAAGATGATGCGCGACGCCAAGCTCAACCAGATCTTCGAAGGCACCAACCAGATCCAGCGCGTGGTGATCGCGCGCGAATTGATGCGGTGAAGCCGGGCGCGGGCGTCGCGCCCGCCCCGCCCTCGCCTCAGGCCAGCAACTGCCGCGCGATCATGTTGCGGTGGATCTCCGAGGCGCCCTCGTAGATGCGCAGCACGCGCAGGTCGCGGTACACGCGCTCGACGATGGTGCCGCGGCAATAGCCCGATCCGCCGAAGATCTGCAGCGCCTTGTCGGCGATGCGGCAGGCCGCCTCGGTGCAGATCACCTTCACCATCGAGGCCTTCATGCGTGCATCCTCGCCGCGCGTGGCGCGCCACACGGCCTCGAACAGCACCATGCGCGCGGCATGCAGGTCCATCGCCATGTCGGCGATCATGTGCTGGATCGCCTGGTGCTCGGCCAGCGCCTGCCCGAAGGTGACGCGCGTGCGTGCATGCTCGATGGTCTCGTCGAGCGCGATCTGCGCCGGGCCCAGTGCCTGGCAGCCCACGTTGAGGCGGCCCTCGTTGAGCCCCGACATCGCGTACGAGAGGCCGCGGCCCTCCTCGCCCAGCAGGTTCTCCACCGGGACGCGGCAGTCGGTGAAGGTGATCTCGCAGAGGCTGTCGTCCATCCAGCCCATGGTCGGCATGGTGCGTGCCACCTCGAAGCCCGGCGTGGTGGTGTCGAGCAGGAAGGCCGAGATGCCGTGCTTGCCGGCCGCGCGGTCGGTCGAGGCCAGCACGGTGATCGAGTGCGCATGGTTGGCGTTCGAGATGAAGGTCTTCGTGCCGTTGAGCACGTAGTGGTCGCCCTCGCGTTTGGCGGAGGTCAGCATCCGCGCCGCGTCGGAGCCCGCGTGCGGCTCGGTGATCGCGATGCAGTTGCGCGAGCGGCCCGAGGCGATCTCGGGCAGCCACTTCTTCTTGAGGGCCTCGTTGCCGTGGTCCACGATGATGTGCACGCCGGGCCCGATGGCCGAGCGCACGAAGGGCCAGAACTGCGGCGGCAGCCGCGCGAGCTCCAATTGCACAGCAACGCTCGTGAGGTGGTCCACCGGCATGCCGCCGTAGGCCTCGGGGATCGCCATGCCGTAGAAGCCCATCTCGCGCAGGGTGCTCTCGACCTGCTCGGGCACTTCCCCGGTCTCGTGGTAGCGCGGTTCGAGCTTGAGCAGCGCGTCGACGGCGTCTCGCGTTGCGACGCGCATTTCCTCGGCGTCGGCGGGCAGGTTGAAGTCCATCATGTCTCCTTTGGTAGAACCATTGATTCTACGCAAGCGAATTCGATCCTGCACGTTCCGTCGGCGACATCGGGGACATCGTGAGGATCGCCTTGCCGCAGGTGCGGCGCCGCGCCAGGGCAGCCAGCGCCTCGGGCAGTCGCGCGAAGTCGAAAGCCGTGGCCTCGAGCGGACGCAGCCGCCCTTCGCGCCACCAGTCGCGGATCTCCTGCGCCAGCCGGCTCGCCAGGGCCGGCTCGCCAGGGCCGGCTCGCGCTTGCGCACCTCACCCCACAGCACGCCGATGGCCGAGGCATTGGCGAGCAGCAGGCGATTGGCCGGCAGCTGCGTGAGCGTGCCGCCCGCGAAGCCGACCACCAGCAGGCGCGCGCCGAAGCCGAGGCAGCGCGCGCTCTGCGCACCAACCTCGCCGCCCACCGGATCAAAGACGAGGTCCACGCCGCGCGGGGCGAGCGCACGCACCGCGTCGACCCAGCCGGCATCGCCGTAGTCGACCACCGCATCCGCGCCCAGCGCGCGGCAGAGCTCGCGCTTGGAGTCGCTGCCCGCCGTGGCGATCACGCGCGCGCCCATGGCCTTGCCCAACTGCACGGCCGCGCTGCCCACGCCGCCCGCGCCCGCGTGCACCAGCAGGGTCTCGCCGGTGGCCAGGCGGCCCGCATGGCGCAGCGCATACAGCGCGGTGGGATAGTTGCCGCGCAACGCGAGCGCCACGCCGGGCGGCACGTCGGCCTCGAGCACCACCGCCTCGGCGCGCGGCACCAGCGCGTATTCCGCGAAGCCGCCGAAGCGCCCCGATGGCGTGGCGGCCGCCACGCGCAGCCCCGCCTCGGGCCCGCCGACCACCGTGCCCACCACCTCCATGCCGGGCGTGAACGGCAGCGCGGGCCGCACCTGGTAGCGGCCCTCGACCAGCAGGGTGTCGAGGAAGTTCAGGCCCGCCGCCTCGACCTTCACGAGGTACTCGTCGGCGGCCGGTGTCGGCGTGGACACGTCGGCGAGGCGCAGGCCGGCCGGATCGCCGATCGCCTCGACGCGCCAGGCCTTCATCGCAGCTCGGCGCGGCCGTGCGTCAGCACCAGCACATCGCGCTCGAGCACGCGCGCTCGGAACGCCACCTCGTTGCCGTTGCGCCAGCTCTCGAGGCGGATCGTCTCGCCCGGATAGACCGGCGCCGACAGGCGCGCGCGCATCGCCACCAGCCGCGCCGGATCGAGGCCGGCATGCGCCTCGAGCAGGCCCCGGCCCGCGATGCCCCAGGTCGCGAGGCCGTGCAGGATCGGTTTCGCGAAGCCCACCCTGGCCGCGAAGGCCGGCTCGGCATGCAGCGGGTTGAGGTCGCCCGAGAGCCGGTAGAGCAACGCCTGGTCGGGCCGCGTGGGCAGGTCCAGTACATGCTCCGGCGCGCCCTCGGGCGTGGCCGGCGCCGGCGCGGCGGCTTCGTCGCTGCGCCCGTCGGCCCGGGAGAAGCCACCGTCGCCGCGCAGGAAATACACGCTCTCGACGGTGGCGAGCGCCCGGCCCTCGGCATCGGCCAGTTCTTTCTCCACATGCAGCACCGCGCCCTTGCCCTCACCCTTGTCGACCACGCGCGTCACGCGCGTGCGCCCGAGCACCGTGCCCGACGGCGGCAGCGGCGCATGCAGGCGCAGCGCCTGTTCGCCGTGTACCAGCTTCATGAAGTCGATGCCGATCTCGCGCCGCTCGCGCATCCAGAAGCCCGGCGAAGCGAGCACCGCGGCCATGGTCGGCAGCGCCGCGAGCTCCTTCTCGTAGACGAAGCGCAGTTGCCGCTCATCGAGCGGATCGGCGCCCAGGCCGAGGCCGAGCGCATAGAGCATCGTGTCCCTCGGTGCGTAGTCGTGGCGCACCTCGCCGGATTGCCAGTCGCGGGCCTTCTGATAGTCGAGCATCGTCGCTTGCCTTGTCGTGTCGGTGAATCTGTCGAGGCCGCCGCGCTTCACACGGCAGGCGGCCAGCGGAACTGCGCGGGCTCGCGCGCCGCGAAGCGCCGCACCGCCTCCTTCGCGTAGTCGCTGTTCGAGGCCAGCGCCTGGCCGGACGACTCGATCTCGAGCAGCGTCTGGAGGTCGCTGCCGAGCGAGGCCTGCAAGGCGCGCTTGGCGATGCTCATCGCCACCGCCGAAGCGCCCGCGAAACTGCGCGCGATCGCCTGCGCGCGCGCGGCCAGTGCCTCGGCGGGCAGGACCTCCATCGCCAGGCCCAGGCGCAGCGCCTCGGCGGCATCGATCTCGCGCGCCGAGAAGATCAGCTCCTTCGCGCGCTGCAGGCCCACCACGCGCGGCAGCGTGTAGAAGGCCCCCATGTCGGGCACAAGACCGATACGCTGGAACACCATGCACAGGCGCGCGCGTTCCGAGAGCAGCACGATGTCGCACATCAGCGCGAGGCTGAAGCCTGCGCCGTAGGCCACGCCGTCGACCGCGGCGATCACGGGGCGGTCCAGCGCCATGAGCTCCGTGCAGATGCGCGTGTAGCGCGCCATGCCGGCGCGCCGCTGCTCGGGCGTGCGCGGCCCGCCCTGCCCCATGGCCTTGACGTCGCCGCCCGCGCAGAACGCGCCGCCGGCGCCGGCAAGCACCAGCACCCGCACCGACTCGTCGGCGCGGATCGCGGCGAGGCATTCGCCGAGTTCATCGGCCATCGTCGGATCGAGTGCGTTCTTCGCCTCGGGGCGATTGAGCGTGAGCGTCGCCACGCCATCGTCGAGCCGGTAGTCGAGGGTCTTCATCGCGCCTGCGCCTCGCGCACCGAGATCGGCACACCGTCCACCATCAGGTCGCAGTACTCCGACATTCCCAACGCGCTACGCCCCTCGCAGCGGTACTCGGTGATGCCCTCGGTGATGCGCGTGTAGTCGCCGGCGCCGCCGGCCACGCGGCGATGCCGCAGCGGCACCAGCGCGCCGACCTTGCCGGTCAGCGTGTAGCTGCGTTCGGCCGTGCGGACCTGCGCGGTGAAGGCGCGCGGATAGTGCTGCGCGTCGTAGTCGGTCTCGATGCGCCCGTCGACCACCGGTTCGTAGCGGCCGTCGCGCAGCACGTTGCCGCTCACGTGGTTCGGCTGCCCCTTGCGGCCCTTGATCGACAGCAGCACGCCGAAGTCGTCGCCGAAGGTCACGGGCAGCCACTTGTACCAATAGAAGCTGTGCCAGTGGCGCGGGCCCCAGGACTTGTCGCGGTAGCCGTGCCCGGCGATGTCGAAGCGCAGGCCGTCCACCGCGATGTGGCCGGTCACCGCCATGTTCTGCTCGATGTGGCCGCGGTACACCGCATGCTCGGGGTCCAGCACGATCGGGCTGCCGTCGAGCGCGACGATCTCGCCGCCGTGCATCGGAGAGACGCCGCGGAAGTCGAGCGCGATCGAGGCGGGCCGTTTCGGATAGCGCTTGAAGGCGCTGCTCGGGTCGGCCATCGCATGCGGGTCGTCCATCAGCAGCAGTTCGCCCTCGTAGCGCACGCGCAGGTACCTGAAGGGTTCGACCACCTCGAAGCGCATGCCGCCCGCGTCCAGGGCCTCGTTGTGCTCGATCTTCGGGCGCTGGTGCATGAAGCCCACGCGCCCGTCGGGCAGGTAGACGCAGCAGCTGAGCTCCGCATGCCCCTCGTGCGGCCGGTTGCCCAGGCGCATCCAGGCACCGATGCCGCGCGCGCTGTCGAAAGCGTTGAAGTAGGCGCTCTCGTTGTAGTTGGACACGGCCTCGGGCACGTGGTTGTACTCGTCCCGCGGATCGAGCCGCAGCTTGCTGTGGGGCGGCATGTACATGGTTCGCCCCGTGCTCAGAGGCTGATGTGGAAGCCGCCGTTGACCCCCAGGTGCTGGCCGGTGATGTAGGAGGCCGCGTCCGACATCAGGAAGCACACCGTCTTCACCACCTCCTCGGGCGTGGACCAGCGGCCCAGCGGGATCTGCGCGAGCATGCCGTCGCGGAATTTCTCGCCGCGCACCACCTCGGTCATCGGGGTCTCGACCACGCCGAAGCAGATCGAGTTGGTGCGGATGTTGTAGCGGCCCCATTCGCGCGCCGCCGTCATCGTGACGCCCAGCATGCCGGCCTTGGCGGCCGCGTAGTTCACCTGGCCGATCGAGCCCTTGCGGCCCGCGTCGGAGGAGATGTTGACGATGGCGCCGCCGCTGCTGTCGCCCGCCTTCGCGCGCGCCACCATGTGGCGGCCCACGGCCTGCAGCCAGTAGAAGGTGCCGGTGAGGTGCACGTCGATCACTTCCTGCCACTGCTGCGGCGTCATCTTCTCGATCATGGCCGGGCGCGTGATGCCGGCGTTGTTCACCAGGCCGTGCACGCCGCCGAAGCGCTCCGCGGCCTCGGCGACCGCGCGCGCGGCAAGCTCCGCGTCGGTCACGCTGCCGACCACCTGCTGCACGCGGTTCGCGGGCAGCGCGGACATCGCCGTGCCCAGCGTGTCGGGGTTGAGGTCGAGCGCGACGACGTTGCCGCCGAGCTCCACGGCGAGCGTCGCGATCGCCTTGCCGATGCCCTGCCCGGCGCCGGTCACGACGATGGTTCGGCCTTCGAGATTGACGAGGTTCTGCATAGGTCTCCGTTGGATGATGGATGGGGATTGAACTGGGTGTACGAGGCGGTGCGCTTCGCTCAGGCGGACGCCATCGAGGCCTTCGCGCGCTCGGCGTCCTGCAACTGGCGCCAGGCGATCTTTCCGGTCGGCGACTTGGGCAGCTCGCGCACGAACTCGACCAGCCGCGGGTACTTGTAGGCGGCCATCTTCTGTTTCGCCCATTCGATGACGTCGGCCTCGCGCACGTGGCCCGCATGCGCCTCGCGAAGCACCACCACCGCCTTCACGGTCTCGCCGCGGTAGGCATCGTGCGCGGCGATCACGCAGGCCTCGGCGATGGCCGGGTGCTCGTGCAGCATCGCCTCGACCTCGGCCGGCCAGACCTTGTAGCCCGAGGCATTGACCATGCGCTTGAGCCGGTCGACGATGAAGAAGTAGCCGTCCTCGTCGCGCCGCCCGAGGTCGCCGCTGCGCACGAAGCGCCGCCCGTCGATCTCCAGCAGCGCCGCGCGCGTGGCCTGCTCGTTGCGCCAGTAGCCCGCGAACACCTGCGGCCCCGACATCACGATCTCTCCGACTTCGCCGGGCGGCAGTTCGCGCAGGGTCTCGGGATCGACGATGCGCAGGTCGGTGCCGAACAGCGGCATGCCCAGGCACTGGCGCTTGAACGCATGCGCGGGGTTGCCCGAGACATGCGCGGTTTCCGAGAGCCCGTAGCCCTCGAGGAAATCGAGCCCGGTCAGTTGCTTCAGGCGCTCGCACACGGCCTCGGGCATGCCCGCGCCGCCGCCGCCGATGCGGCGCACCGAGCTCAGGTCGTACTCGGCCAGCCGCGGGCTCGCGAGGAAGTCGATCACCATGGTCGGCATCGCGGTCCAGTGGCTGACCCGGTGGCGCGCGATCAGCGCCGCGGCCTGGTCGCGGTCCCAGCGCTTCATCAGCACCAGCGTGCCGCCGCCGTAGATCGGCGCGTTCAGCAGGTTCTGCATGCCGGTGATGTGGAAGTACGGCAGCGCCACCAGCTGCACCGAATGCGGGACCATGCCCATCCAGTGCGCGACCGCGACCGTGCTGGCATTGAGCGTGCGGTGCGTGTGCATGCAGCCCTTGGGCACGCCGGTGGAGCCCGAGCTGTAGAGGATCAGAGCGAGCGCGTCGGGCAGGTGCTCGAGCGGGGCCACGGGGGCGCCGGTGGCCGCCAGCACGCGGCGCAGGCCGATGGTGCGCGACGCGCCGGTTGCCGCGTCGCAGGCTTCGGCGGCTTCCAGCGGCTCCTCCACCGGCGCCGGGCTGCCGACGATCACCACGCGGCGCAGCCGGTGCGCGCCCGGCACGGCCAGCAGCTCCGCCACGTTGTCGGCACCGCAGAAGGCCACCACCGCCTCGCTGTCCTCGAGGTAGTGCGGCAGCTCGTCGCGCTTGTTCATCGGGTTGACGGGCACCACGACCGCGTTGATGCGCAGGATCGCGAAATAGGCCGCGATCCAGCCGCGGCCGTTGGGCAGGTACAGCAGCACCCGGTCGCCCAGGCGCACGGCCAGGTCATGCTGCAGGAAGGCCGCGATGCGCTCCACCTGCTCGACCAGCGCCGCGTAAGACAGGCTGCCGAAATCGTCGACCACCACCGCGCGCTGCGGGGAACGCATGGCCGACACCAGCAGGTTCGCGCACAGGTTGGTGGGCGGGACGTCGATGTCGCGCGGCAGGGTGCGCGGCCAGTGCTTCGAATCGTGCGGGGTCATGGCTGTCGTCCTTGGTCTTCGCCGGGCCGCGGCATCGCGCGAGAGACAGCGCCGCCGATTTGCCTGTTGATTTATTTTGGTTGAACCAATGATAATCAGCCTCGCGACACAGCGTCAAGGCGGGCGGCAACGATCCGGCCGGCGCGACGCACCTCGAGCCCGCAACGGGCGATCACACGGAGCCATTGGAATGAGCATCAAGCGGCAGGCCTGCATCGCGGGCGCTTTCGAACACCCCACGCGCAAGGCGCCCGACAAGACCGTGCCCCAGCTGCATGCGGAATGCGCGCGCGGCGCGCTGGCCGACGCCGGCCTGTCGCCGCAGGACGTCGACGGCTATTTCTGCGCGGGCGACGCGCCGGGCCTGGGCCCGCTGAGCATGGTCGACTACCTCGGCCTCAAGGTGCGCCACGTCGACAGCACCGACACCGGCGGCTCGGCCTACCTGGTGCAGGTCTCGCATGCCGCGCAGGCCATCGCCGCGGGCAAGTGCAACGTGGCGCTGATCACGCTCGCGGGACGCCCGCGCACCGAGGCCAGCGGCGTGGGCACCGGCCCGCGCAACGTGACCGCGGCCACGCCCGACGTGGCCTGGGAAATGCCCTATGCGCCGGTCACGGTCAACATGTATGCGCTGGCCGCGGCGCGCCACATGCACGAGTTCGGCACCACCAGCGAGCAGCTCGCCTGGATCAAGGTGGCCGCCGCCGCGCATGCGCAGCACAACCCGAACGCGATGCTGCGCGATCCCGTGACGGTGCAGGACGTGCTGGCCTCGCCGATGATCTCCGACCCGCTGCACAAGCTCGACTGCTGCGTCGTCAGCGACGGCGGCGGCGCGCTCTTGGTGGTGCGCCCCGAGATCGCGCGCTCGCTCGCGCGGCCCATGGTCAGCGTGCTCGGCGCCGGCGAGACCGTGAAGGGCCAGGCCAATGGCCAGCTCGACCTCACCTACTCGGGCGCCGCCGTCTCGGGCCCGATTGCGTTCGCCGAAGCGGGCGTGACGCCGGCCGACATCCAGTACGCGTCGATCTACGACAGCTTCACCATCACCGTGCTGATGCAGCTCGAGGACCTGGGCTTCTGCCGCAAGGGCGAGGGCGGCCGCTTCGTGGCCGACGGCAACCTGATCTCGGGCATCGGCAAGCTGCCGTTCAACACCGATGGCGGCGGCCTGTGCAACAACCATCCCGCCAACCGCGGCGGCATCACCAAGGTCATCGAGGCCGTGCGCCAGCTGCGCGGCGAGGCGCATCCGAAGGTGCAGGTCCCCGGCTGCGGCCTCGCGCTCGCGCAGGGCACGGGCGGCTTGCTCGGCTCGCGCCACGGCAGCGCCACCCTGATCCTCGAAAGGAATTGAAGATGAGCACCCCCTACCAGGACCGCGCGCTCGGCGCGCCGATCGTCGACGCCGCCACCGAGGCCTACTGGAACGCCGCGCGCGAAGGCGTGCTGCGCATCAAGCGCTGCACCGCCTGCGCCAAGGTCCACTGGTATCCGCGCGCGCTGTGCCCCTACTGCCTGGGCGACACTGCATGGGAAGACGCCAGCGGCCTCGGCACGGTCTACAGCGTGAGCGTGACGCGACGCGCCGGCCCGATCCCCTATGCGATCGCCTACGTCACGCTCGACGAAGGGGTGACGATGCTCACCAACATCGTCGATGCCGATCTCGATGCGCTGCGCATCGGGGATCGGGTGAAGGTGTGTTTCAAGGCGGCGGAGGGTGGGTTCGCGGTGCCGATGTTTGCGCCGGCTTGAGCACGACGAGACGACCTCAAGATTGCGAGCTTCCGCAAGATGACCCCCGTGGGGCCGGATGACCTAAGCAAACAGCCCGGCGATTTGCGACATGGGCAAGAACAGCCGCAACGGTGTTTGCTGGAACGGCTGGAAATCGAAATGCCGGTAGAAGCTTTCGGCCTGCGCGTCCTTCGCATCCACGACCACCGCCATGGCTGCGATCTGCTGCGCGGCCTCCAGGCTGCGACGCATGGCATCCACCAGAAGAAACTCTCCCACGCCCTGCCCTCGGGCCAAGCGATCCACGGCCAGGCGCCCAAGCAGCGTGACGGGCAACTGTCCATAGCGCGGCAGCCGCTTCATCAGATCCGCCGGTAGCTCACCGGCGGGAATGATCGAGGACGAAAGGGTGTAGAAGCCGAGCACCTTCGGAGCGCCCGGTTGCGTGAGCACGAAAGGCGCGGCCACGCGCTTTTCAGCGTCCTGCCGCGCCTGTTCGCGCAGGTAGCGATTCAGGTCTTCGTTGCCGCAATCGAACGACTTGCGGTCATGCGCCTTCTCGAGCGGGCCGATGTGCTCCGGTGCGAGGAGGAGCGCCAATCACAACCCCGCCTTCCGACGATAGCCTTGGACGGCCTTCTTCAGGCGTGGCCCCGGCTCGGGGGGTGCCAGCAAAGCGGTGACGAAGGCGATCTGCTCCTCCCGGTTCAGGCGAATGACTTCGTGCTCCTGCACGATCTTCGTTGCCGCCTCCTGCGTACTGTCGATGACGAGTTCGCTCAGGGTGCGCCCCGTCAAGGTTGCCGCGCGCTGGAAGAAGTCCTTCTGGTCACTGGACACGCGTGCTTCCAGCCGCGCGTTGCGCGGCTTTTCTTGGGTTTCGGGCGTATTCAGCATGGATGACCTCGCGAAGGATCGGAATGACCTGCATCGCAGAATGTACGCCATTTGTCCGTACACGTCAAGGTGATGCCCCGCCCTCGATACCCAGTGACGCGGGCTTGTCCAACTAATCCGTCCTGATGTTGGCTTCGCGGATCACCGAAGTCCACGTCGCATATTCCTCCGCGATCCGCGCCCCCAATTGCTCGGGCGTGCTCCCAGTGGCGGCCGCCCCTGCGGTCTCGAACTTCTCCTTCACCTCGGGCAGCGCCAGCGACTTCACGATCGCGTCGTTGAGCCGGGCCACCACCTCGCGCGGCGTGCCGGCCGGAGCGAACAGGCCGAACCAGACCTCGGGGTTGAAGCCCGCCAGCGTGTTGGCGATCGGCGGCGCGCCGGGCGCGAGCGGCGAGGGCTGCAGCGAGGACACGCCGAGCAGGCGCACCCTGCCCTCCTTGATGAAGGCATTCATCTGCGACGAACTGGTGCTCAGCAGCACCTTCGACTCGCCGGTCAGGATCGCCTGCGTGGTCGGCGCCTGGCCCTTGTAGGGGATGTGGGTCATCTCGATGCCGGCGCGCCGGCTGAAGAGCTCGGTCGCGAGGTGGCCGAAGGAGGCCGGCCCGGCGGTCGCGAAGTCGAGCTTGCGCGGATTGGCCTTCGCGTAGTCGATCAGCTCCTGCACCGACTTCGCGGGCACCGAGGGATTGATCGCGAGGATCATCGGCTGCAGCGAGACCAGCGACACCGGCGCGAAGTCCTTCAGCGGCGCGTAGTCGGCCTCCTTCGAGACCTGCGGCGAGATCACCAGGCCGTTGTTGGGGAACAGCAGCGTGTAGCCGTTGGCCGGCGCCTTGGCAACGAACTTGGTGCCCAGCACGGCCGAGGCGCCGGCCTTGTTCTCGATGATCACGGGCTGCTTGAGGAAGCGCTGCATCGGTTCCTGCAGCACGCGCGCGAGCACGTCGGTGGTGCCGCCCGGCGGATAGGGCACGACGATGGTGATCGGGCGGTTCGGGAAATCCGACGCCGCGGACTGCGCGATGCCGGCCTGCGGCAGCGCGAGCGCGCCGGCCGCGAGCAACGCGGCCCAGAAGCCGCGGGCCGCGGCTCGCGCCGGGCCCCCTGCCTTGCCGGCGACTCGCGGAAGGCGCATCCAACTGTTCATCATGTCTGTCTCCTTCGTTGTGTGTCTCAGCCGCGCACGTGCAGCGCGCGGCTCTCGCGCAGCGCCGCGATGCGCTCCTCGCCCAGCCCGAGCAGGCTGCCCAGCAGCGCGGGGCCGTCGGCACCGAGCTCGGACACGCTGCCGCGCGCATGCGCCGCGGTGCGGGCGAAGCGGAAGGCGGGGTTGGGCACCTGGAACGCGCCGGCGCCGTCGTCGATGGTCTGGAAGGCCTGGCGCTCCACCAGCGGCGGCAGCTTCATCGCTTCGCGCACGGTGAAGTAGCGCGAGCACGGCACGCCCGCGGCATTCATCTCGGCCTCGCATTGCGCGGCGCTGCGATCGGCGGCCCAGTCGTCGAGCAGCTGCATCAGCGCGCCCCAGTGGTGCTCGCGCTCCTGGCTGGTCGCGAAGCGCGCGTCGGTGATCCATTCGGGATGGCCGGTGCCGCGCGCCAGCGCCTCGAAGTTGTTCTGGCTCACGGGCGCGATCAGCAGGAAGCCGTCCTTCGCCTTGGTCGGGCGATAGAGCGGACGACGCCGCTCGGCCGGGAACTGCGCCTCCTGGCACTCGTAGACGAGCAGGCCCAGCATCGCATCCATCAGCGCGAGGTCGATGTGGTCGCCCTCGCCGGTGCGCGCGGCGCGGAACAGTGCGCTCTGGATCGCGCCGAAGGCCAGCGAGCCGCCGAGCACGTCGGCCACGAAGATGCCGTTCTTCAGCGGCCGCTCGACGTCGCCCTCCTGGTAGTCGAGGTTGGCCATGTCGTAGCCGCTGGCCGCGTGCAGCACCGGCGCGTAGGCGCTGCGGCCCGACCAGGAACCCTCCTGCCCGAAGCCCGAGATCGAGCAGTACACCAGCCGCGGGTTCAGCGCCGAGAGCGTCGCGTAGTCGAGGCCCAGGCGCTGCATCACGCCGGGGCGGTAGTTCTCCACCAGCACGTCGCACTGGGCGACCAACTCGCGCACCAGCGCGACCGCCTCGGGCTTCTTGAGGTCGAGCGCGAGGCTCTTCTTGCCGGCGTTGAGCTGCGCGAAGTAGGTGCTGCGGCCCTGGCGCCGCGGCGGCCGCAGCCGGATGTGGTCGCCCTCGGGCGGCTCCACCTTGATGACCTCGGCACCGAGGTCGGCCATCAGCCGCGTGCAGTAGGGGCCCGACATCATCGCGGTGAAGTCGAGCACGCGCACGCCGTCGAGCACGCCGGGCTTCGCGGCGGCGGAGTTGTTGGTCGGCTCAGCCAAGGTTGCTCTCCGTCACGGCGAGGCCGGCGAGGCGCGAGCCGCCGAGCGCGTCGAGGTAATCGGCATGCGCCGCGGTGCCGCGCGCATAGCGCGCGAGGTAGGCATCGAAGGCCGCGTCGTCGGCGCTCGCCTTCACGTACTCGCGCAGGTGGCGCTCGTCGGCGCGGTACAGCGTGGGCGAGGCGCTCGGGTGGGCGCCGTAGGGCGCCTCCACCACCGCGTCGACCATCACGCTCGGCAGCTTGGTCAGGTGGTTCGAGCGGCGGATGGTGTCGGACGACACGATGCGATCCACCGAGACGATCACGTGGCGCGAGGCCTGCGCGAGCATCGCGTCGAAGAAGGGCGTGGCGAGGTACTGCACGTTGCCGTATTCGTCGGCCTGCTGCGCGTGGAGCAGGCACACGTCGGGCTTGATCGCGGCGGCGGCGAGCATCTTGCGCTCGCCGGGCTTCGAGGGCAGCGGCCAGTAGTGCTCGGGCGTGTGGCGCGGCAGGTCGGTGCCCAGGTCGGGGATCGCGGTCCAGGGCATGTCGCAGATGCCGGCGCGCAAGCCTCCGGCGATGCCGGGTCCGTCGAGCTCGTAGACCTTCAGCGTGCCGGCCTCGGCGCGGCGGCGGAAGTGCGGCGCGAGGCCGAACTGCTCGAAGCTGATGAACACGCAGGCGGTGCTGCGCGCGCAGCCGGCGCCGATCAGCATGTCGGGCGCGATCGAGCCGGGCGCGGGCACCAGGTCGAGGTCGCGCGCGCCCTTGCGGATCAGCGCGCGCACCAGCGCCATCGGCTGGGCATTGAAGATCCAGCCGCCCAGGCCGACGCGGTGGCCGTCCTGGATGACCGACACGGCCTCGTCGAGGGTGGTCAGCTTGCTTTTGTTGTTGGGGCTCATGGCTCGTCTCTTCAGGGGAACTTGCGGCGCAGGGTGCCGCGCGTGTCGACACGGGTGCGCAGCAGGCGCAGCTCCTCGGGTTCGGGCATGCGCGTGAGGGGCGGCGTGCCCTCCACCACCAGCTCGAAGCCGGTGGCCTTGCGGATCTGCTCGAGCGTCACGCCCGGATGGATCGAGCGCACGCGCATGGCCTTGCTCACGGGCTCGAAATCGAACACGCCCAGCGGCGACACCACCAGGCGCGGCCCGCCCGGCGGCAGACCGGCCTCCTCGCGCGAGTTGCCGCCTTCCATGTGGCCCGGTCCGCAGAGGAAGTCGACGCGCGGCACGAAGGCGCCCGGATCGTGGCGCGTGAGCGCGACATAGAAGCGCTTGGCCAGCCCGCACAGCGCGCTGATGCCCACCGTGCCGGGGCCGCGCACCCTGGGCCGGGCCTGGTCGCCGACCACCACCGTGTTGATGTTGCCGAAGCGGTCGACCTGCAGCGCCGAGAGGATCGCGAAGTCGAAGAAGTGGATCTTCCAGTCGATGAAATCGATCATGTTCGGCAGGTCCATCCAGGCCTCGGAGGACTCGATGTTCTCCGAGTCGGCCGTGGACAGCAGGTGGTCGCGCACCGGGTTCACCATGCCGCCGGGGCCCGAGATCCACCACAGCCGGGGCGCCTGCATCTCGCGCGCGAGGTTGCAGGCGGCCAGCTGGATGTCGGAGTTGGTGCCGATGATGACCTTCTCGCCATCGGCGAAGTCGCGCGCCAGCAGCACGGCGAGCAGCTCGCCGGTCGACGGCTTGTCGTCGTTCTGTGTCATTTGCTTGATATTTGGTTCAACCATTCATTGATCCTAGGAATCAACCATGGCACTGTCAAGCGGGATTCACCTGCCGGGCGCGCAAGAAGAAAGGACCGCGCGCCTTGCGGCGGGCGGTCCTCTGCGGATGGGACGAAGGCGTGGCGGCGCGTGCCGCGCGGGTTCAGCGCGCGGTCTTCGGGGCGCGGGTGGCGGATTTGGCCGCCGGCTTGGTGGCGGGCTTTTCGGCCGGCGCCCTTGCCGCCGCCTTGCGCGGCGCGGCGGGCGCGGCGGCCGGGGCATCCTGCGCGGCGTCCTCGCCCACCTTCGACAGATAGCTGCGCTGCAGTCGCTTGAGGCTGGACTCCATCTCCGCCACGGCCGCGTCGGCGTCCTTGGCCGCGAGATGCTTGAGGAAGCGGCGGCGCGAGGGCAGCACGTAGGCGTTCTCCTCGTGGCCGATCTGGCCGATGAACTCGGCCAGCACGTTGAGCACGCCGTTCATCACGATCACCATGATCGGATTGCCGGTCATGCGCGCGAGGATGCGGTGGAACTCGAGGTTGGTCGCCGCGCGCGCGGGGAAGTCGTCGCGCCGCAGCGCTTCCTCGGCCGCGTCGATGTTGGCGGCCAGCGCCTCGAGATCGGCGGGCGTGGAGCGCGCGCAGGCCTCGCGCACCAGGATCGATTCGAGCCAGATGCGCGCCTCGGTGAGCTGCGCAGGCTGGATCGCGCCCATGTGGTACATGTCCATCAGGCCGGTGGCGATGGCGTCGCCGCTGCGCCCGCTGATGAAGGCGCCGCCGCTGGCGCCCTTCTGCAGCCGGATCAGGCCCGCATGCTCGAGCGAGCGCAGCGCCTCGCGCAGCGTGTTGCGCGACACGCCGAACTGCTCGGACAGGGCACGCTCCGATGGCAGCCGCGTGCCGACCTTGAGCCGGCCCTGCGACAGCTCGCCGCGGATCTGCTGGGCGATCTCCTCGAAGGCACGCGCGGAACGGATGGGCTGGAACTTGGCGCTCCGTGCGTCGGCCGCGGGCGGCGACGGTTCTTTGGCGTCCATGGGGAATCCTCCGTTGGAAAAACTAAAAGTTGGACCTTTGAGCCAAATGATAAGGGGCCGCGTTGCGCAGGCCGCTGTGGGCCGAGCCCTCGCGACCATGGCGGTTGCCGGATCTTAGTAATGGTTCTACCATTCAAATTTTCCGAGATCCAGGAGAGACACGCCCATGCCCCCGACCACCCTTCCCGGCGACGAAGAGCGCGCCCTGCTGCGCGACTCGGTGCGCGGCTTCCTCGAGCGCCACTGGCCGCCCGCCACCGCCGTGCCATGGGCACGCGAACCCGCGCGCGTGCAGGCGCTGTGGCAGCAGCTCGCGGCCCAGGGCCTTGCCGCCTTGGGATCGGATCCCTCGGAGGGCGGCCTGCGCGAGATCGCGCTGGTCATGGAGGAACTGGGCCGCGCGGGTTGCACCCTGCCGCTGCACCACGGCACGCTGCTGAACCTCGCGGCGCCACGCACGCTGCAGGGCGAGGAGCCCGCACTGCTCGCGCTGCAACGTGCCGGCGAGGCGCGCGTGGTGCTGTGCTTCGGGGCCTTCGACGGCGACCGCGGCGCGGGCCGGGCGCGCATCGACGACGACGGCAGGCTCCACGGCGAACTCGCCTTCGTCGTGCATGCCGACAGCGCCACCCACCTCGCGGTGATGGTGGACGGCCCCGCGATCGCGCTGATCGACCTGCGCGCGCCTGGCGTGCGCATCGAGGCCACGCCAGCGATGGGAACGCAGGGCCTGTTCCGCGTCGCGCTGGACGGGATCGCGGCCACCGTCCTCGCACTGTCAGAGGAGCAGCTCGGCGCGCTGCACGCGATGGCCCGCCTCGCGCTGTGCGCGCGCGCCACCGGCGCCGCCGAACGCGCCTTCGAGCTCGCCGTGGCCTATGCGGGCGAGCGCCGGCAGTTCGGCCGGCCGATCGGCAGCTTCCAGGCGATCCAGCACAAGCTCGCCGACAGCCACATCGCGCTACTCGGTGCGCGGCTCACGCAGGCCGGCGCCGCGCGCCAGCACGACCTCGGCGCCGACAACTGGCGCGTGTTCGCCGAAGCGGCCTGCGCGCTGGCCGCGACGACGCTGCGGCGGGTGTCGCTGGAAACGCAGCACGCCTTCGGCGCCATCGGTTACAGCGAGGAACACGAGGCACCGCGCCACTTCAAGCAGGTGCACCTCGACGTGCTGCGCCATGGCAGTGGGCGCCGCGCGCGCGAGGCGCTGGCCGATCACTTCCTCGGCGACACGCCGCGCACGCTGCCCGAATACGACCTGGGCCCGGCCGGTAACGCCTTCCGCGAGGAGGTGCGCGCCTGGTTGCAGACGCACTGGTCGGGCGAGCGCAAGGCCGCGCACGAGGCGCTGGACTTCAAGGCGCGCGAGTACGACCGCGAGTTCGCGCGCGCGCTCGGGCGCACCGGCTGGATCGGCCTCTCGTGGCCGCAGCGCTTCGGGGGCCAGGCGCGCGGCGCCTTCGAGCAACTGGCCTTCGTCGAGGAGATGGAACGCGCCGAGGCACCGCGCGTGGGCGCGCCGGTGCAGGCCGCGATGCTGCAGGTGCACGGCAGCGCGGCGCAGCAGGCGCGCTACCTGCCCGAGATCCTGCGCGGCGAGGCGATCTACGGCATGGGCTACAGCGAGCCCGACGCGGGCTCCGACCTCGCGTCGATGCGCACCCGCGCGGTACGCGACGGCGACCACTACGTGATCGACGGCCAGAAGATCTGGACCACCACCTACTGGGGCGACTACATGCTGCTGGCCACGCGCACCGACCCCGAGGCGAGCCCGCCGCATGCCGGCCTGAGCCTGTTCATCGTGCCGATGGACACGCCCGGCATCACCATCCGCACCTCGACCACGATGTACGGCGGCAGCTTCGCCAATGTCTTCTACGACGGCGTGCGCGTGCCGGCCGAGGCGATGGTGGGCGAGCTCCACGGCGGCTGGAAGGTGCTGGTCGGGGCGCTGGCCACCGAGCGCGGCTTCATCGGCGGCGGCATCGTGATGAAGGTGGCGCATGCCTTCGAGCAGCTGTGCGAGCACCTGCGCGGCGCGACGGGCGCCGACGGCCGGCCGATGCGCCTCGATCCGCTGGTGCGCGAGCGCATCGCCGACCTCGCGGCGCAAATCGAGGCCGGGCGCCGCATGATGATGCACTGCGCCGAGCGCGTCGACGCGGGCGAGACGCCGCTGCACGACGCGGCCGCGAGCAAGGTCTACTCGGGCGAACTGATGGAGCGCTTCGGCGAGGTGGCGCTCGACCTGCTCGGCATGGAAGGCACGCTCGGCGAGGGCAGCCCCGGCGCGCTGCTGCGCGGGCGCATCGAGCAGAACCTGCGCCATGCGCTGATGTGGGTGATCAGCATCGGCACCAACGAGATCCAGCGCAGCCTGATCGCGCAGCGCGGGCTCGGCCTGCCGCGCTGAACGCGCCCCGGGCCGGCGCGGCTCAGCGCGCCGGCTTCTTGCGCTCCATCTCGAGCAGCAGCACGTTCAGTGCGTTGAGGTGCTTGGCCAGCGCGGCGCCGGCCTTGTCCGCATCGCGCTCGCGCATCAGGCGCAGCACCTTGCGCCGCACCTGCACCACGTTGCTGTGCGGCGTCTGCAGCTGCGCGATCAGGCCGCGCAGGATTTCCGACAGGGCGTCGATCAGCATCACGATCACCTCGTTGTGGGTGGCGCGGCCGATCAGGCGATAGAACTCCGTGATCTGGCCGCTGTCGCGCACCGGCCGGCCCTGCTTCACCAGCTCGGCGAAGCGCTCGATGTCGGCCTCGATGGCGGCGAAGTCTTCCTCGGTCGCGCGCTCGCAGGCCAGCCGGATCGCCAGCCCGCACAGCAGGATGCGGGCCTCGGTCAGGTCCGACACCGGCACCTGCTTGAGCGCCACCATGTCGCGCACCGCCTGCGTGATGCCCTCGGGATGCGACTGCTTGATGTAGAAGCCGCCGTTGATGCCGGTCACCGCCTCGACCATGCCGGCCATCTCGAGGCTGCGCAGCGCCTCCCGCACGCCGCTGCGGCTCACGCCGAACTGCTCGGACAGCTCGCGCTCGCTGGGCAGGCGGTCGCCGGCGCTCAGCGCGCCCTCCACCACCTGCTGGCGGATCTGGTCGCAAATCGCCTCGAAGGCGCGGCGCATGCGCACGGGCGCGAAGACTGGTGCGGATTCCGACATGGCTCCTTTCCTCCTCTGGATCACGAACGTCGATGGCTGGATGCCGAGCCGATAGTGTGCCCTTCCTGGCGCTGACGCCAATTGACCATCGACAAGGCTTTCGCTATGGTTCAACCAATTACATCACAAACCATCCGACCAGGAGACAAGCCTCATGACCCACTCCCGCCGCCACGCGCTGGCCACCGGCCTCGGCCTGCTGGGCGCCTCGGCGCTGCCCGCCTTTCCCCTGGCCGCGCGCGCCGCGCCGGGCTATCCCGACAACGTCATCAAGTTCATCATTCCCACGCCGGCCGGCGGCGGGCACGACACGATGATGCGGGTCATCGGGCAGAAGCTCACCGAGGCCTGGGGCCAGCCGTGCATCGTCGAGTCGAGGGCCGGCGCGAGCGGCGCGATCGCGGCCTCCGCGGTGGCGCGCGCCACGCCCGACGGCTACACGCTCGGTGTCAGCTACAGCGCGCTGATCAGCAACCTCGTGCTGCAGCCCGCTCAGCAGCCCTACAAGCTCGCCGACCTCGCGCCCATCAGCATGCTCGCGCTCACGCCCATCGCCATCGGCGTGCGCGAATCGCTCAACGTCAGGACGCTCGACCAGCTGGTGGCGCTGGCGAAGTCCAAGCCCGGCAAGATCTCGTACGGTTCCTACGGCCCCGGCTCGGGCGGCAACTTCGTGGGCGAGCTGCTGAACATGGCCGCGGGCATCGACACCGTGCACGTGCCCTACAAGGGCGAGGCGCCGGCGCTGCAGGACCTGATCGGCGGCCAGATCGACACCGCCGTGGTGTCGCTGGGCGGGGTCTCGCGCTACCCGGGCAAGATCCGCGCGCTGGCGGTCGCGAGCCCGACGCGCTTTCCGCTCTATCCCGACGTGCCCACCTTCGCCGAGGCCGGCTTCCCCGACGTGAACATGCCGGGCTTCGGCGCGCTGTTCGCGCCGGCCTCCACGCCCAAGGCCATCATCGACAAGCTCGATGCCGAGATGGCGCGCATCGTGAAGCTGCCCGACGTGGCGCCCAAGCTGCTCGAGCTGGGCTTCGAGCCCGCCGGCTGGGGCCCGCAGAAGCTGTCGAGCTTCCTGGCCGAGCAGCTGGCGCTGACGCAGAAGCTGGTCGCGACCGGGCGCATCAAGGTCTGAGCGGGCGCCGCATGCGGCGCAGTGGGGCTACCCTATAGTGCACGCATGACCTTGCCCAGCGGCGAAGCTGCCGACTACGCATCCTTCATCGAGGCGCTCAAGGAGCGTGTCACGGCGGCCCGCCAGTCCGCGGCCCGCGCGGTCAATCACGGCCTGATCGCTTTGTACTGGGACATCGGCGAAGCCATCCTCGACAAGCAGCAGACGAACGGCTGGGGCCAGGCCGTGGTCGAGCGGATCGCCCGGGACCTGCGCGCGGCCTTTCCCGGCACACAGGGTTTCTCGGCACGCAATGTCTGGGACATGCGGCGCATGGTCGAGGCTTACAGCGAGCCCGGATTTCTGCGACAGCTTGTCGCAGAAATTCCGAAGGGCAAGGGTTCGGGCCGAAGCATCGGACGCTCCGCCGACAAGCGGAAACCCACGGTTTTCGGCGGCAACGACTCTCTGCGACAGCTCGTCGCAGAAATCCCCTGGGGCCATCATCTCCAGATCCTGGGCAAGACCGCCGACCCGGCACAGCGCCTGTACTACCTGCGCGCCAGCGCCGCGCTGGGTTGGAGCCGCAACGTTCTGCTCAACCAGATCAAGGCCGGCGCCTGGGAACGCTCGCGCGCGGAGGGCAAGAGCCACAATTTCCCGCGGGTGCTGCCGCCCGCCATGGCCGGGCAGGCCGAGGAGGTCCTCAAGAGCAGCTACAGCCTCGAGTTCCTGGGCATCCGCCAGGCGGTGAAGGAACGCGAACTGGAAACCCGGCTCCTCGACAGGCTGCGCGACTTCATCCTCGAACTGGGCTACGGCTTCTGCTTCATCGGCCGCCAGCACCGCCTCGTGCTGGGACGCAAGGAATACTTCATCGACCTGCTCTTCTACCACCGCTTCCTCAAGGCCCTGGTCGCCGTGGAACTGAAGGTCGGCTCCTTCGAACCCGAGTACGCGGGCAAGATGGACTTCTATCTCAACCTGCTCAACGACAGGGAGCGCGCGCCCGGCGACGCCCCGTCGATCGGCATCATCCTGTGCGCCGAGAAGGACAACCTGGAGGTCGAGTTCGCCCTGCGCAGCAAGACCAATCCTATCGGCGTGGCGGAGTACCAGTTGCAGGCGGCCCTACCGAGCGAACTGCGCGGCAAGCTGCCTTCGGTGCGCCAGCTCCAGCAGGTGGTGCGCGGTGCGCTGCCGCCTCCGGTCGCGACACAGGAGCGACGCGGCAAAGACTGAGCGGCGCCGCCGGTTCGCTACGAGGTCGCTCCTCGACCCAGCGCGCGGCGTCGCCGACGGCCGCGCGCGAGGTGCGGAAACCGTTGGCCGGGTGCGCCGCGAGCGGGCCGGCGCATGCATCTATATGATTTGCCTCGCCCGCCGCCGATCGCCCCGCGCTTGAATCCCAGCACTCCCACCGCCCCGAACGCAGCCTCGCTCTGGAGTCCGCTCGCCCAGCCCGCCTTCCGCGGGTTGTGGGGTGCCGGCAGCCTGTTCTTCGTCGGCAATGCGATGCAGAACATGGCGGCCTCGTGGCTGATGATCGAGCTCACGGCCTCGTCCTTCCTCTCGGCGCTGGTCCAGACCGCCTCCTTCCTGCCGATGTTTTTGCTGTCGCTGCCCGCCGGCGTGCTGGCCGACACCATCGACCGCCGGCGGCTGATGCTGCGCATCCAGGGCGTCTACGGGCTCGCCGCGCTGACGCTCACATTGCTCGCGCTGGCCGGCTGGATCGGCCCGGGCGGGCTGCTGTTCTTCACCTTCCTGCTGGGCGTGTGCACGGCGCTGCAGTCGCCCTCGTGGAATTCCGCCGTCAGCGACACGGTGGCGCGCACCGAGCTGCCGCTGGCCATCACGCTGGTGTCGATGACCTTCAACGGCGCGCGCGCCGTCGGCCCCGGGCTCGCGGGCGTGCTGTTCGCGCTGACCGGCGGCGCCGCCGTGTTCGCGGTCGCGGTGCTGACCGCCTTCGGCATGAGCTGGGCCACGCGGCGCTGGCCGCCGCGGCCGCCCTCGCCCGGGCGCCTGCCGGCCGAGCGGCTGTGGGGCGGCATGCTCAGCGCGCTGCGCTATGCGCGCCATTCGCCCGCGATCTTCGCGCAGCTGGTGCGCACGGCCGGCTTCAGCGGGCTCGGCTCGGCCCTGTGGGCCCTGCTGCCGGTGATCGCGCAGCAGCGCCTCGGACTGGGCGCGGCGGGCTACGGCCTGCTGATGGCCTGCCTCGGCACGGGCGCCGTCGCCGCCGGCTTCTTCGTCGGGCGCATCCGTTCGCGCTTCTCGCTCGATGCGCTGGCCGCCGGCTGCTGCCTCGTGTTCTCGGGCGCGATGCTGGTGGGCGCGCTCTCGACCTGGCGGCCGCTCGTGTGCGCCAGCTTCGTGCTCGGCGGCGCGGCGTGGATGACGATGATGTCGACCTTCAACGCCGCCACCCAGACCAGCGCGCCATCCTGGGTGCGGGCGCGCGCCGCGTCGATGCACACGCTGTGCTCGCTCGGGGCCTTCGCGCTCGGCTCCGCGCTGTGGGGCGCGATGTCATCGCTGATCGGCCTGAGCGCGGCGCTGTGCCTGTCGGCCGCGGGCATGCTCGCGAGCATCGCGCTGGCGCGGCCGTATCCGCTGCGCATGGGCGCGGACGACGAGGTCACGCTGGCGCCGCTGCACGAGGAGTTCTCGGTGCAGCACGAACCCGAGTTCGAGGCCGGGCCGGTCGCCGTCGAGGTGGTCTACCGCATCCGCGATGCCGACGCGCGGCGCTTCCTCGACGCGGTGCAGCAGCTCGCGGTGCCGCGCAAGCGCGACGGCGCCACCTTCTGGCGCGTCTACCGCGACCTCGACGACCCGAGCCGCTACGTCGAGCGCTTCATCGTCACCTCGTGGGCCGACTACCTGCGCCAGCGCGCGCGGGCCACCGTGGCGCGCCACGAGCTGGAGGCGCTCGCGCGCAGCTTCCAGGTGCCGCACGAACCGGTGCTCACGCGCCACTACCTGGCCGAACGCAGCCCCTGAGCGTGGGCCGCCGGATCAGTCCTCGACCCAGCGCGCGGCGTCGCCGACGGTCGCGCGCGAGGTGCGGAAACCGTTGGCCGGGTGCGCCGGGTCCTCGTAGCCGAAGGAGATCCCGCAGACCACCTGACGGTCGTCCGGGATGTCGAACCAGCGGTGCAGGAACTTCGCGCGCGAAGCGAGCGCGGCTTGCGCGATGCTCGCCACGCCGCGGCTGCGCGCGGCCAGCATGAAGTTCGACACGTAGGCACCGCAGTCCAGCGCGCCATAGGCGCCGAGCGCGGCATCGGTGTGGATCAGCGCCACGTGCGGCGCGCCGAAGAACGAGAAGTTCAACAGCCCCTGGCGCGCCGAGGCCTCGCGGTCGCCATGGGCGATGCCCACGCTGTCGTAGAGCTGGAAGCCGCATTCGCGGCGGCGCTCGCGGTAGACGCCGCGGTACTCCGCGGGCGGCGCGATCTCGAAACCCTGGTCGACCAGCGCCTCGGGCGTGGCCATCGCCGCGCGCAGGCGCTCGGTGGCGGCCGCGCCGGTCACGATCACCTGCCAGGGCTGCGAGTTGCACCACGAGGCCGTGCGCTGGGCGGCGCGCAGGATCGCGTCGATGACGTCACGCGGCACCGGGTCGGCGAGGTAGCCGCGGCAGCTGTAGCGCGCGTCGAGCACGGTGTCGAGGGCCGCGGCGAGATCCGGCGCGGGAACGGGCGGGGAAGTGGTCATGGCTCGGGCAACGGGATGAAGACGAGGGAGCCTAACCGTGCCGGCGCGCTCGCGCTGGCGACACGGCGAAAGACATGCGCGACGGCTGCCACCTCGCTCGCCTTAGCCATCTATGGTTGATCCATTCACAAGGTTATTGAGACAAAAGCTTTGCATCGCGCGGGCTCGAATTTAGCATTGGTCCTACCAATCTGGTCATCCAAGGTGGTCCACCACGCCGGATGGCCCTGCCCCACAAGGAAAACCGCAGCCATGCTCTCGCAAGAAGACAACGAAACCCTCGTGCGCGTCGGCGCCGGCACGCCCATGGGCGAGCTGATGCGCCTCTACTGGATCCCCTTCCTGCCCAGCCGCGACCTCGAGACCGACGGCCAGCCGCAGCGCGTGCGCCTGCTCGGCGAGGAGCTGATCGCGTTCCGCGACAGCGAGGGCCGCGTCGGCCTGATCGACCATGCCTGCCCGCACCGCGGCGCGCCGCTGGTGTTCGGCCGCAACGAGGACTGCGGTGTGCGCTGCATCTACCACGGCTGGAAGTTCGGCGTCGACGGCCGCGTGCAGGACACGCCAGCCGAGCCCGCGCAGAGCCGGCTCAAGGACACGGTCACGATCAAGAACTACCCCTGCCGCGAGCGCAACGGCATCGTCTGGACCTACATGGGGCCCGACCGCGAGAACCCGCCGCCGCTGCCGAACCTCGAGTGGAACCTGGTGCCCGAGGAGAACGTGTACGTGAGCTTCCGCGTGCAGGAATGCAACTGGCTGCAGGCCGTGGAAGGCGAGATCGACTCGGCCCACGCGCCGATCCTGCACGGGCGCATCGACCAGCAGGGCGCGATCAGCGACTGGACCGCGAAGAAGGACCTGCGGCCCACCTTCGAATGCAAGCGCCAGGACTTCGGCATGAGCGTGGCCTCCAAGCGCGTGCTCGACGAGAACACGCACTACTGGCGCGTCAACCAGTTCCTGCTGCCCTTCTACACGCTGGTGCCGCCGCAGTCGAACTACCCCGAGCTCAGCGGCCACGCCTGGGTGCCGCTGGACGACCACCACACGCTGTGCATCATGTTCTCGTACACGCCGGCGCAGAAGTTCTACGAGAAGACGCGCAAGCTGTTCGACAACGGCCACGGCGGCCGCGAGACCGGCCACCCGAGCATCAACGCCTATGCGCCGCGGCCCGCCACCGAGCCCTTCGCGAAGTACTGGACCAGGTTCAACCTGCAGAGCGCCTTCCTCTTCAACTACGACGCGCAGACCAAGACCTGGTTCTCGGGCCTGCCCGGCCTGTGGGTGCAGGACGCGGCCTGCCAGTCGGGCGTGGCGCCGATCTACGACCGCTCGAAGGAGCACCTGGGCATGAGCGACACCGGCATCGCGATGACCCGGCGCCTGCTGCTCGAGACGGTGCGCAACCTGTCGGTGCGCCAGCAGCGCCCGCCGCGCATCGAGGACCCCGACCTGCCGATGGTGCGCGCGGTGTCGCTCACGCTGCCGGCCGGCGAGGCCTGGAGCGAATCGGGCCGCGAGCTGATGACCGCGCGCCTGGGCGCCGACTTCGGCTACACGCCATGAGCCTGGGCAATCCCGCGCCGCTGGACCTGTGCCTGCGCCAGATCCGGCTGGAGGCACGCGGCATCGCGTCGTACGAGTTCGTGTCGGCCGACGGCCGGCCGCTGCCGCCGTTCACGGCCGGCGCGCACATCGACCTGCACCTGCCGCGCGAGATGATCCGCAGCTATTCGCTGCTCAACGCGCCCTCGGATGCCGCGCGCTACGTGGTGGCGGTGCAGCGCGACGCACAGGGCCGCGGCGGCTCGGCCTGGATGCATGCGCAGCCGCGCGTGGGCGACCGCTTGCGCGCCGGCCTGCCGGCCAACGACTTCGCGCTGGCCGAGGAGGCCGCGCACTCGGTCTTCATCGCCGGCGGCATCGGCATCACGCCGATCCTGTCGATGCTGCACCGGCTCGAGGAGCTGGGCCGGCGCTGGCAGCTGCATTACGCGGGCCGCTCGCCCGAGGAGACCGCCTTCGCCGACACGCTGCGCGCCATGCAGGGCGGACGCGGCCACGGCGAGGTCGAGTTCTGCTTCGGCTCCTCGCGGGCCGAGCGGCTGGATATCGCGGCCATCGTGCGCAACGCGCCGGCCGGCGCGCACCTGTACTGCTGCGGCCCGGCGCGCATGATCGACGCCTTCGTCGAGGCCTGTGCCGGCCGGCCCGCGCACACGGTGCACTTCGAGCGCTTCGCCGCCGGCAGCGCGGCCGCCACCGAGGGCGGCTACGAGGTGGTGCTCGAGCGCAGCGGCCAGCGCCTCGCGGTGGCACCGGGCAAGACCATCCTCGACACGCTGCTCGACCACGCCATCGACGTGCCCTATGCCTGCAGCGCCGGCGTCTGCGGCACCTGCCGCACGCGCGTGATCGCGGGCGAGCCCGACCATCGCGACGACTACCTGGATGCGCAGGAGAAGCAGTCGAACGAGGCGATCATGATCTGCTGCTCGGGCTCGCGCTCGAAGACGCTGGTCCTGGACCTCTGAGGCAGGTGAGCAGTCCATGACGACCCGGCTCGACACCACGGCGGAACCGCAGGAAGCCAGTGCTTCCAACGCGGCGGGCGCGGGCAATGGCGCCATCGCCGGCATCCTCGCCTACCTGCGCGACCGGCGCCTGCAACCGGGCGACCGGCTGCCCTCCGAGCGCGACCTCGCCGAGCGCCTCGGCGTCGGCCGCAACGCGGTGCGCGAGGCGCTGGCCACGCTGGTCACGCTGCGCATCGTCGAATCGCGGCCCAACTCGGGCATCTACCTGCGGCACGTCGAGCGCGAAGGCAGCTTCGAGGCGCTGGTGATGCTCACCGACATGGGCGCCGTGCCCACGCCGGTGGAAGTGGCCGAGACGATGGAGGTGCGCGGCCATCTCGAGGTGCTGGCCGCGGGCCTGGCCTGCCAGCGCCGCACCGAGGCCGACCTCGCTCGCATGGAAGCCGTGCTGCAGCGCACCGAGCAGGTGCTGGCCGAGGGCGGCAACATCGCCGCGGCCGACACCGAGTTCCATGTCGCGCTGGTCGATGCCACCCACAACTCGGTGCTGGTGCGCGTGCTGCATGCCTTCTACCGCTTCACCGGCCGGCGCCGCGAGGCGATGTTCGCCGACACGGTGCAGGGTCGCGCCTCGCTGCTCGACCACCGCCGCCTGCTCGGCCACATCCGCGCGCGCGACGCGGCCAAGGCGCAACTGCTGATCCTGCGCCACATGGACCGCGCGCGCAGCTACTGGTCGAGCGTGCTCGGCGACACGGATTGACACGACACCCACGAACCCAAGGAGACCCCCGATGACAAGCTCTTTCTTCCCCCGCCGCGCGCTGCTGGGCGCCGCCTGCGCCGCGCTCGTGCTCGGCGCCCTGCCCGCCCATGCGCAGGGCGGCTATCCGAACAAGCCGATCCGCATGATCGTGCCCTATGCGGCCGGCGGCAGCACCGACCAGCTCGCGCGCGCCATCCAGCAGTCGATGAGCGAGACGCTGGGCCAGACCGTGATCGTCGAGAACAAGCCCGGCGCGGGCGGCACCATCGGCACCGACTACGTGGCCAAGGCCGCGCCCGACGGCTACACGCTGGTGTTCGGCAACACCGGCCCGAATGCGGTGGTCTCGCTGATGCGCAAGGTGCCCTACGACGAGCTCAAGGACCTGCGCCCGATCTCCACCGTCGCGATCACGCCGATGATCCTGGCCGTGCCCGCCGACAGCCCGGCGAAGACGCTGAAGGACTTCCTCGCCTACGCGAAAAAGAACGGCAATGCGCTCAACGTCGGCTCGGTCGGCAACGGCTCGCTGTCGCACCTGACGGCCGAGTACTTCAACGAGGCCGCGGGCCTGCGCATGCAGCACATCCCCTACAACGGCGGCGCGCCGATGATGACCGCCTTCGCCGGCGGCCAGCTGCAGGCCGCCTTCGTGACCGGCCTGGACGGCGCCACGCTGGTGAGCTCGGGCCGGGTGCGCTACCTGGCCGTGGGCACGCCCAAGGCCACCGAGACCGTGCCGGGTCTGCAGGCCATCGCCGACGAGGTGCCGGGCTTCCGCAGCTCGGCCTGGTTCGGCGTGCTCGCGCCGAAGGACACGCCCGACGAGATCGTCACGAAGCTGCACGACGCGATCGTGACCGCGGTCGCGCGACCCGAGGTGCGCAAGATGTTCTCGGTGCGCAACGTCGAGGCGCGCAGCAGCACGCCGCAGGAGCTCGAGAAGCTCATCCGCGACGAGATGGGCCAATGGGGCCCGGTCGTGCGCAAGGCCAACATCCAGATGTGAGAACCGCCCTCATGCTTGAAAAACTGGAATCCGATTTCCCCGAGCACCAGCCGCGCCCCGCGGGCGCGCCGCAGGCGCTGGCCGGCATCAAGGTGGTGGACTTCACCCACTTCATCGCCGGCCCCTTCGCCACCATGATCCTGGCCGACATGGGCGCCGACGTGATCAAGATCGAGGCGCCCGGGCGCGGCGACGACTTCCGCCAGTACCCGCCGGTGCATCCCGAGCTCGCGCAGGGCGCGCCCTTCCTCTGGTCGAACCGCAACAAGCGCAGCGTGGCACTGGACCTGAAGACGCCCGAGGGCCTGGAGGTGGCGCGCGCCCTGATCGCGAGCGCCGACGTCGTGGTCGAGAACTTCTCCACCGGCGTGATGGAGCGCTTCGGGCTCGACTACGAGAGCTGCCGCAAGGCCAATCCCGAGCTCGTCTACTGCTCGGTGTCGGCCTACGGCCGCGAGGGCGCCTTCGCCGACCGCCTGGGCTTCGATCCGATCGCGCAGGCCGAGAGCGGCTTCGTCTCGATGAACGGCTATGCCGACCGCCAGGGCGTGCGCGCGCTGTCGCCGGTGATGGACATCAGCACCGCGATGATGGCGGCCAACGCGATCCTCGGCGCGCTGGTGGCGCGCGAGCGCACCGGCCGCGGCCAGGCGGTGGAGGTGGCGCTGTTCGACAACGCGGTGCTGATGACCGGCTATGCGACGCTGCAGCACGTGTTCAGCGGCGCCGAGCCGCAGCGCCACGGCAACACCAGCCCCGACACCTGCCCCTCGGGCGTGTTCGAGGCCCAGGACGGCTCGTTCTACATCAACTGCGGCAACAACAAGATCTTCCAGCGCCTGATGACGCAGGTGCTCGAGCGGCCCGATGTGGCTGCGGACCCGGCCTATGCCAGCGGCCGCGAGCGCTCGCAGCGGCGCGAGGTGCTGTTCGCGCTGCTCGGCGAGGCTTTCGCGAAGCAGCCCTGGTCGCACTGGCAGTCGCGCATGCGCGCGGCCGGCGTGCCCTGCGGCCAGGTGCGCTCCGTCGGCGAGGCCATCCGCTCGCCCGAGGCGCGCGAGCGCCGGCTGTTGACGCGCATCCCGCATCCGCAGGTGGGCTGGGTGCCGAACATGGCGCTGCCGATCCGCTACTCGCGCACGCCGATCGCCGACCCGGTGGCCGCGCCCACCGTCGGCCAGCACACGCAGGAGGTGCTGCGCGAAGCGCTGGGCTACGACGAGCAGCGCTTCGCGGCGCTCGCGCGCGCCGGCGCCTTCGGCCCGCCCGCCGAGCGGCACGAACCCGCCGGCACGCCGGCATGACCAACCGCACGCTGCGCGGCCGGGTCGCCGTGGTCGGCATCGGCGAGACCGCTTACTACCGCCACGGCCAGTCGCCCGACGCGGAGTTCAAGCTCGCGCTCAAGGCCATCCTTGCCGCCTGCGCCGACGCGGGCCTGGACCCGCGCGAGATCGACGGCTTCGCCTCGTACAGCGACGACCGCAGCGAGGCCTCGCGGCTGGCGGCCGCGCTGGGCATCCACCGCCTGCGCTCGGCCACCATGCAGTGGGGCGGCGGTGGCGGCGGCTGCGCGGCGGCGGTGGCCAATGGCGCGGCCGCCATCGCGGCCGGGCTGGCCGACTGCGTGGTCGTGTTCCGCGCGCTCGCGCAGGGCCAGCACGGGCGCTTCGGGCAGGTCGGCGGCATCGACACCATCTCCGGCGAGAAGGCCTACCTCATGCCCCACGGCGTGCTCTCGCCGCCGCAGCGCTTCGCGATGCGCGTGCGCCGCTTCATGCACGAGCACGGCGTGCGGCAGGAGGCGCTGCGCGCCATCGCGCTCGCCTCCTACCACCATGCGCAGGCCAATCCGCGCGCCGTGATGCACGGCAAGCCGCTCGACGCCGCGAAGTACGACGCCTCGCGCTGGATCGCCGAGCCCTTCCACCTGTACGACTGCTGCATGGAGAACGACGGCGCCGCCGCCATCGTGCTGGTGGCGGCCGAGCGCGCGAAGGACTTCGCGCACAAGCCCGCCTACCTGCTCGGCGCGGCCTCGGGCTCGGGCTTTCGCGCCGGCGCCCATCCGCACAATGCGCCGCGCTATGCGAGCGCGGGCTTCGACACCGTGGCCCCCGACCTCTATGCCATGGCCGGCATCGCGCCGGCCGACGTGGGCGTGGTGCAGAGTTACGAGAACTTCACCGGCGGCGTGGCGATGGCATTGGCCGAGCACGGCTTCTTCGAGCCCGGCGAGGCCAACGACTTCCTCACGCTCGAGAACCTCGTCGCCCCAACGGGCCGGCTGCCGCTCAACACCAGCGGCGGCAATCTCGCCGAGTGCTACATGCATGGCTTCGAGCTGGTGCTCGAGGCGGTGCGCCAGGTGCGCGGCAGCTCGACCAGCCAGGCGGCGCGCAGCGATGTCGCGCTGGTGATCGGCGGCCCGATGGTCACGCCCGCGAGCGACCTGCTGCTGGCATCGGAGAACGTGCTGTGAACGACACGAACGACGAGAAACGCTACCTGCCCGCGGGCCTGCCGATCCCCGTTTCGGAGCCCGACGGATTGTCCGAACCCTATTGGCAAGGCCTGCGCGAGGGCGTCTTGCGCGTGCAGCGCTGCACCCACTGCGGCACCTGGCAGTTCGGCCCCGAGTGGATCTGCCACCGCTGCCATGCCTTCGATCCCGCCTGGGTGGAAGTCGCGCCGCGCGGCCGCATCTTCAGCTGGGAGCGCGTGTGGCATCCCGCGCATGCGGCGCTCAAGGAGCATGGCGCCTACCTCGTGGTGCTGGTCGAGCTGCCCGGGGCCGGCAATGTGCGCATGGTCGGCAACCTGCTCGGCGATCCGATGCAGGCAGTGGAGATCGGCGCCGAGGTCGAGGGCGTGTTCGAACACCATCCGGATGCGCAGCCGCCGTACGCGCTGCTGCAGTGGCGGCGTGCCTGAGCCCGCGCGTACCGGCGCTCAGGGGGCCGACACCTGCGACCTGCTCGTGATCGGCGCCGGCGCGGGCGGCATGAGCGCCGCGCTCGCGGGCGCGCTCATGGGCCTCGACGTGGTGCTGTGCGAGGCCGGCGAACAGGTCGGCGGCACCACCGCCACCTCGGCCGGCACGCTGTGGGTGCCGGGCAATGCGCAGGGCGCGGCGGCGGGCTTCGCCGACTCGGCCGCCGAGGCAGCGCGCTATCTCGACGCGATCCTCGGCGCGGACGATCCGCGCGGGCTGCGCGCCGCCTATCTCGCGAGTGCTCCCGAGGCGATCGCCTTCCTCGAAGCGCATTCGGAACTGCGCTTCGCCTCGGCCGGTCGCCACCCCGACTACCTCGCGCTGCCCGGCGCGGCCGTGGCGGGCCGCGCGCTCTCGCCGCTGCCCTTCGACGGCCGGCGGCTGGGCCGCGACTTCGAACGCATCCGCGCACCGATGCCGGAGTTCATGGTGCTCGGCGGCATGATGGCCAACAAGGCCGACGTGCAGGCCCTGGCCTACCGCTGGCGCAGCGTCGCGAACTTCCGCCATGTCGCGCGGCTGGTGCTGCGCCATGCGCGCGACCGGCTCACGCATGCGCGCGGCACGCGCCTGGTGCTGGGCAATGCGCTCGTCGCGCGGCTGTACTTCAGCCTGCGCCAGGCCGGCGTGCCGGTGCGATTCGGCATGCGGCTGCGGCAACTCGATATCTCGGCGGGCCGCGTCACCGGCGGCGTGTTCGAACACGAGGGATCGACGCGGCGCATCGCGAGCCGCCTCGGCGTGGTGCTCGCTACCGGCGGTGTCGGCCATCATGCGGCGTTGCGCGCCCAGCTCGCGCCGGCCAGCGTGTCGCCGCGCACGCTGCGGCCGCAGTCCTTCGAAGGCAACCGCGGCGAGGGCCTCGATGCCGCGCTGCGCGCCGGGGCCCGGCTCGAACGCCATCGGGGCGACTTCTTCTGGCAGCCCGTTTCGCTGGCACCGCACGCCGGCGGTGAACCCGGGCTCTTTCCGCACCTGTACCTCGACCGCGCCAAGCCCGGGCTGATCGCCGTCGATGCCGACGGGCGCCGCTTCGTCGACGAGAGCGCCTCGTACCACCACTTCGTCGAAGCCCTGCTCGCGCGCATGCGCCCCGGCGCATCGACGCCGCCGGCCTGGCTGGTCTGCCACGCGGCCTTCGTGCGCGCCTACGGCCTCGGCACGATCCCGCCCGGCACGCGCGCGAGCGCGCTGCGGCGGCACGAGGCATCGGGCTATCTCGTGCTCGCGCACGACATCGACGCACTGGCCACACGGCTGGGCATCGATGCACGCACGCTCGCCGCCACCATCGCGCGCCACAACCGCCATGCCGAAGCCGGCGAGGACCCGGACTTCGGCAAGGGAAGCACCGAGCTCGGCCGCTTCAACGGCGATGCGGCGCATGCGCCGAACCCCTGTCTCGGCCCGATCGCGCAGCCGCCGTTCTGCGCGCTGGCGGTCTGGCCCGGCGAAGCCGCATCGAGCTCGGGTCTCGCCACCGATGCCGACGGCGCCGTGCTCGACCCGGACGGGCAGCCCATCGCGGGCCTCTATGCCTGCGGCAACGACATGGCCTCGATCATGCGCGGCGCCTATCCGGGCCCGGGCATCACGCTCGGGCCCGCGATCGTGTTCGGCTGGCGCATCGCTCGGCATGCAACACGACGCAACCCCCACACACCTTCCTCCCCACGATGAATCCCACCTCCACTCCCCGCGAGGCCAGCGGCCCGCTCGCCGGCCTGCGCGTGATCGAATTCGCCGGCCTCGGGCCCGCGCCCTTCGCCTGCATGCTGCTGTCGGACATGGGCGCCGACGTGATCACCATCGACCGCCCCGCGCGCCGACTCGGCGACCGCAGCGACATCACGGGCCGCGGCCGCACCGTGGTGCTGGCCGACCTCAAGGACCCGGGCTCGCGCGAGGAGGTGCTGGGCCTGCTGGCGCGTGCCGACGTGCTGGTCGAGGGCTTCCGGCCCGGCGTGATGGAGCGCCTGGGCCTGGGCCCCGACGCGGTGCTGCGGCGCAATCCGCGGCTGGTCTACGGCCGCATGACCGGCTGGGGCCAGCACGGCCCGCTCGCGCAGGCCGCGGGCCACGACATCAACTACATCGCGCTGACCGGCGCGCTGCATGCCATCGGCCCGGCCGGCGGGGCGCCGGTGCCGCCGCTGAACCTCGTGGGCGACTACGGCGGCGGCAGCCTCTACCTCGTCGTCGGCCTCCTGGCCGCGCTGCTAGAAAGCCGGCGCTCGGGACAGGGCCAGGTGGTCGACGCGGCCATCGTCGACGGCGTGAACTCGCTGATGAGCCTGTTCGCCACCAGCGCGATGCGCGGCACCTTCCGCGAGGAACGCGGCACCAACGCGCTCGACGGCGGCGCGCCCTACTACGGCAGCTACGCCACCGGCGACGGCCGCCATGTCTGCATCGGGCCGATCGAACCGCAGTTCTTCGCCGAACTGTGCGAACGCCTGGGCGTCGACCCCGCGCTGCGCGACGCGCAGCACGACCGCGCGCGCTGGCCCGCGCTGCGCGCCGAGTTCGAGCGGCTGTTCCGCACCCGCAGCCGCGACGAATGGACCGCGCTGTTCGACGGCAGCGATGCCTGCGTGGCGCCCGTGCTCGCGCTGAGCGAGGCGTCCGCGCATCCGCACCAAAGTGCGCGCGAGGCCTTCGTCGAGGTGGAAGGCGTGCGGCAGCCGGCACCGGCGCCGCGTTTCTCGCGCACGCCTTCGCGAATCCAGGGGCCGGCGGCGCGCGAGGCGACGCCAGCTGCGGAGGTACTGGCGCGCTGGGACTGAGCGGGCCGTCGGCGCTTCAGCCCTCGCCGAGCCAGGCGAGCAGGTCCGCCACCGGATCGATCACCTGCCGCATGCCGGCATCGCGCAGCCCCGCGGCAAGCGCCAGACCGACCACGCCGACCACGAAGACCGGCTGCCGTCCGCCGAAGCCCTCGCAGCGCTCGCGCAGCGCATCCAGCGCGATCTCGGGCTGCGCGGCGATGACGGCCGGCGCGAGATCGATCACCTGCCAGCCGTCGATCGTGCCCGCATGGCCGGTCGCCTCGAAGGCGGCCTCGTAGAGCGCCGTCATGCCGCGGTCGAAGGTCACGATGTCGAGCCGGTGGCCGAGCTTGCGGTGCAGCGCCAGCACGCTGCGCGTGAAACCATGGGCCGCATCGCCGAAGCGCTCGCGCACGATCTCGTAGCCCGTGTCGACCGACGACATCGCCACCATCCGGTCGAAGCCCTCGCTCAGGCCCGGCAGCGCGCACGCCAGCGCCGCCTCGGCCCGCGCGTTGTCGGCGGCGGAGCCGATGATCCGTGGCGCCGCCTCGACCTCGGCGGCGGCCCAGCACCCGGACGGCCAGCCGCCACGCGCGATGTGGCGCCGCAGCGTGGCCGTGATCTCGCGGCTCGAGTTCGGATTGAGGAACAGCGTCCTCGCCGTCATGGCGTGGCCGGAAAGCGATGCCGCCAGAACTGCGCGATGTCGCGCCGCCGGCAGAACCAGACATCGGGGAATTCGGAGGCCGCGAGCAGGAACTCGCGCAGCGCCTCCGTGCGCCCGGGCCGCCCGGCCAGGCGCAGGTGCAGGCCGATCGACATCATCGACGCCTGCCGGCGGCCCTCGCGCCGCAGGCAGGCGAGCGTGCGCCGCAGGTGGTCGGTGAAGTCGTCGGGCGTGTCGAAGCCCGGCGCCGAGGCGAAGCGCATGTCGTTGCAGTCGAAGCTGTAGGGCAGCACCAGGTGCGGCTTGTCGCCGACCCGCGTCCAGTACGGCAGGTCGTCGTTGTAGGCATCCGAGTCGTACTGCAGTCCCTGCTCGACGGCGAGCGCGCGCGTGCGCGGGCTCACGCGGCCCGTGTACCAGCCGACCGGGCGTTCGCCGCACAGGCGCTCGAGCACGTCGAGCGAACGAACCATGTGCGCGCGCTCGGTCGCCTCGGGCACCTCGTCGTAGTCGATCCATCGCGCGCCGTGCGAGACCACCTCGTGCCCGGCCTCGACGATCGATCGCGAGGCCTCGGGATGCTTCTCGAGCGCGCCCGACACCGCGAAGTAGGTGGCCGGCACCCGGCATTCGGCGAGCAGGTCGAGGATGCGCCAATGGCCGGCCCGGCTGCCGTATTCGTAGTGCGACTCCACCACCAGGTTGCGGCGCCCGGCGCGCGCCGTCGCGCCCGACACGTCGCTGTTGAGCACCTCCGAAAAGGTATCGCCCTCGAGCACGCAGTTCTCCGCGCCCTCCTCGTAGTTGACGACCACGCTGAGCGCGACGCGGCGCCCGCCCGGCCATTCGAAGTCCGGACGCACGCGCCCGTAGCCGATGAAATCGCGCACCGCTTCGCTCATCGCTGCACCTTCGCCTTCGCCACGCACACGCCGATCAGCAGCAGGCCGAGGGTGCAGTAGATCGAGATCGACAGCGGGCTGTCGAAACGGTCGAGCAGCCAGACGCAGATGCTGGGCGCGAGCGCGCCGCCGAAGACGCCCGCGAGCTGGAAGCCCAGCGATGCGCCCGTGCACCGCACCCTGGACTCGAACATGTCGGGGATGAAGGCCGCGAGCGGCGCCCACAGCGAGGCCTGGCAGACCATGCCGATCACCGAGGCCAACACCACCAGCGAGGGATTGCGCGTCTCCAGCAGCGGAAAGTACGCGAACGACCAGACGATCGAGGCGGCCACGCCGAGCAGCAACATCGGCTTGCGGCCGAAGCGGTCGGACAGCGCGCCGAACAGCGGGATCGCGACCACGCCGACCGCGGCGCCCCACAGCACGGCGTTCAAGGCCACCTGCCGCGGCAGGCCGAGCCGGTTCGGCACGTAGATCAGCAGCAGCAGCAGCAGCGAGAACACATACCAGATGACGCCCTCGCCGGCGCGTACCCCGATCGCCAGCAGCACCTGGCGCCAGTGCTGGCGCAGCGTCTCGGCCAGCGGCGCCTCGGCCTTGTGGGCGCTCTTCTCGAGGCTCCTGAAGACCGGGGATTCCTCGATCGTGCGGCGGATGAAATAGCCGATGCCGACGAGCAGGATGCTCGCGAGGAAGGGCACGCGCCAGCCCCAGTCCATGAACTGCGCGTCGGTGGTGACCGTGTTCATGAAGCCGAACATCGCATTGGCGATCAGCACGCCGATCGGGCTCGCGACCTGCACCAGGCTGCCGTAGAAGCCGCGGCGGCGCCCGCTGGCATCGAACTCGTTGACCATCAGGGCCGCGCCGCCCCACTCGCCGCCCAGCGCGAGCCCTTGGGCGAAGCGCAGCAGCGCCAGCAGCAGCGGCGCGAGCAGCCCGACGTGCTCGTAGGTCGGCAGCAGCCCGATCAGGAAGGTCGACAGGCCCATGACCAGCAAGGTCGAGACCAGCACGAAGCGCCGCCCGAGCTTGTCGCCCAGCGAGCCGAAGATCGCGGCGCCCACCGGTCGCGCGACGAAGGCGATGCCGTACGACAGCAGCGACAGGATGGTCGCGACGAAGGGATCGGTCTGCGGGAAGAACAGCTTCGGAAACACCAGCGCCGCCGCCGTGCCGAACACGAAGTGGTCGTAGAACTCCAGCGTGGTGCCGACCAGGCTCGCGGCGGCGACGCGCCGCGGACTGGTCGAGGATGCGGGCCGGTCTTCGGCGCGCGGGGCCGTGTTCGCCGTGGCGGATGTCGTCATGGGGATGCTCCTGATCGATGGACGGCGCCATTGCAGCACCGGCTCAATGCTTGGACAATCAGAATGATCCGAACGATTATTCGCCAAATATGAATATTACGCTGCGCCAGATCCGCGCCTTCCTCGCGGTGGCCGAGGTCGGTGCCTTCGCCCGCGCGGCCGAGCGCATGCACCTGTCGCCCTCCGCGTTGTCCACGCTGGTCAAGGAACTCGAGGAGCAGATCGGCCTGCGGCTGTTCTACCGCAGCACGCGCGTGGTCCAGCTGACCGAGGCGGGCGCCGAGTTCCTGCCGCTGGCGCGCAAGGCGCTCGAGGACCTCGAGGCCGCGGTCGCCGGATCGCGCGCGCTGGCCGAGGTCAAGCGCGGCCGGGTCACGGTGGCCGCCTCCATCGTGATCGCCGCCACGCTGCTGCCCTGGGTGATCCAGTCGTTCCAGCAGCGCCATCCGGGTATCCAGTGCATCCTCAAGGACGGCTTCGAGGAGACCATCCGCGACCAGGTGCGCCGCGGCGAGGTCGACCTCGGCGTCGGCACGCTGGTCGAAGGCGAGCCGGGGCTGACGGAGGTCACGCTCTACCAGGACCATCTGGTGGCGCTGGTGCCCGATGGCCATCCGCTCGCGGAGCGCGGCGCCGTCACCTGGCGCGAGCTGGCCAGGCATCCGCTGATCAGCCTGTCCGACCAGAGCCCGTCGCGCGCACTGGCCGACGCGGCCTTCGATTCGGTCGGCCTGCGGCCGGTGCCCGCGCATGTCGCGACCTTCTCCTCCACGCTGATCAGCATGGTGGCCGCGGGCATGGGCGTGGCCGCGCTGCCGATCAACGTGCGCCAACTCTCGCGCCGCACCGGCGTGCAGACGCGGATGCTGGTGCGGCCGACGGTCAAGCGGAACATGGGCGTCTATTCGCGCAGCGACGCGGAGCTGACGCCGGCGGCGAACGCCTTCCTGAAGCACATGCAGGCGTTCGTGAAATCGAAGGGGAGCCTGCCGGACGAGGCGGCCGAAGCCGCCGCGCATTGAAGCGGCATCGGGGAGCGAAAGACGTTTCCGCTGTGTCAATCTGTTCCAGGCCGTTGACGCCCGCGCAACCCCCTCGCTACATTCGTTCGACCCCTCCCCAGAGCACACCCATTGCACGGCCCCCTTCCCTACGTCCTCGCAGCCATCGCCATCGCGGTCCTCGCGGGCGACCTGGCCGCAACGGTCGTGGTGCTGCGCAGCGATTTCTACTCGGGGCCGCAGCGCGCATGGCAGCTGGCCCTGGTATGGCTCATTCCCATCGTCGGCGCCGCCTGCTGCCTGAGCTTCGCCGCCATCCACAGGCGCGCGATCCCCAAGCCTTCCGAGGCATTCCCCGGTTCCGATACCTACAACCTGCCCGGTGGTGAAGCCAACTCTCTCTGAACCGGTGCGGCGCCTTGCCGGTGCCGCCCTTCTGCTCGCGATGTTCGCCTGCCCGGCGGCGCTGGCGCAGACGCCTTCGCGCGACCTCCCGCCGTCCATCGGGCCCGACCGCAGCGCTGCGCTGACGGTGGACGACTTCCTGCGCGGCGCGCAGGTGCTCGGCGAGGTCGGTCCCGAGCGCGCGGAGCAGAACGCCGACTACGTCGCGGCGATCCGCGGGCTGGCGAACATCGGCGACAACTACCGCACCGACGTGCTCAAGGCCAGGGCCGCGGGCACCACGATCGACAGCTGCCCCGGCAAGTCCGCGAAGGTCACCACCGACACGCTGATCCCCTTCCTGCTGCACCTGCCGCCCGAGCAGCGGACGATGCCGATGGAGCAGGCGTTCCGGCTGCACATGCGCGAGCTCTACCCATGCCCCGCCAAGGGCGCCGCGCGGTAGCCGCCAGCTCGCTCGATCGAGCGCCTATTCGGGCTTGATCCCCTGCTCGCGCACCACGCGCGTGAACTGCACGATCTCCTGCGAAACCAGTTTGTCGAGCGCCTTGGGCGAGCCGCCGATCACGCGCCCGGCCTGGGTTTCCATGCGTGCCTTGACCTCGTTGTCGGCCAGGGCCGCGAGCGTGGCCTGGTGCAGCTTGTCGACCACGGCCTGCGGCGTGCCGTGCGGCACGAAGGTGCCGATCCAGGTGTCGGATTCGTAGCCCGGTACCGACTCCGCGATGGTCTGCACCTCGGGCAGCAGCGGCGAGCGCTCCTTCGAGGTCACGGCGATCGCCTTGAGCTTGCCGCTGCGGATGTGCGGCAGCGCGCCGCTCAGGGTGCCGAACACCGCGGGCACCTGGTTGCCCACGACGTCCGCGATCGCCGGTCCCGCGCCGCGGTAGGGAATGTGCTGCAGCGAGAGCTTGCCCATCGACTGCAGCAGCCCGCCCGCGAAGTGGCCCGGCGATCCGATGCCGCCGGTCGCGTACTGGCGGTACCGCGGATCGCGTTGGCCCAGCGCGATCCACTCCTTGAGATTGCTGGCCGGCACCGAGGGATGGACCGCGAGCACCTGCGGCAGCGCGCCGATCAGCGTGACACCGCGCAGGTCGCGCTCGGTGTTGAAGGGCAGCGAGGGGTACAGGGCCTGGTTGATGCTGTGCGAGGAGACGGTGAACAGCACCGTGTAGCCGTCGGGCGCGGCCTTCGCGACGTAGTCGGTGGCGATCGATCCGCCGGCGCCCGGCTTGTTCTCCACGATGACCGTCTGGCCGAGCTTCTCGCTCATCTTGGCGTTGAGCGAGCGCGCGATGGTGTCGGAGCCGCCACCCGGCGCGAAGGTCACGATCAGGCGCACCGGCTGGCGCGCGGGATAGTCGGGCTGCGCGCCCGCCAGCAGGGGCATGGCGATCAGCGCCCAGGATACGAGCCGTGTGGCCCTGAGGATGTTCATGGTGTCTCCGTCGATTTGTGCAGTCGACTGTAGGGACGGCCTCCCGAACTGAACACTACGAAATCCTGCTACCGGTATAGCGCCGAGCGATGGCGCCACGCACGCTCAGTTTCCGGCCACCAGTCGGGCCCCGTCCCAGCGGCGGGAGCGCACCAGCTCGCGCACCACGCTCACGATCAGTGCGTGCACGCAGGCGGCGGCGGGCTGCAACCGGTTCAGGCGCGAATGCGCGAGCGTCGCGCGGCGCACGATCTGCGGCTCGATCGGGGTCTGTCGCAGCAACTGCGCGGCGGCATGCCAGGCCAGCGCCGAATGCGGGATCACGGTGCCCGCGCCGCCCTGCGCGACCATCGCCAGCACGGTGTGGATCGAGCTCGCCTCGGCCTTGATCTGCGGCGCCACGCCCGCCTCGGCGAAGGCGCGGTCGACCAGGTCGCGCAAGGTGGTGACCTGCGTCGTGAGCATCAGCGGCACGCTGGCCACCGTCGGCAGGTCGATGCTGCGGCCCGCGCGCACCAGCGGCTTGCGGCGCGGCTGCACGAAGTACAGCGGCTCGTCCACCAGCGGCACCGCCTCGATGCCGGGCAGCGCCACGTCGTCGACCAGCACGCTGAGCTCGACGCGCTCGTTGATCAGGTGCGCCGCGAGGAAGGTGCTGGGGCTCTCGTAGACCTCGAGCACGATCTGCGGATGGCGCTCCTCGAGCGCGGCGATCAGCGGCCCGACCAGCACCATCGCGATGCTCGACGGCAGCCCGAGCCGCACGCGCCCGCTCAGGCCCGCGTCCGACGCCTTCACCACGTTCTTCGTGTCGCCCGCGAGCTTGAGGATCTGCTGCGCATGGCGGTACAGCGCCTGTCCCGCATCGGTCGGCGTGACGCCCTTGACGCTGCGCTGCAGCAGCTGGGTGCCGAGCTCTTCCTCGAGCTGGGTCATCTGCTGGCTCAGCGCGGGCTGGACGATGTGGACCAGCGCCGCCGCGCGCGAGAGCGAGCCGCTGTCGACGATCGCGACGAAGTAGCGCAGCTGGCGTATTTCCATGGCGAGAAGGGGTGATGGCTGCCCGGCGCGGGGGCAGGCCGATGGGGTGGAGAGGTGAGGTCCGAACTCAGCCGAGGCCGTGTTGACTCACGACCCCGTCGGCGAGCCAGGCGTCGATCCGCTCGCGACCATAGCCGAAATCCCGCAGCACTTCGACCGTGTGTTCCCCGAGCAGCGGTGGCGGCAGGCGCACGCTGCCCTCGCGCAAGCCGTCGATGCGCACCGGGTTGCCGACCTGCCGCATGGGCCCGATGACGGGATGCGTGAACTCCTCGACCAGCCCGCAGTGCCGCACCTGCGGATCGGCGAACACGTCGGCGATGTCGTTGATCGGCCCCGCGGGAATGCCCAGCGCGACCATCTGCGCGGTCCAGGCCGCGCGCGGCTGCGTGCGCAGGCGGTCCTCGAGCAGTTCCTTGAGCGCGATGCGGTGCTGCATGCGCGCCGCGTTGTTGACGAAGCGCGGATCCGACAGCAGCGCCTCCAGGCCGAGCAGGCGGGCGATCTTCACCCATTGCTCCTGCGTGGCGCCGCCGATGTTCAGCGGCCCGTCCTGCGCCTCGAACACGCCGTACGGCGCGATCACCGGATGCACGTTGCCCACCGGCGCCGGCACCTCGCCGAGCGACAGGTAGCGCTGCCCCTGCACGCTGAGCAGCCCGACCAGGCTCGCCAGCAGCGAGGTCTCGACCTTCTGGCCTCGGCCGCTGGCCTGGCGCTGGATCACCGCCGCCAGGATGCCCATGGCGGTCCACATGCCGGAGGTGAGATCGCCGATCGCCACGCCCACGCGCTGCGGGCCGGACTCGGGCGTGCCCGTGAAGCTCATGAAGCCCGAGAAGCCCTGCGCGATCTGGTCGAAGCCCGGCCAGTGGCCCTTGGGGCCGTCGCTGCCGAAGCCGGTGATGCTGCCGTGGATCAGCCCGGGGTTCAGCGCCATGAGCTCGGCCTGGCCCATGCCCATCTGCGCCATCACGCCGGCGCGGAAGTTCTCCACCAGGATGTCGGCCTTCGCTGCCATCTCGCGCACGATCGCCAGGCCCTCGGGGTGGCGGAAGTCCAGCGCCACGCTCTTCTTGTTGCGGTTGCCCGAGAGGTAGTAGACGCTGGTGTCCTCGGCGAAGGGTCCCCACTGGCGCACCATGTCGCCGTGCGGCGCCGGCTCGATCTTCACGACCTCGGCGCCGAAATCGCCGAGGATCATCGAGCAGAACGGGCCGGACAGCGCGCGCGAGAGGTCGAGCACGCGGAGGCCCGCGAGGGGCAGCGCTTGGGTCATGAGAGGTCTTTCTTGAGGGGCGATCGGCAAGGCGCCGGCCGGCGTGCTAGCGGCCGACGAATTCGGGACGGGTCTTCTCGCGAAAGGCGCGCAGTCCCGTGCGGTAGTCCTGCGTGTCCGCGAAGGCATAGCTCGCCAGGCGTTCTTCCCGCGTCACGGGACTCGGGTCTTCCATCAGGCGGCGCAGCTGCCGCTTGAGCGCGCGAACCGCCAGCGGCGCGCTCTGCGCGACGGCCTCGGCGGCCGCCTGGGCGCGCCGCTCGACATCCGCATCGTCGACCACGTCGGTCAGCAGGCCCTTGGCCCACGCGGTCTGCGCATCGAGCATGCGGCCTTCGAACAGCAGCTCGGCCGTGAGCGCGGGACCGGCGAGCCGGTAGAGCCATTCCATCTCGCCGAGCGCGAGCGGAAAGCCCAGCAGCCGGATCGGGATGCCGAGGCGGGCGCCACGGCCCGCGATGCGCAGGTCGCAGACCGAGGCGATCTCCAGGCCGCCGCCCGCGCAGGCGCCCTCGATCAGCGCGATCACCGGCACGGGCAGGTCGTGGATGGCGCGCAGGGCACCGGACACGCACTGCTCGTGGAACTCCGTCACCTGCTCGCGCGTGGCACGCACCTGCTCGAACTCCGAGATGTCGGCGCCGGCCGCGAAGTTGCCCGCCGCACCGCGCAGCACCACGCAGCGCAGCGTCTCGCTTTGCCGCAGGTCGGCGAACACCGCCTGCAATGCCTCCCACATCGCCACCGTCAGCGCATTGCGCCGGCCGGGGTTCTCGATGGTGACCGTGGCGATGAAGCCCGATTGCGACACCCCGATGCGGCCAGGGGCGCGAAGGCCTTGTTCTTCATTCATGTGGCACGGATCCTAGGGTCCGTGCGCGGCGCCGAAAACTACAAGGTATTGATACCACCATAGGTTTTTCTGATGGCATCGTCGTCCAGCACGCGCGGGCCGGCTACGGGCGGCGCCGCGCCATGAACGCCACCACCTCGCCCATGATCCCCTTGCGGAAGGCCAGCACGCACACCACGAAGATCAGGCCCGTGACCATGGTCACCGACTCGCCCAGCGTGTTGAACCACTCGATGGTGGTGATTCGCGCGAGCAGGCTGCCGAACTCGCCGAGCTTGTTCTCCAGCAGCACGACCACGGCCGATCCCACCAGCGGGCCCGACAGCGTGCCGAGCCCGCCCACCAGCGTCATCAGCACGACCTGGCCCGACGCGGTCCAGTGCACGTCGGACAAGGTGGCGAAGCCCAGCACCAGCGTCTTGAGCGAACCCGCGAGGCCCGAGAGCGCCGCCGAGATCACGAAGGCCAGCAGCTTGAAACGGCTGACGTCGTAGCCCAGCGAGAGCGCGCGCGGCTCGTTCTCCTTGATGCCCTTGAGCACCTGGCCGAACGGCGAATGGACGGTGCGCACGATCAGCAGGAAGGCCAGCACGCATACCGCGAGCGCGACGTAGTACATCGTGAGGTCGTCGCTCAGGTCGATGAGGCCGAACAGCTTGCCGCGCGGCACGCCCTGCAAGCCGTCCTCGCCACCGGTGAAGCGCGCCTGCAGCGCGACGAAGAACATCATCTGCGCCAAGGCCAGCGTGATCATCGCGAAGTAGATGCCCTGGCGGCGGATCGCCAGCGCTCCGAAGACCCAGCCGAGCAAGGCACCGGTGAGCGTGCCCGCGAGCAGTCCGAGCTCGGGCGTCAGGCCCCAGGCCTTCATGGCCTGGCCCGCGACATAGGCCGAGCAGCCCAGGAACGCCGCGTGCCCGAAGGACAGCAGGCCGGCGAAGCCCAGCAACAGGTTGAAGGCGGCCGCGAACAGCGCGAAGCACAACAGCTTCATCACGAACACCGGATAGGCGCCGAGGAAAGGCGCGAGCAGCAGCCCGGCGAGCAGCAGCGGATAGAGGACGAGAGAAATCTTCTTCATGACCGCGGACTCACTTTTCTTTGCCAAACAGGCCGGCCGGGCGCACCAGCAGCACGATGACCATGATCACGAACACGACCGAGGACGAGGCCTCCGGGTAGAACACCTTGGTGAGCCCTTCGATCACGCCCAGGCCCAGGCCGGTGAGGATGGCGCCCATGATCGAGCCCATGCCGCCGATCACGACGACGGCGAACACCACGATGATGAGGTTCTGTCCCATCAGCGGCGAAACCTGCATCACCGGAGCGGCCAGCACGCCGGCGAAGGCGGCCAAGCCGCAGCCGAAGGCATAGGTCAGCGTGATCATCAGCGGCACGTTGACGCCGAAGGCCTCGACCAGCCGCGGGTTCTCGGTGCCCGCGCGCAGGTAGGCGCCCAGCCGCGTCTTCTCGATCGCATACCAGGTGGCGAAGCACACGGCGAGCGAGGCCACGACCACCCAGGCACGGTAGTTGGGCAGCACCATGAAGCCCAGGTCGCTGGCGCTGGCCAATGCCGCGGGCGTGTCGTAGCTCAGGCCCGAGACGCCGTAGACCGAGCGGAACGCGCCTTCGATCAGCAGCGTGAGGCCCAGGGTGAGCAACAGGCCGTAGAGGTGGTCGAGCTTGTAGATCCAGCGCAGGAACAGGCGCTCGATCAGCACGCCGAGCAGGCCGACAACCAGCGGCGCCACGGCGAGCATCGCCCAGTAGCCGATGCCCAGGTAGCTCATCGCCATCCAGCTGAACACCGCGCCCACCATGAACAGCGCGCCATGCGCGAAGTTGATGACGTTGAGCAGCCCGAAGATCACCGCGAGCCCGAGGCTCAGGATCGCGTAGAACGACCCGTTGACCAGCCCCAGCAGCAATTGGCTCAGCAGGGCCTGCACGGGAAAACCAAAGACAGTCGTCATCGCCTCAGACTCCCAGCAATTCGTTGAGCACCGGCATCCTGGCTTCCAGATCCGCGGCGCCGAACTTCAGGGCGATGCGGCCGTGCTCCATCACATAGAAGCGATCGGCCAGCGGCGCCGCGAAGCGGAAGTTCTGCTCCACCATCACGATGGTGTAGCCCTTGGAACGCAAGGTCGTGATCATTCGCGCCAGCGCCTGCACGATCACCGGCGCCAGGCCTTCGGAGATCTCGTCGAGCAACAGCAGCTTGGCGCCCGTGCGCAGGATGCGCGCGACCGCCAGCATCTGCTGCTCGCCGCCCGACAGCCGCGTGCCCTGGCTGTGGCGGCGCTCCGCCAGGTTCGGGAACATCGCGTAGATCTCGTCGACCGACATGCCCTGCCCCGCGCCCTTGAGCTCCGGCGGCAGCATCAGGTTCTCTTCGCACGACAGGCTCGCGAAGATGCCGCGCTCCTCGGGGCAATAGCCGATGCCCAGGTGCGCGATGCGGTGCGTGGGCATCGCGATCGTCTCCCGGCCATTGACCTCGATGCTGCCCTTGCGCGCGCCGGTCAGGCCCATGATCGCGCGCAGCGTGGTCGTGCGGCCCGCGCCATTGCGGCCCAGCAAGGTGACGACCTCGCCCGGCTGCACGACCATGTCGACGCCAT
>NZ_JBMDKG010000017.1:0-148411 GCF_057809595.1 Variovorax sp. FG153
ACGGCCTGCTGGGTGGCGTGCTCGGCGGTGACGGCGGCCTGCTCGGCGGCGTCCTTGGCGACGGCGGCCTGCTGGGTGGCGTGCTCGGCGGCGACGGCGGCCTCCTGGGCGGTGTCCTGGGCGATGACGGCCTGCTGGGTGGAGTGCTCGGTGGCGTCCTCGGCAACGACGGCCTGCTGGGCGGCGTGCTTGGCGGTGACGGCGGTCTGCTCGGCGGCGTCCTCGGCAACGACGGTCTGCTGGGCGGCGTGCTTGGCGGTGACGGCGGCCTGCTCGGCGGTGTCCTGGGCGATGACGGCCTGCTGGGTGGCGTGCTCGGCGGTGACGGCGGCCTGCTCGGCGGCGTCCTCGGCAACGACGGCCTGCTGGGCGGCGTGCTTGGCGGTGACGGCGGCCTGCTCGGCGGCGTCCTCGGCAACGACGGCCTGTTGGGCGGCGTGCTCGGCGGTGACGGCGGCCTGCTCGGCGGCGTCCTCGGCGGCAGCGAAGGCGGCCTGCTCGGTGGCGTCCTCGGCAACGACGGCCTGCTGGGCGGCGTGCTCGGCGGCGACGGCGGCCTGCTCGGCGGCGTGCTCGGTGGCGACGGCGGTCTGCTCGGCGGTGTCCTCGGCGGCAGCGACGGTGGCCTGCTGGGTGGCGTGCTGGGCAACGACGGCCTGCTGGGCGGCGTGCTCGGTGGCGACGGCGGTCTGCTCGGCGGTGTCCTCGGCGGCAGCGACGGTGGCCTGCTGGGTGGCGTGCTGGGCAACGACGGTCTGCTGGGCGGCGTGCTCGGTGGCGACGGCGGCCTGCTCGGTGGCGTCCTCGGCAACGACGGTCTCGTCGGCGGCCTCCTGGGCAACGACGGCCTGGTCGGCAGCCTGCTCGGCTCGCTCGGCGGCGACGGCCCCGTGGCCAACATCCTGCAGCCGGTGACCGATGTCGCCAGCGGCCTGAGCACCACGCTCGCCCCGGTGGTCGACACGCTGACCGGCGCAGGCTCCGGTGCCCTGGCTCCGGTGACCGACATCCTGGCGGGCGCCTCGGGTGCCGCGGCCCCGGTGGTCGAGCCGGTGGCCAACGTGCTGGACAGCGTGGACCATGCCCTGGGTACCAACCTGGCCCAGACCGTGACCCCGATCACCAGCCAGGTCGAGCACACGGTGGGCAACGTGGTGACCCCGGTCACCAACATCCTGCACGGCCTGCTGGGCTGATCCGGTCACGCGAACAGTGGACGGAAAAAAGAGAAGAACGAGCAGCAGAAGAAAGGACGGACCGGCGACGGTCCGTCCTCTGAAAGGAACGGTATGAAGACGAGTTTCCGGATACTGGCCATCGCAGCGCTCGGCGCCAGCCTGGTGGCCTGTGGCACCGCGCCCAAGCCGGGTCGCGACGACGCGACCTACTACTACTCCAACAAGGGCGCGAGCGCGGTCGCCAAGGTCGAGCCGCCGCCCCCGCCGCCGGTGCAGAACGGCCCGGCCGGCGTGTCGAAGATCGTCTACTTCGACTTCGACAAATACGACATCAAGCCCGAATATCGCGGCATCGTCGAGGCGCACGCCAGCTTCCTGCGCAACCGCCCGACGAGCCGTGTCGTGCTCGAAGGCCACACCGACTCGCGCGGTGGCCGCGAATACAACCTCGCGCTGGGCCAGCGCCGTGCCGAAGCCGTCCAGCGCGCCCTGACGCAGCTGGGCGTGCCCGCCGAACGGCTCGAAGCCATCAGCTGGGGCATGGAAAAACCCGCGTCGCTTGCCAACACCGAGGAGGGCTACCAGCTCAATCGCCGCGCCGAATTCAGCTACCGCTGAACCAGGGAACTGCGATGCCTTCGATGGCAGCTCCCGGTCTTCCGAGTCATCGCGGCAACGCATGACGAAGACGACCGGTTGCCCGTTTTCGACCGGGGCCGAATGATGTCCTTTTCCGATCAGCTCCACGCCTGCCACGAGCGACTCGTCTCGGTGTGCGCGGCGCTGCCGGCGCCCTACCCGGCCTTCACGCTGTTCTTCTCGGTGAGCGACGGCACGCAGCGGGCGCACGTGGTGCACACCCGCGCGGCCGTGCTCGAGACCGCCTGGCGCGAAGGCGCCGAACAGGTCGAACGCTGGGTGCGCGAGCACGGCATCGCCACGCCCTGGTTGCGCATCGACTGGGTCGAGGGCGCGAGCCCGATCGACTGGACCCAGTTCAAGGGACAGCTCGCGTCGGTCAAGCGCAACTACTTCCGCCTCGGCCTGGCCTTCGACAAGGACTTCGAGCTCGCCTTCACCGAGCAGGAGCTCAACGCGAACGCGATGCTCAGCGGCGACTCGACCATCGCGCACGCGGTGGTGAATCCGCGCAATTTCGAGCTCTATGCCGACGAGCGCTTTGGCCGCCGGCTCTCGCTCGACCTGCCGGGCGACCAGCCGGTGTTCCTGCTGGCGACCGTGGGCCTGTTCTGCCAGCCCGACGGCGTGGTGCACAAGCTCGTGGGCACGGGGCTCGATGCCGGGCGGCGCCAGCTGCCCGCGCTCAATCCGCAGTCAACGCTCGACCTGGTGCGCAGCGGCGCCTCGTACCTGGCGCGCCAGGTGCAGGCCGACGGCCTGTTCGTCTACGGCTACTTCCCCTGCTTCGACCGGCGCATCCCGACCTACGACGCGATGCGCCATGCGAGCGCGCTCTACGCCATGATCGAGGCGTGGGAGATCACGCGCGACGAGACGCTGCGCGCGGCCATCGAGCGCGCGCTCGATCGCCTGGTGCACCACCTGATCCGCGACTACAAGCTCGCCGACGGCCGCGACATCTCGTTCCTGGTCGACACCGGCGGCGAGATCCGCCTCGGCGGCAACGCGGCCTGCGTGCTGGCGCTCGTGAAGTACTGCGAGGCCATGGACACGCGGCGCTGGCTGCCGCTGCTCGACAAGCTCGCGCTGGGCATCTCCTCGCTGCAGGACCCGGCGACGGGCCGCTTCAACCATGTCATCCATGCGAACGACCTGACGCTCAAGCAGGCCTCGCGGATCATCTACTACGACGGCCAGGCCTCGTACGGCCTGCTGCGCCTCTATGGCCTCACGCGCGATCCCCAGTGGCTCGCGGTGGTGGAGAAGGCCTTCGACCATTTCATCGCCAGCCAGCACTGGCAGGCGCACGACCACTGGTTGAGCTGCTGCGTCAACGAGCTCGCGCGCTGGAGCCCGCAGGAGCGCTACTTCCGCTTCGGGCTGCAGAACGTCGCGGGCTACCTCGACTTCGTGCTCGACCGCAAGACCACCTTCCCGACGCTGCTCGAGCTGATGCTCGCCGCGCAGCAGATGCTGCAGCGGCTCGAGGGCATGCCCGCGATGCGGCACCTGCTCGACGAGCTCGACGTCGAGAAGTTCTACCGCGCGCTCGACTACCGCGCGCACTACCTGCTCAACGGCTACTTCTGGCCCGAGATGGCGATGTACTTCCGCCGTCCCTCGACCATCGTCGGCTCGTTCTTCATCCGCCACCACGCCTTCCGCGTGCGCATCGACGATGTCGAGCAGTACGTCTCGGGCTTCGTGGCCTTCCACCGCTACCTGGTGGAGCGCCGCACGCTGCACGGCACCGGTGCCGGCGCGGTGGCCGGCGGCGGCATCTCGGTCGGCCAGGGCGGACCGCGCGACGACGGCGGCACCTGGACCGCGAGCGAGATGGCGCGCGTGACCGGCGGCGAGTGGGTGGTGAAGCCCGAGGACGGCTGGCGCGCCAGCGGCGTCGCGCAGCGCTCCTTCCTGCGCAAGGGCCGCGTGGTGTTCGAGAACCAGACCCGCAATGCCAAGGCCCCGCTCGCGGCCGTTGCGCTCAAGGGCGTGCTGCAGCCCGCGGCCGCCGTGCTGTGCGTCGATCCCAAGCCGCACCTCGACAAGCGCGTGCCCGTGCTCAAGGTGGCCGACCTGCCGCAGGCCGTGCTGCAGCTCGGCACCCATGCGCGCGCCGAGTTCGACGGCGGCGTCTGCGCGGTGGTGGGGCAGGGCGTCACGGGCTCGACCGTGGCGGCCATGATGGCCAGTGCGCTCACCGTGTGGGGCGAGGTCGGCCAGCCCGAGGGCAGCATCAGCCTGCCGTCCGGCATCGCCTGGAACCTCACCTGCCTGCCGCGCCACGCCGCCTACTGGGTGCTCGACATGAGCCAGTCGCAGCTGCCCGCGTCGACGCAGCTGGTGCGCCCGACGCTCGCGGTGATCGCCGGTCCCTCGGCCGCGGCGCAGAAGCACCGCGGCCCGGCCGAGGCCGCCGCGCGACAGGACGCGCGCATCTTCCTCGGCATGACCGCCGGCGACAGCGTGGTGTTGAACCGCGACATGCTCGAGTACCCGGTCTTCGCCGAGGTCGCGGCCGAACGCCAGCTGCAGGTGGTGAGCTACGGCGAGCATCGCGCGGCCGACGTGCGGCTGGTCTCCTTCGACCATGGCGAGGTGAAGGCGGTGGTGGCCGGCGAGCCGCTGCAGCTGCGGCTGAACGCGCCGGGCCGCCACATGGGCATGAGCGCCGTCGCCGGCCTGGCCGCGCTGACCGCGCTGCGCCTGCCGCTGGCCGCGGCGGTCGAACCCTTCGCGCAGTTCGAGCCGCCGGGCGGCCGCGGCGCGCTGCACACCATCCACATCGGCGGCGGCAGCTTCAAGCTGATCGACGAGACCTACGACGCCAATCCGAGCTCGATGCGCGCCGCGCTCGAGCTGCTGGCGCAGGCCCCGTGCGAGCCCGCGCGCCGCGTGGCGATCCTCGGCGACATGCAGGAGCTGGGCCCCGCGGCCCAGCGCCATCACCTCGACCTCGAACCCGAGCTGCTGGCCACGCAGGCCGACCGCGTGCTGCTGTGCGGACCGCTGATGCGGGCCCTGCATGCGCGCATCAGCTCGAAGGTGCGTTCGCACTGGTTCGTCGACGTCTCCGATTTGTCGACCGCGCTGGGCAGCCTGCTGCAGCCGGGCGACTGGGTGCTCGCGAAAAGCTCCGCGGGCGTGGGTCTGTCCCGGCTGGCCCGGGTTCTGAAAGCACTGCCATGACCAGACTGGATGCACTCCTTCATCTGCCCGCGCAGCAGGAAGCCGCCCCGGCACGCCGGTGGTGGACGGGCTGGGCCCAGCTGCTGTGCGCGTGGGTCGTCTGCATGCTGCTGTGCGTCAACGTCGCGATCCTGCTGGATCGGGGTTTCTTCGGAGACGACGAACCCGCGCAGGCACGCAGGACGGTGGCTTGCGCCGGCATCGTGCTGCCCACCGAAACCGTCTCGCACCGAGCGGCGACAGGGACTGACCGACCCCTGACCAAAGCCTCGAATTGCACTGCTTTCTAGAGTGAAATATTGCCTTGTAACAATCGGGTAACAGTTGATAATGAAGCCGTTGCGTCATCGCCTGACGGGATCGGCTTTCGCCCATGATCAAGTTTCTCCTGCCCACTCAACTGGTCGCCGAACGGCCCGTGGAGCCCGGTGCCAGTCCCTACGCGGGCGCCCTCCACGCCGCGTTCCGTGATGCCTACCCGCTGATCAAGAGCGCGGCCTGGCGCTCCATTCCGATCAGCCTGTTCGGGCTGCTGCCCTCGATCTTCCTGCTGCAGGTCTACGACCGCGTGCTCTCGCGCAGCGGCGTCTCGACGCTGGCGGCGCTGGTCAGCGGCATCCTGTTCTTCCTGTGCATCGAGTTCTGGCTGCGCACGCGCCGCTCGCGCCTGCTGCGCAACGCGGGCGCGATCATCGACCACGGCGTCTCGGGCGCCTTGATGGGCTCCATGCTCGGTCGTCCGCTGCGCGCGCTCGAGGCGCGGCCGGCCTCGGTGTGGCACCTGTACTTCCGCGACGTCGGCTCGGTGCGCGGCACCGTCACCGGCGGCCTCGCGCAATCGATCTTCGACCTGCCGATGGCGGTGTTCGGGCTGGTGGTGATCGGCATCGTCGCGCTGCCGGTGCTGCCGGTGGTGGTGGCCTTCCTCGCCATCCTCTCGTTCCTCGCCTGGTGGTGGGCCGACGAAGTGCGCGCCGGCCGCGTCGAGGAAGTGCAGCGCGGCCGCGGCCTCGACCGCATGACGGCCGAGATCTGCCATGCGCGCGAGACGCTCAAGTCGCAGGCCAACGACGGCCCCATCATCGAGATGTGGCAGAAGACCTACAACGACTGGCTCACCGAGAGCTTCACCAAGAACGGCCAGATCGAGACCGCGCGCGACGGCACCACGGTGCTGCTGACGGTGTTCTCGGTGATCGTGGTCACGGTGGGCGCGATCTCGGTGATGGAGCAGTGGATGACGGTCGGCGGCCTCGTGGCCTCCAACATGCTCGCGCTGCGCGCGCTGCAGCCGATCGCCGGCCTGGTGTCGAACTGGCGTTCGCTGGCCACCGCCAAGGAAGCCGCCAAGCGCCTGGAGACCGTGCTCGGCGAGCCGGTGGAGAAGCCGCCGGTGGGCATGGCGCTGCCGCAGCCGCTGGGCCGCATCACGCTCAAGGACGTGAGCTTCAGCTTCACCGAGAACGCGCAGAAGGCGGTCATCGAGAACCTCGATCTCGACATCGGCCCCGGCGGCCTGCACGTCATCGTCGGGCGCAACGGCGCCGGCAAGTCCACGCTGGTCAAGCTGCTGTCGGGCCTGTACACGCCCACGCACGGCGTCGTCAGCATCGGCGAGTACGACCTCTCGCAGTTCGGCCGCGAGGAGCTGTCGCGCTGGATCAGCTACCTCTCGCAGGAGGTCTACTGGTTCGGCGGTTCGCTGATCGACGTCATGCGCCGCACCGCGCCGGGCCAGAGCGACGAGCAGATCGTCGCGGCCTGCAAGCTCTCGGGCGCGCACGAGTTCATCTCGCGGCTGCCCGACGGCTACCGCTCGATGGTGGGCGAGGGCGGCACCGGCCTGTCGGTGGGCGAGCGCCGCAAGCTCGCGCTGGCCATGAGCTTCCTGCGCAAGCCCTCGGTGCTGGTGCTCGACGAGCCCAGCAACGACCTCGACTTCCAGAGCGAGCGCGCGCTGCTGGCCACGCTGCTGGCGGTGGCCAAGGTGCGCACCGTGGTGGTGGTCACGCATTCGCTGCGCATCGTCTCGGCCGCCAGCCATGTCTACCACGTGACCGGCGAGGGCACGGTGGAGCAGGGCACGGCCGCGGCGATGGTGCCCAAGCTGTTCGGCGTGAAGAAGGCGCTGGTGGCGCTGCCCGAAGGCGGCGAGGACGGCGAGTCCTCCGCGCGCTCGATCGCCTGAGCTTCGACTTTGTTTATGGATTGGACCGATCGACCGATGACCGAGTGCGACGACCGAGTGACCGCAAGGGAGGCGAGATCTTGAAAGCCGATCTGCCGCAGGTCCTGCAGACCGAAGAACAGAGGCGCGCCGCCCAGGTCACGCCCCAGGGCCGCCGGCGCCAATGGCTGCTCGGCGGCCTGATCGGCGTCTTCGCGTTGGTCGGCCTGGGCTTCCCGATGGAGACCGTCGTGGTCGCGCCCGGGCGCGTGATCCCCTCCGACCGCGTGAAGTCGATCCAGCATCTGGAAGGCGGCATCGTCAGCGCCGTGCTCGTGAAGGAAGGCGACCACGTCAAGCAGGGCCAGTCGCTGGTCGAGATCGACCTCGGCGGCGGTGGCCTCAACCTCGAGGAACTGACCGCGCGCTATGCCGCCACCCAGGCCACGCGCGTGCGCCTGCTGGCCGAGAGCCGCGGCCAGCCGCTCAAGCGCGACAGCTTCGCCAAGGACATCGACGAGGGCGTGTACGCCGGCGAGACCGGCGCCTACGACGCGCGTGCGCTCGAGCAGCGCGGCGTGATGGCCGGCGCCATCTCCGGCCTCGAGGCCGCGCGCAGCCGGCAGCTCGAGCAGCAGGCCAAGGTCAAGGGCCTGAGCGACCGGCTCGACCTGATGCAGAAGGAACTCGAGGTGTCCGAGCAGCTGCTGAAGGAAAAGCTGGTCGGCCAGGTCGAGGTGCTCGAGAAGCGCCGCCAGGCCGAGGCCGCGCGCAGCGAACTCGCGGTGGCGCGCCAGGGCGTGATCTCGGCCAACGCCGCCATCACCGAGGCCCAGGCCAAGATGGCCGAGGCCGAAGGGCGCTTCCGGCGCCGCGCGTCCGACGAACTCGCCACCGTCGAGCGCCAGTTCGCGAGCCTGAGCGAGGACCTCGCGCGCGCACGCACGCAGCGCTCGCGCACCGAGGTCAAGGCGCCCTCGGACGGCATCGTCAAGGGCCTGCGCAGCGGCAGTCCCGGCTGGGTCGTGAAGCCCGGCGAGGCCATCCTCGAGGTGGTGCCCGACAAGGACGAGATCATGGTCGAGGCGCGGCTCAACCCGAACGACCGCGGCTTCGTCGAGATCGGCCAGGCGGCCACCGTCAAGATCACCGCCTACGACTACCTGCGCTACGGCGCCGTCGAGGGCAAGGTCACGCTGGTGGCGGCCGACGCGGACCGCGACCCCGCGATCTCGAACGGCGCGCCGTACTACCGGCTCCTGATCAGCACCGACAAGTCCTTCGTCGGCCACAAGGAAAACCGCATCACCGTCGGCATGGAGTCCGAGGTCGACCTCAAGGTCGGCACCGACCCCTTCATCTGGTACATCCTGCGTCCCGTGCTCAAGCTTCGGCGCGAAGCCTTCCGCGAACCATGAAGCGCCGCATGACCAACGGCCGGCGCCCCGCGGGCACCGGCGTGCTGTGCGCGGCGCTCGCCGCCAGCTTCGCGCTGCCGCCCGCCGCGATGGCGCAGGAGCAGCAGGATCCGCCGCCCTCGCTGGTGCTCGCGCGGCGCCTGTCGCAGCCCTCGATCGGCACCGCCGGCTACGTGCAGCGCGTGAAGCAGGCGCTGGTCGCGCTGTCGCAGGAATACCCCGAGGTGCAGACCGCGCAGGCCGCCGCCAACACCAGCGGCTTCCAGATCGACCAGGCGAAGAAGGCGCGCTATCCGCGCTTCAAGGTCGGCACCTCATCGGGCAACTACAACAGCGGCGCCGCCAACGCGCAGACCCAGAGCTACAACGTGATCACCGCCGAGGCGCGCATGAGCCTGCTCGACGGCGGCGCGATCAGCGCCTCGATCCGCGCCGCCGAGGCCGGCAACGAGGCCGACGGCCAGGCTGTCACCACCACCTCGCAGAAGGTGGTGCTCGATGCCCTGACCGCCTACCTGCAGGTGCAGCGCTTCGACCTCAAGAAGGAGATCGCGCACCGCTCCACCGAGATCGTGGCCGAGCTCTCGAAGGCCGAGGCGCGCCGCGTCGCGCTCGGCGCCACCGGCGAGAACGACCTCAACATGGCCAGCGCGCGCCGCGCCAGCGTGGCCGCGCGCGAGGCCGACTTCGAGGCCCAGCGCGACGAGGCCATCGCCAAGTTCCGCAGCTACTTCAAGTTCACGCCCATCACGCGCAACCTGCCGGTGCTGGCCGCGCCGCCGCAGTGGCGCATCGACTCGCAGGCCGAGGCGCTGCGCCGCGCCGAGGAGCGCAGCACCGAGATCGCCGAGGCGCAGGGCCGCATCAACAAGGCCAAGGCGCTGGTCGAGCAGCAGGAGGCCAGCATCTGGCCCACCGTCGAGGCCGTGATCGTGAAGAGCAAGGACCCGCGCGGCGTGTCGCCGCAGGATCCCACGCGCACCGCGCTCGAGCTGAGCTGGAACTTCGGCAGCGGCTTCGACCGCCAGCTGCGCGTGCGCACCGCCATGGCCGAGGTCGAGAACCAGGAGGCCAAGCTCGAGGGCGTGAAGCTCAACCTGTTCGAGCTCACCAGCGCCTCGTGGTCGCGCACCGTGTCGGGCCGCGAGCGCGAGCGCCAGCTGATGGAGGCCGTGAGCACCTCGGGCCAGGCCTTCCGCGGCCGCCGCCGCCTGCTGGAGTTCGGCCGCGACACCCTGCCGCAGGTGCTCGATGCCCAGCTCGAGTACTACAACCTGCTGTTCGATTACGTCGATGCCGTGTTCGACCTGCGCGTCAACGAGCTGCGCCTGGCGCGCACCACCGGCGAACTGCGCATCGACCCCGAGGGCGGCAACGAATGGGTCGACCGCGTCTTCGGCGCGCCGAGCCGTACCGTGCTGACCGAGGACGGCCTGTTGAGCGGCCCGTGCCTCGCGAGCAATTCGACCTGCGCGAGCGAGGCGCGCGTGGATCGCTCGGAGAACGCGCAGACCGTGACCCTGCGGCGCGCCGAGCGCCTGCCGGCCGGCAACTGACGAACAGAGAAGAAGGGGTGCGCGGCGCGCCGGGCGCGCCGCGGCTCAGGCGTCTTCCGGAATGCCCGGTTCGCCGTCGAGGATCTGGTACTTGCGCATCTTCTCCCACAGCACCTTGCGGCTGATGCCCAGGTGCTGCGCCGTGTCCTGGCGCTTCCAGTCGTTGATCTCGAGCGCCGCGATGATGCGGTTGCGCTCGCTGCCGTTCCAGCCCTTGCGCTGATCGCCGCCGGCGGCATCGAAGGCGCTGCTCGTGCCCACCGCGTTCGCGCCCAGTCCCATGCCGCCGCCCGCGCCGGTGGAGGGCGTGCCGCGGGTCAGCGCGATCGCGCGCTGGATCAGGTGCTGGTCCCAGCTGTGCAGCTGCCGCGCGATCACGCCCACGCGTTCCGCGAGGTTGCGCAGCTGGCGCACGTTGCCGGGGAAGTAGGTCTCGGCCACCGCGTCGCTGAGCCAGTGCGGCGTTTCGCCGAGCGCCTCGAGCTGGTCGCCCAGCACGTTGGCCAGCAGTGCCTTGAAGATCGCGATCTTGTCGATCTCGCCGCGTTCCTCGAGGCTGGGCACGTGCAGCTCGATCACCGCGAGGCGGTAGAACAGGTCGGCGCGGAATTCGCCGCTGGCCACCATCTCGCGCAGGTTGCGGTTGGTCGCCGCCACCAGCCGGAAGTCGACCCGGATCGGAGAGGTCGCGCCGAGCCGCGTGACCGCGCCGTCCTCGAGCACGCGCAGCAGCTTCACCTGCTGGTACTTCGGCAGGTCGCCGATCTCGTCGAGGAACAGCGTGCCGCCCGTGGCCTGCTCGAAATAGCCGCGGTGCGCATGCACCGCGCCCGTGAACGAGCCCTTGGCGTGGCCGAAGAACAGCGACTCGAACAGCCCGTCGGGAATCGCGCCGCAGTTCACTGCTACGAACGCACCCTTGCTGTAGTTCTGGTGCCCCAGGTGCAGCTGCTGCGCGATGCGTTCCTTGCCCACGCCGGTCTCGCCGCGCACCAGCACGCTGTGGTCGCAATCGGCGAAGGCATTGACCTCGGCCAGCAGCGACTTCATCGCTTCGGAGTGCGCCACCAGCTCGTCGAGCGGCTGCGGCGCCACGTCGCGCGCGCGCAGTTGCCGCACCAGCTTCGCGACCATCGTGCGCAGTTCGGCGCAGGTGAAGTCGTAGGGCAGCACGTGCAGGTACTCGGGCGGATAGGTGCGCGAGTCGCGCTCGCGCGAAGCGGCCGCGACCCAGATCACCGGCATGCCCTGCAGCAGTTCGGTGGCCTGCGGCAACCCGCCGCCATCGATGACCGTGACGCTGATGATCGCCACCGACGGCCGCATCGCCGCCGTGCGGTCCTGCGAGGGAGGCGGCATGCCGTCGGCCCGGATCACCTCGACATCGAAGCTCGCCATGCAGCGGGCGATGCGGTCGAGGATGTCGGCCTTTCCTTCCCAGACAAAGAGGTCGAGTTCGTCGAAATTGGGGGAGGCGCTCATCAAGATGCGATTGCTATGTAGATCACGAAATAATTAAATAGGAGAAGAAATCAATGAACCAGCTTCGCTTTGCTTTGACAACTGGCGGAAAGTAGTTGCACATCTGCATATCCCAACTGAAGGCCAAGCGCCTTGAACAGAGGACCCAGTACTGCGCCATCCAGAAGATCTAGTACCGGAGTGAGGATAATATTAAGAACGCCCAACAATCCATTGACGATCGTGATGAGGTTGTTTACGAGTGCATTTAGCACATTGGTTACCAGGCCAAGACCACTCGTATTAAGTACAACATCCAGCGCTCCAGAACTGATTGCACTTCCAATGGCAGCTCCTAGTCTTTGCTCAAGACCGACGGCCTGTATTAAATTTTGCTGAGATGTTGGAATATTGGGGTCAAATCTGTAATTTAATGTTGTTCTGGCAATTGATCCGTTGGCTGGAATTGATAGATCCAGCTTCGCCAGTAAGTCGACCGTGATGGGCGGCGTAAGGATACTTCCTAACAGATCAATTCGTAAGCTCACTAGCTTGAAACGCTCTTTGGGTAAGCTAGCCCAAGGGCTGGTCGTGTTGGTGAAGGCTGTAGGAATATTGCCAAGAAAAACGTGCGCTAATCCCGGGGCTGCGTTTATAGCTACATCGTATTTCCCATCTGCCGCGGTACAGCGGACATCATCCAAGTTGGCGTCACCAGATGCGACTTCCGCATATATAGGAAGATTAATTAATTGGCCTGCGGGAAGGGAAACTCGAAGAAGCAATGGGATATCTAGAAGGCTGTTGTTTCCGCCTGCCGCCGTCAAGACTTGAACATTCAGCCCGGCTCGAATCTGGCCTGTATGCGCTTGAGTTTTTGCGGTGCCATCAGGGTAGTAACCTGGAGGGCCAATCGCGATGGTGGGCGGTTCGATCACTTTGGCGCGCACACCTACTTTTGCCAAGGGTGGTAAAGAGATAGTAGTGGCAGCCGCAGCCGCAGATTGGCCATTTGCGACCTGTAGTGCTACTGACAGGAGGTTTAGTACACTGACGTTTCCATTTAAAGCGCTCCGCGGATCTGTAGTATCTAGGTCTAGACTTAGTAAGCCAGCTTGCTCGGCGGTTTTCAGTAGATTGATGGTCACAGTATTTAGGTCTAGCCCCCCTGTCAGATTTAGCATACCTCTGAGCAGGCTGGCTACGAGGCTGACGGTTTGGCTGTCGTTTCCTTGCGGCAGCACTTCTATGGCAGCATTCAGCAGTTGTGCCAGGGTAATGTTGCTTTGGGCAAGTTGATCCACTGTCCCTGCGTTGAGATGAAGTGCATCTACCATTCCGAGTAGGTTGAGTTTGGCGTTGGCCAGTCCCGTGTAATCGGCGAGACTCAGATTGATGGCCGTACCAAGTAAAAGACTTAATAGTTGGTTCAGGGCGCCTTGGTTCAATCTGGCAACGCCACTACCCACTGAGAAGGACGCTTGCGGCTCGTCCAGCGCTGCAACGGCTTGGACACAAATCGTGCGGTCCCAGGGGAAAAACGGCATCAAGGTTGGTGCTGGTCGATTGATTCGAATTCGAATCGCATTGAGCGGAGTTCCTCCAGTGAGGAAGTTGTCATCCGTATTTGCAAAGCACCCGGCGGCGGCCTCAGAGGCTTGTCCCGCTCTCCAGTTTCCACAGTCGGGAGGGTTAATTGCAATTCCTGGAAGGTTTTGACTGGCATTGCTGATGGCGACGCCAGCTGCCAGACTACAGCGGTTTGTAGCCGTCGTGGTTTGGAGTTTCTGCGCACCTGCCAATGCAGCCAGGTCGGCGGCTTTCTGAAACTCCCGTTTCATAAAGAACAAGTATCCAAGCTCCGTCCCGATCAGAGCGATGATGATCAGACTGAGCGCAATGGCCGCGATGACGATCACGGAGCCACGTTGCCGACGACGGGTTGTGGAGCGTTTCGGTCTCATGGAGGGCGTCTTATGAGGCTGGTCGCATAGCTATTGCCTTTCCTACGAGCTGGGAAGGCATCCAGCCGTTGGTCCAAGGCACAACGCGTGGAAGAACGGGGCTAGCGCTGTACGGATAGGTAACCCTAACTAGGATCTGTTCGGTAGACTGCTGAGAAATCTCCGGTGGTTGCCTGGATCCCATCTGCGTACGTAGCCATGCCTTCTTTTGGGCCACGCTTGTTCCTGCCTCAGGAGGGGTGATCAGTGCAGATGCGAGCGCGTCATAGATGACTTCCTGCACGCGTGAATCGTTTGTTTGGACGCCCTGTCCCAGCCGCAGCACTGCCCGCGCACCATCTTCGGCAGACCTGGATACCACCTGCTGCGTGTACAGAACAACCCCGAACGTGACGATGCCGTACATAGCAAAGAACAGCAAGCTGAACACCAACGCGAACTCAACGGCTGCGATGCCACGCTGGCGTCGCATGATGCTTGTTCGCAATTTGTGAGAAAGTCGCCCAGTCATGAAGAGCTCCCATCAAGCAGCATGCTGGCCTGGCCTGCGATCTGACTCGGTAGCACCACGCTGAATAGCGGTGGGAGCACCGATTCCATCCCCCGTGCTCTCACTGTCACGACGATCCTGCAGCGTTGATCCCACGATGCGTTCGATGTGCAAGTGCTGGTAGTGCATGGACCCGCCTCGCCACCAGCCACGCTGCATTGCGCCGTCACTTCCAGTGGTTTCACGGCCGCCGGCATCCACAGGCTGCGCTGGGTTGCAACCTGAACGGCAGCAACAGCACGTTCCGGCGAGGTCGGCTTGTAGCGCAGGGCTGCCCGCGCGCCATCTTCGGCCGCGTTCTGCAAACCCATGCGAAACGTCAAGAGCATCCCGTAGCTGACGATCCCATAGAGAACCGCGAAGAAGATCAGGAAGACAAACGCAAACTCGATTGCGTACACCCCGCGTTGGAGCCGGATGGGCGAACCATGATGGCGCTTGCTTGTCATGCCGGGCCTTCAGAAGAATGAATTCGGTGCCGGGAATACCAGATCACCTCCCGCTGCTTCCGCTTGTCGATTTGACGGAGGAATTGAATTTCTCGGGAATCGGATAATCGAAGCTCTTGAGATAGCGTTCATAGCTTCGATTAGCTACGATGCCCGCGATAGGGCGAGGCGTGGTCGAGGAAACTTGGCCGCTTCGCTGCCAAGCGAGAAGATTCGAAGTCGCATCGCCGACCTGAAGTGGGATGTCGTAGAACTCTTCTTCCTCTTCTGCCGTTGCCCGCTCATCCTGTGCCGGCGTCATGGCAGTCAGCGCGCCGGGTTGCATGGCCTCGCTCGTCTCGGGCGCTTTGTTTGTCGAGGCGCTGTCTTGACCGGTTCTCGTGGGGGCTGTTTCCGCAGAGGTCGCCGTCGTCAGGAAGAAGAGTGCCGAGGCAAGGACGCATGCGGACAAGGTAGCCATCCGGTTGGCGAACTCGTTGTTGTTGGTCATGGTGTGCCTTGTGAGGTCGGGGTTGGTGAGGGAGAAGCCTCCAGGGTCGAGGCCTGCGGGTTCAATTGGCTGGCGGTTCGGACGCCGCCCATGCCGGCCCAGCGGGACGGCTTGAGTGCCAGCGGGACGGTCGCATCCTCGTGGCTGGCCTGGAGCGAGATGCCGTTCGGCGTGCTGGCGGCTGCTGCGTCTACGGCCACGGCAGAACTGCCGGTTGTTCGCATCTGACGTGCTGCTTCGCGCACGGCGGCGCGCGTCGCTTCCGGCATGCGATTCGCATCCATCAAGGCGGTCGCTTGCTCGCGCTGGTTTGTGACCTCTAGATAGAGCGCGACGTTGGCTTGGGCCTGTTTGCTGTCGGGTTGTAGTTGCAAGGCTTGCATCAGCGGCAGGCGTGCCTCCTCGACCCGGCCGGCCCGAAGGTTGGCATAGCCCAGGTCGCTCAGCAGCAGTGGATCTGTCGGCGTACGGCGTTGCGCCTGCTTCAGCAACTGCGCAGCTTCCGCATAGTTACCACGCGCTCCCGCAATCAGGCCTAGGCCCCTGTAGCCCGCGCTCTCCATCGGAGTGGATAGCAGGCGCTTGTAGGTGGTTTCGGCAAGGTCGGCCTGCCCGGTCTGACGCAGAGCATCGGCACGCAGGCGCGTCGAATCGGGCGTGATCCCCCAGCGCTGTTCCAACGCATCGATGTGTGCGAGCGAAGCGAACCACAAGCCTTGCTGCTGCATCTGGTCCACGACCTTGACGTAGGTGGCTTGGGTGTCGATGTTGGCGCCGGTCTTCGTTTCGCTGGCTGCCTCGAAGGCTTGCCGCTGCTGGGCGTCTTCGCTTGCGGCGTAGTGGTCCTTGGTTGCGGCACAGCCGGCCATTGCGAGTACAGAACCCACAATTGCGGAGTACGCGGTGGCACGCAGGATCGATGGGTGCGCAGGAGAGACGATGGTTCTCATTTGGCGGTGCTCCCCAGTGCACGGAAGATAGCGATGAATCCAGGGCCGGCCGTCACGATCACCAGGGCAGGTAGCAGCGTCGTGACCATGACGGCAGTCATCTTCACGGTGATCTTTCCAATGCGCTCTTTCATCTCGGAGCGGCGATGTTCGCGAAGGCGATCGCTGAAGGTCCGCAGCGGTTCCTGGACGGCTCCGCCGTGGCGATCGACTTGCACCAGCAGCGCCACGAGGCTGCGCAGGTTCTCGTTCTTGTGCAATGTGGCCAGGCGGTGCAGGGAATGCTCGCGGGTACGGCCTTGTGAGTACTGGCGATTGGCAAGCGTCAGTTCGTACCCCAGCACACGCAGCACGTGCGAAAAGTCGGCAGCCATGATCTGGAGACTTTGGTCCAAGCTCATTCCCACGCCCTGCAGCAACTTCAGCAGATCCACGAAGAGAGGGAGTTCCTTGGCGACGCGTTCGCGGCGATTGGCAGCGATCCGTCCGAGCACCCATTTGGGGCTCATGAAGCCCACGACGAAAAGAGCGGCCAGAACTGGAACGACGATGTTCTGCTTTTCCCCCGGATTCCAGAACACGAAGGCAAATGCTGGCAATAGCAATGCGAGGAAGATGCGCGTCACCAAGAAGATCAACTGTGTGCGTTGCGACGACAGCCCGCATTGGTCGATGAGATTGCGGTCCTCGTCCGCGACCAGTGCGCGTCCCAGTGGTGATCGCAGCCAATGGAAGGGAAGCTCGACCTCAGATGCATACGGTTGACCAAGGTCGATCGACGCATCGGTCGAGGTCCCGGGAAGCGCCGTCGTCCCGCGCTCGATGGCCTTGTCGATCGCCTGTCCGCTGCGCGTGCGGCGAAGCTCCGCCGCGACTAGCGTACCGCCGGCGATGAGAAGACCAAGCGCCAGCAGTGCGAGGCTGATGGCGGTCAGTGTATCGGGCGTCAAGGTCATGTGAGTCTCGCGAGCCTGTACAGCAGCAGTGCACCCGTCAGCTGAAGGCCGACACCGGAGAAGATGAGCACGCGGCCAGTGCCGTCGTGCCACATTCCGAGGAAGTAAGCGGGGTTGCTCGCGATGATGGCCGTGCCCACGAGCAATGGAAGCAGGCCAAGGATCCAGGCTGACAGTCTCGTCTCGGAAGACAGGGCGACGAGTTCGTGCTCTGCCTGCTCGCGATCGCGCATGAAGTTGCTCACTCGCTCGAGAAGTAGGTCCGCCCGACCGCCGTATCGCACCCCCAGCCCGAGAATCGACGACAGCAGGAACATCTCCTCGACGCGCGCGTGGGTTGCCGTCTGGTACAGCGCCTTGTCCAAATCCACGCCAGCACGAACCAGCGCAGCGGAACGTTCCAGATGTCCGCGAAGCGGTTCCTGTGTACTGCCGATCGCGAGCTGGAATGCAGCCTGCGTTGAATTACCGATGGTGATGAGGCGCACCATGGTGTCGATGTAGCCGGGCAGTTGGCTGACCAGCTTGCGCCGTACTTTCTGCAGCCGCAGCCAAACGGCGAAGGCACCGAGCAGCGCCAGCAGTACCAAGACGGAAAACCCTGCGAGCCAGCCGCCAAAAGAGCCAGCGATCAGCGACAGCACGACAATGGCGACGATGCCTGCGACCAGCGTCCGGACTTCGATCACTCCCACCAACCAGTCGGGGAGTGCCCGTTCGAGCCAGCGTGTGGGGCGGGCCGCGTTCGCGATCGTTGTCTCGGTCTGCAGCCAGGGATCGGAAGTCAACCCGGTAGAGAGCTCATCGGTGAGCCCGATGGAACGTGGTGGCGGTGCGGCGCCGAATGGCGGGGGAGCTGCCGTGCTTGCGCCAGCTTGTATCTGCAGATCGAGGTGCCGCCCAACAAGGTGCTGTGCTTGGCGCTTTCTTGCCCATTGCCATAGGAAAAGGCCGGACGCCGCCAGCAGCAAAGCCACCACCGCCACTCCGAGCAGCACGGTCTCACGCACGGTGATCTCCCTGCTGTGAGCGCGTGAAAGACTGCCGGAATCGAGCGATCTTCGGTGAATGAGGCGCTATGCCAAGCGATACCCAGCGGTCCTTCTCCTCTCCGTCGGGGGCGACAAGGGGTTCGTAGCGATACAGCTCCTGCATCGCCACCACGTTGTCGTTGACACCTGTAACTTCGCTGAGCGAGATGATGCGGCGCTTGCCATTGGACATGCGGCCAATCTGTACGATGAAATCGATCGCGCTGGCGATCTGCCGACGCAGGCTCACTTCGCTGCCTTGATAGCCGGCGAAACCCGAAAGCATTTCCAGGCGATAAAGGCATTCGCGTGGCGAGCTCGCGTGGATCGTTCCCATCGAGCCTTCGTGGCCCGTGTTCATCGCCTGCAGCATCTCGATCACTTCGGCGCCGCGCACTTCGCCCACGATGATGCGGTCGGGCCGCATGCGCAGGCTGTTGCGCAGCAGGTCGCGGATCGACACCACGCCCTGGCCGTCGAAGCCACCGGGGCGGCTCTCGAGCCGCACCACGTGACTCGTGCTCAGCGAGAGTTCGGCCGTGTCCTCGATCGTGATCACGCGCTCGCGCGAGGGAATGAAGCTCGCCAGTGCATTGAGCAGCGAGGTCTTGCCCGAGCTGGTGCCGCCGCTCACGAGCACGTTGCAGCGTGCGCGCACCGCGATCTCGAGCAGTTGCGCCATGCCGGCATCGAAGGTGCCGAGCTTGACCAGGTCGGCCGGCGTGAGCGGCTCCTTGCGGAACTTGCGGATCGAGACCGACAGGCCGTCGATCGCGAGCGGCTCGATGATCACGTTGATGCGCCCGCCATCGGGCAGGCGCGCGTCGACCATCGGGTTGGCTTCGTCGAGCCGGCGACCCAGCGGCGCGAGGATGCGGCGAACGATGCGCATCACGTGCTCGGAGTCGGCGAAGCGCAGGGTCTCGCGCTCCAGGATGCCGTGGCGCGAGACGTAGACGTTCTGGTAGCCGTTGATCAGGATGTCTTCGACCGCCGGGTCGTTGAGCAGGTCTTCCAGCGGACCGAAGCCCGCGAGTTCCTTCGTGAGCGCATCCGAGATGAGCTGCATCTCGCGGTCGTTGATCGGCACGCGGCGCAGGCGCACGAAGCTGTCGACCTCGAGCTCGACGAACTGCTGGATCGAGGCGCGCGACCAGCGTCCGAACTCCGCGCCCAGCTCCTCGATGCGACTGAGCAGGTGATCGTGCGTCCAGCTCTTGATGTCCTGGAACTGCTGGGATGTGATGAACGCCTGGTCGTCGTCGGCGAATTCGATATCGGTGGACATGGGCTGTTCAACCTTGGGTAGGGCTATTGCGGAAGCCGGTGACTTTCGACATCAGCGCCGTCCAGCGTGGATCCTTCGCCGGTTGCGGGCTGGAGCCAGAGGTGTATTCCTGATGCAGGCCGCGTGCGAGGCCCGCGATGGCTTGCGAGTACGGGTCGTTGCGCGCGGTGCGCACCAGCATCTCGCCGCGGCTCGAGGCCGCCAGCAGCTGCGTGCCGCGCGCGGGCAGCACGTGGCGCAGCGGCAGTTCGAGCCGCTCGGCAATGTCCTTGGCCGCGAGGCCGACGTGACTGTCGAACTTGTTGACCACCAGCGACATCTGGTCGGTCTCGAGGCCACGTGTGCGCAGTTCCTTGAGCATGTTCGCGGTGGAGACGATGGCGCCGATGCTCTGGTCGCAGACGACCCAGCAGCGCTGGGCTTCCTTCGCGGTCTGCGCCACGAAGTCGATGGTCGAGAAGCCCCCGAGGTCGGCGATCTGGAAATCGAAGAAGTCGCCGAGCCGCTTGATCAGTGCGACAGAGTCGGCGTGCGAGATTTCGCGCACTTGCGCGAGTGTCGCTGGCAGCGGCAAGACAGCCAGGCCACTGGTGTGATGTGCGAGTGCGGTATGCAGCAGCGTCTGGTCGAGACGACGTAGATTGCGTACTCCATCGACAAAGCTGAAGCCGCTCTGCGTGTCGAGGTACAGAAGGCCATCGCGCGCCGGCAGGCCCAGATCGAGCAACGCGACTCCATGGCGCGCATTGCGGGTCTGCGGCTGTCCGGAGGCCGGCGCTTGAGGTTGAGTCAGTTGGTCGTTGAGCAGCAGCGACAGGCTGGTCGCGAGCGTGGTCACGCCGACTCCGGCGCGTGCACCTAGCAGCGCGAGAGTGCATCCGCGCGTTCCGACCTGCATGCTGCTGCGCCGGTCCAGCAGCTTGTGCAATGTAAGGATGGCATCGGAGGGCGGCGCGGCCATGTCGACGAAGTCGTCCACGCCAGCGCGTAGCGCGGCCAGCATGGAAGCGGGCTCTACCGAGATGCCGGTCGCCAGCACTGCCAGCGCCGGCCAGTCGCGTTTCAAGCGCTGGTTTAAAGCCGCCGCCGCCTGCGATTGATCCCCCGAGAAATCGAGGAAGACCGCAGAGGGGCTGAGCAAGGCGATGCGTTCATCGATCGACTTGGCATCGGGCGGTAGAACCACCACTGTGCCTAGCTTGCCGAGTGCGTCTGTCAGCCACGTGATGTGGCTGCCATTGCCCGAAGCGAAGACATACGTCTCTGCGCCGGTCTCGGGAAGGTGATCGCGAGGAGCGTTCATGGCGTCGGCCACAGGTCGTGCGCAGTTGGTTCCACTCAACGGGAGAAGCCCGGTACCGTCGTACCGGAGGCAGGCCCCAGCAGGTGAGCGCGCCACACAGGGCCGTCCCGTTGCTCCGCACCACCAGGCAAATAGGGCGTGAGGTCAGTGTCGCGGGCGATGGGCTTCACGAGATGCGGTGTCACGAGGATCACCAGTTCCTTCTCGTTCATCTGGTACTTGTTCTGCTTGAAGAAGGTACCGAGCACCGGGATGTCGCCGAGCAGCGGCACCTTGTCGGCGTTCGAGGTCGTGGTGCGGCTCACCAAACCTCCGATGATGAAGCTCTCGCCGTCTCCGAGCTCCACGGTGGTGTCTGCTCGGCGCGTGGTGATAGCGGGCACTGCAACGCCGCTGATGCTCAGCGAGTTGGTGTAGTCGAGATCGCTGGCTTCGGGTGCGACCTTGAGCACGATGCGATCGTTGGACAGCACCGTGGGCGTGAGCGTCAGGCCGATGCCAAAGGGCTTGTACTCGATGCTGGTGGTGCCCAAGCCTTGAGGGGCTGGGACCGGCAGTTCGCCGCCGGCAAGGAAGCTGGCGCTTTGGCCCGATAGCGCAACGAGCGTGGGTTCGGCGAGTACGCGTGCCATCCCGTTGCCTTCTAGAAAACCGACGTTCAAGCCGATGCCGGCCTTGCCAAAGTTGAAGAGCAGGCTGAAGGCTTGGGAAAGAGGGTTGTTGTAGTCGCCGCTGATGCTTCCGTCCGAACCGAAAGTCGCGGACTTCAGCGACCCCGGTGTGAACGATCCGAAGCTGAAGCCGTTCGAGTTGGCGCGCGTGCTGAAGATATTTAGGCCGGCCTGCTTGAGTACGCTCCGGTTGAACTCGACAACCTTCACCTCGACTTGAACGGTGTTGCTGCGCACGTTGACAACGGAGCGATCGACCAGTGGGGACTTTTCTGCGCCGGCTGCCATTGCGGTGTCGCGCGCTTCTTGGTACGCGATCACGCTGTCGAGCGAACCCGTAAGCGTAGAGCTGCGTCGGCGCACCTCGAGCGAGTAGACGGTCGCGGATGGCTGGCCCTTTTCCCAAATCATCAGTGTGGTCCGACCCGCAGCCTTGCCAGTGATGAGCAGACGCGCGGCTGCGGAGTTGGGCGATTGACGGGTGAGCGTCACTCCCGCCACTGCCTCGTCCGCGATGGCCATGCGCTCAATGCCTTTAGGGATGAGCAGTTCCTTTTGTGTACCGGTATCCAGCAGCAGCTGCATTGGTGCGCGCGCGGCGAGGGCTTGCGCATCGGCTGCCGAAGACGCGACGGGCCATACGCTCGGTGCCAGCAGGCACAACGCCACGAGGATCGGGCGCAGCGCATGGGCCGGGGCATTGGATTTCGCGCGGGGTGGAAGCGTCATGGTGTTTTTTTCCTGCGAGGCATGCATGGCGTGGCGCTGATCGGAGCTCAATAGCGGATGGTTTCGCTGCGGTCGCCGCGGATGACTTCGACCTGAAGTCCGCCACGGTTGCCGCCGCCGTTGCCAGCGGACGGGGCGCGTTGAACAACCGCGATGGGCGGGCGCACGACGCTGGGCTTGCCTCCGGTCACGAAATCGGCAGTCGTCACACCGGCCTGCGCACGGTCCAGCCCTTCGAGCGGGGACCGGCGCGGCTCACCAGGCTTGGTTGGTGCAGGCTGCAAAGCCGTGGGCAGTTCTGCGAATAATTTTGGATCGGGTTCCGACATGTCGGTAGGGTTGCGCAGGGCCAACAGCAGGCGACCGCTGTTCTCCCCGAGCGTGAGGCGGTTGACATCGTCCACCGGCACTGCGAGCACAGCCGTTCGTGCTGCTTCGGCACGTTGCTGTGCCTGCTGATTGCCGCTCTTGTCTGTCTTGGAAGGCAGACCGTCCACCGAGGCATTGCCGAAGGCAAGCACGCGCTTGCGCGACAGCAGCAGGCGTGCTTGGCTCCGGTCGATGTCCTTGCCGTCAGACTTGAGCATCAGAAATACATCGACGAAATCGCCCGGTTGGACCTTGTTTCCCACGCCCATGATCTCGTCAGCTTTGACCGCTACTGCGCGCTCGCCTTCTGTGACGCGCAAGGAGAGGCCTGAAACCAGCTGGCCTTCGAGAAGCGGCGACCCCTCACCCAGGTCGATTACCGGAACGCGACCCGCGAGGGGAGCCGTCTCCTTGAAGGCTCCCGTCGGATTGATCGGCAGTTGCTCGATGCGCAGGGCATCGACCGGAATCGCTTGGCCCGCAGGTAGCGGCTTCGCCGCGACGACGACGGGGAATGTCTGCACCTGTGCGCTCCTCGCAGGCGTGGCGCCGGTGTCTGCTGCCACGGGCGGCGGCGGCGCTTTGCGGCTGAGGACCCATGCATAACCCCCGAGTGCGAGAGCCAGAAGCACAAGGATGGCGGCGAGGATTTTGGTGAGATTGATCATGGGCAGTAGCCAAGGGATGTGGGCTGGCAATCAGGACTTGTCGAGGAGAAACCAGTGTCCAGGGGCGGTATCACCAGAGGTTCTGTCGCCCCCAAGACATCCACGCCACGCTCGCAAACGCAAGGTAGGCCGCATAGGGAATGAATCGGGTTCGTCCCTTGGAGGGTGTTCCGTCGATCGAGGTGGGCTGATGAAAAAGTAGCGCCGTGAGTCGGGGATACAGCGCCCAGCGCCGAAGGAGGAGCCAGAGCAATCCATGGGCAGCGGCCAGAAGGCTGCTGATGATCCAGATGGGAAGCAGGGCGGCGAGACCGACCCAAAGCCCTAGGACGGCGGCGAACTTCACGTCGCCAGCTCCCATGTATCCGAAGGCATAGACGAAAAGAAGACAACCAAATCCGATCGCTGCACCGAGCAGGCTCGACTGCCAGCTGCTCTGGAACGGATTGCTGCCAAGTGCCAGCGCCGCCAGAGCCGCGGTGGCTCCGGCGAGCACAAGCCAGTTGGGGACACGACGTTGTCGAAAGTCGTAGACGGCGACGAAGAGTAGCCAGATCAAGCATGTCGACGCCGATTCCGTCATTTGAACTAATGATCAGGTCGCTGCAGTTCCACCAATTGCGGTCAAGATTTCGTTGAACTTGGCCTTGATCTGCGTACCCAGACCCGTGAGCACGGTCACCAAAACTGCAGCAATCAAACCTGCAATAAGTCCGTATTCAATTGCGGTGGCACCTTCTTCGTCGCGAATAAAACGAGTAATAGCGTTGAGCATGATTAACCTTTCAGAAAAAGTCGTTAACAAGGGCTGGCGGTGCGAATGTTATCCGGCGTAACTCTGTGTATCAACAAGGCAAACCCGATGGAAGGGAGTTCCGCTGTGCTAGTCGAGAACTACTAGCACGATGGCTGCCAACCCCCACGGACATCGGTTGACCAGTCGGTCAAGGACGCTGGGTAACAGTTCGGAAACGAATTTTTCCCTCTGTAGGCGTGCACCGACATCCCATGAAGACGGGAGGGAGTGTTACGGAACAGGGGTGCGCGCGAGGGGCGCGTTACGGGTACAGACGTGTTACGTGTTACGTGACACGACCCGGAACGGCAAAGATGTAACAGTCCAGAAAGGGTTGGACCGTGCGCAAAAAATCACAAGTTCAGGGGTCTGACCCTGCTCGCGAAGGGGGATCAGCCCAGGATTTCCTCGTGGAAGAGCTTCCACTCGCCGCCCTGGCGCAGCCAGTACTGACGGCGCATGCGACCGCTGCGTTCCCCCTCGAACACCTCGCCGAAGGTGGCGACCATGGTGTCCTCGCTGTCGCGCCAATGGAGGTAGGAAACATCCTTTAACTGAATACGCCTGCCCTGGGCGTATTCGACTTCATCGCGAACAATTGAAATTCCGTCGGCCGATTTTTTTGCCTGGCGCTGAAAATCGGGCAAATAGAATTTCTTCAATTGCGCTTCATTTCCCTGGGTCCGGGCGTCTTTCCAGGCATTGATCGCGCTGGTGAAGGATTGGGCGTCCTTTTCGGCCTGGGGCTGGGAAATCCATTGCAGGCTGCGCGCGGTGACGACCGGCGTGGCGCCGATCTGCACCTTGCGCAGCAGCTGGCGCAGGTCGGGGTTGGCCATGACCACGCAGCCGTCGCTGGCCAGCGGCGCGCGTGCGTACTGCTGCGAGGGCGTGCCGTGCAGCCAGATGCCGCTGCCGGTCTTGCCGCGGCGTTGGTCGTAGGCGTTGGGATAGTTGATCGGCAGCGCGCCGGCGCCGTAGAAGTCCTTGAGCGACTTCGGGTCGAGGCTGCTGGTGATGAAGTACACGCCCAGCGGCGTGCGCGCATCGCCTTCGGACGCCTTGTCGATGCCCGACTTGCCGACCGAGATGTAGTAGTCGGCCACGAGCTTCAGGCCCTTGTCGCCGTTCTCGAGCAGGTACAGGCGCGAGCGCGAGGCGTCGATGGCGATCGCGTAGCGGCTGCGCGTGGACAGCTCGAGGAACTGGGAGGGCACGGTGTTCGGCGGCGGCCGTTCGCGCAGCGCCTGCAGGCGGCGGCGCGATTCTTCCTGCAGCTCGGCCATGGCCGGATTGCCCTTCAGGCGCGCCACGCTGGCGGCGTCCGACAGGCTGTGGGCAGCGGGCACCTGCGAGGCGAGCAGGTCGCCGTACACGAGCTGCGCGAGCTGGAAATTCGGGTAGTCGCGCACCAGCTCGCGCGCCTTGGCCAATGCGGGCCGCGCCTGGCCGCGGCCGAAGAGTTCGTAGATCGCGATCAGCCGCGCCTCGGCATTGCCGGCTTCCTGGATCGCGCCCGCGCTCGGCGCCTTGCGCGCGCCGCGGGCTTCGGAAGAAGCGGCGGCGGTGCCGGCCGCCGCGGCGGCCGCGGTCGCCACGGCCCCCTTCTTCAGGCGGACCTGGGCCTTGCCGCCCCTGGCGTCACGGGCTTCGCGTGCCTCCCGGGCTTCGCGCACGCTGCGCGATTCGCGGCCGCCGCGCGCTTCCTTGGCGCCGGCTTTTTCCTTCTGCGCCGAACGGCTGCCAGCGGCGGCAGCCTTGCCGGACTTGGCGCCGGTCGTCTTGGCATGCGAGGTCTTGCTCGTGCTGCCGGCGGCGCCGGCGGGCATGGCGAGCACGAGGGCCGAGGCGGCCATCAGCGCGGCCAGCAGGCTCCCGCCGCGCCGCAGTTCTGGGATCTGGGGCCGGCCCCGCCGGACGATGTCTGCCACTAGCCGCCGACGCTTTCCTTGCGAATGTGCCACTGACCGCCGGAGCGCTGCAGTTCCAGCGTCTTGCGGCTGGAGATGTTGAGGTTGTCGGCGCGGTAGACCTGGCGGAACTTGGCGGTGGCCGACTGTCCGTTGACCTGGATCACGAGGTTCTCGAGGTTCACGCTGATGCTGGACTTGCCGACGATGCGCGCGCGGCGCTCCTCTTCCCAGTTCTTGCGGCTCTGGCCGCCGCCGGGCGTGAAGTCGCTGCCGTAGGCGGCGAGGTAGCGGTCCATGTCCTGGCCGGCCCAGGCGGCCGCCCAGCCGCGCACGGCCGATTCGACTTCCGCGTTGGCGCTGGACGAAGCGGCGGGCGCGGCCGGTGCGGCGGCCGGCGGCGACGCCTCGGGCGCCTTGGCGACCGCGGCGGGGGCCGGTGCCGGGGCGGGCGCGGGGGCCTTGGCGACCGGTGCGGGCGCGGGCGCCGGCACCGGTGCAGCGGCGGGTGCCGGTGCGGGAGTGGGCGCCTTCGCGACCGGTGCGGGTGCCGGAGCTGGAGCCGCCGGTGCCGGGCGCGGTGCCTCGGGCGCCGCCGCCAGCATGGTCGGCTTGGCGCCCGGCACGGCCGGCACGAACAGCGTGCGGATCACCGCCAGCTTGGGCGCGACCGCGGTGTTGTTCTGGTCGAGCTGCAGCGCCTTGCTGTAGGCCTGGCTCGCGAGCCGCGCATACAGGTCGCCGAGGTTTTCCTGGGCGGTGGCATAGCTCGGATTGGTGCGGATCGCGCTCTCGAGGGCGTTGCGCGCCTTGTCGAACTGGTTCTGGCTCGCGTAGATGACCGCGAGGTTGTTGTAGGGCTCGGGCAGCTCGGGGGCGTCCTGCGTGAGCTGGGTAAAGGCGGCGATCGCCTCGGCGCGCTTGCCGGTGTCGAGCTGGATCACGCCCTTGAGGAAGCGCATCTGCGGGTCGCGCGGCTTGTCCTTGAGGAAGGCGTCGGCCTTGGCCGAGGCTTCGTCGAGCTTGCCGGCCTGCATCAGGCGGTCGACTTCCTCGTGCTCGGGGGCCGCCAGCGCGGGCAGGGCCGTGGCGCCGACCGCGGCGGCCAGGAACAGGGCGCGCACGACGGGCGTCAGGCTGAGGGGAGTGCGCAGGGGGCTCTTGGGCATGGCGGCGAGGCCTCGTGAGAGAGGAGAGGAAAGGGGATGCGCCCGGGATTGTAAGTGGGGCGGTTAACCTCCAGACACACTGCGGCGTGCCTGCAACGCCGTTCCATTCCTCGAGGCAACTGGCTGGCGCCCTTCCCACCGAAACCGGTGGGGTCTGCGTTCAGGCGGCGCCGCGCTCCGGTTCGCCGGCGGCATCCGCCAGCCCGTGCCCCGGCGCCGGCCGCAGCATGGCCGGGAAGTGCATGTCGCGGTAGGCCACGAAGCGGCTGCCGCGCGCCAGCCGGTAGCCCCACCAGACCGCCACGAACAGCACCAGCCCGATGTAGGTCGAGAACACGCCGATCCAGTCGATGCGCCCGCCCGTGAAGGCCGCGTAGTTCTGGCCCAGCGTGACCACCAGGCACAGGCCGAAGGCGAACAGCGGGCCGTAGGGGAAGAAGGGCGAGCGGTAGGGCAGCAGCGAGAGATCCAGCCCCTGCGCCATCATTCCCTTGCGGAAGCGGTAGTGGCTCACCGCGATGCCGAGCCAGGCCACGAAGCCGGTCATGCCCGAGAGGTTCAGCAGCCACAGGTACACGCCCTGGCTCTCCGACAGCGAGGTCAAAAAGCACAGCGCGCCGACCGCGGTGGTCGCGAGCAGCGCATTGAGCGGCACGCCCGCGCGCGTGAGCCGCGCGAAGCAGCGCGGCGCGCGGCCGTCCTTCGCGAGGTTGAACAGCATCCGGGTCGAGGCGTACATGCCCGAGTTGCCGGCCGACAGCACAGCCGTGAGGATCACCGCGTTCATCACGCTGGCCGCGAAGGCCAGCCCGGCGTGGCGGAACACCAGCGTGAACGGGCTCACGCCGATCGCGTGGAGGTCGGTCTTGATCAGGTTCGGGTCGGTGTAGGGAATCAGCACGCCGATCACGCCGATCGCCAGCACATAGAACAGCAGGATGCGCCAGAACACCTGGCGCACCGCGCGCGGGATGTTCTTCGCGGGGTCGGCCGATTCGCCGGCCGCCACGCCGATCAGCTCGGTGCCCTGGAACGAGAAGCCCGCGATCATCGCCACGCCGATCATCGCGGGCAGGCCGCCCACGAAGGGCGCGTCGCCGACCGTGAGGTTGCCGAAGCCGGCGGGCCGGTCGCCGCGCAGGATGCCGAAGATCATCAAGAGGCCGATGGCGACGAAGGCGATCACCGTCACCACCTTGACCAGCGCGAACCAGAACTCGGCCTCGCCGAAGCCGCGCACCGAGATCGCGTTGAGCAGGAACATCAGCCCGAGGAACAGCGCGCTCCACAGCACGGCCGGCGTGCCCGGGAACCAGTACTGCATCACCAGCTGCGCGGCCGCGAGCTCGACCGCGATGGTCACGGCCCAGTTGTACCAATAGTTCCAGCCGAGCGCGAAGCCGAAGCCCTCGTCGACGTAGAGCGCGCCATAGGTCGCGAACGAGCCCGACACCGGCATGCAGGCCGCGAGCTCGCCGAGGCTGGTCATGAGGAAATAGACCATCGCGCCGATCAGCAGGTAGGCCGCGAGCGCGCCGCCCGGACCGGCCTGCGACACCGTGGCGCCCGAGGCCACGAACAGGCCGGTGCCGATCGAGCCGCCGATGGCGATCATCGTCAGGTGGCGCGTGCCGAGCGCGCGGCGCAGCGTGGGCTCCTCGGCGGCGGTGCGCGAGGCGAGGGTGGGCGCGGTGGAGTCCGTTGCCATGTCGTTGTGTTCTCCCGTCTGAGGGCGGCGATCATAAGTGCGCCCCCGCGTCGCCCCGGGGTCCGGCCGCGGCGCCCGCACAGTACAGTCCCGCCATGGACCGCCTTCAGAGCATCGAAGCCTTCGTGCGCGTCGCGCAGACGCAGAGTTTCGCGGAGGCGGCGCGCCAGCTGCGGGTGGCGAACTCGGTGGTCACCACGCGCGTCAAGCAGCTCGAGGAGTTCCTCGGCGCGCCGCTGTTCCACCGCAGCACGCGCGTGGTGCGGCTCAGCGACGTGGGCCAGGCCTTCCTGCGCGACTGCGTGGAGCTCGTGGGCCGCGCCAACGACATCGTCGACCAGATGCGCGATGCGCGCGGCACCCCCTCGGGCGTGCTGCGCGTGCATGCGCTCACGGGCATGGTGCTCGGGCGCTTCGCCTCGCTGCTGCACGAGTTCCACACCATCTACCCCGACATCCACCTCGAGCTGATCGTGAGCGACGCGGTGGTCGATCCGGTCAAGGCCGGCGTCGACTGCGCGCTGCAGATCTTCCCGGCCGCCTCCGAGGAGCTGGTGTCGCGCCCGCTGTTCCCGGTGCGCCGGCTGCTGTGCGCCACGCCCGAGTACCTCGAGCGCCACGGCACGCCCGCGAGCCCGCGCGAGCTGCACCGCCACAAGCTGGGCCTGTACTCGGGCTATCCCACGCGCGACCGCTGGACCTTCCACCACCAGGGCGAGCAGACCACCATCTACCTCGCGGCCGCGCTGCTGACCAACAGCGTGCACCTGCTGCGCGAGTACGCGCTCGAGCACGCGGGCATCGTCTGCCTGCCCACGCTGGTGGCCGGCGACGCGATCGCGCGCGGCGAGCTGCGCGTGGTGCTGCCCGAGCACCAGCTCTCGTCGTTCTCGTTGAGCGCGGTCTATGCGGGCACCTCGCGCAACGCGCTCAAGTTGCGGCTGTTCATCGAGCACATCGCGACCCGCTTCACGCGCGTGCCGCCCTGGGACGCCACGCTGATCGAGCGCGGAATGATCCCGGCCGAACTCATCGAGTGAGGGCGCGCCTTCCCGGGTAAACCCCGGCGATTATTCGGAGTCTGCGAATAATCCTCTTCCAATCTGGTCCCTACCGGCGGCCCCGGTTGTTTCCTAGAGTTCGGTCCAAGCCAGAACCAAGGAGACCGCCATGACCCAGACCGCCCAGACCCACCAAGTCCACGAAGGGCCCGCCTACCGCACCCGCTTCGGTTCGCTCGCCCACTACGAGAAGGGCCACGTCGAGCCGATCGCCGACGACGTGCGCCACTACGCCTTCTCCAATTGCTTCGAGATCGCGAACAACAGCCGGCCCTACGAGAAGGTGGTGTTCGGCCAGAACCAGATCTACGTGCTCGAGACCCTGCGCGCCGAGGGCCACTCGCCCTGGTTCACCTGCGCGCACGACGAGTTCGCGCTGGTGATGGATGGCGAGGTCGAGGTGCACCTGGTGCGGCTCGACGCGGCCCAGGCCGTGGCCGACCCCGAGAAGAACGGCGCCGTGCGGGTCGAGGGCGAGCCGCGCGGCAAGAAGATGGGCTGGATGAAGCTCTCGCGCGGCCACCAGGGCCTGCTGCCGAAGAACACCGCCTACCAGTTCCGCAGCGCGCGCCCCGGCGTGATCGTGCTGCAGACCTGCAAGGGCGATCTGTCGGTCGAGAAGTGGGCCGAGATCTGCCAATCGCACTGAACAGCACTGAACCAGGAGCACATGCCATGAACGCACCCGCCGAACTCGCCCGAGTCATCGCCTCGCAACCCGACGCCACGCTCGGCTACAAGGACTTCTCGCTCGGCAGCTTCCGCTTCCGCCGCGACGAGTATTTCGTCCACATCGGCTGGCAGACCCGCGACGGCCGGCCGATGAGCCACACCATGGATGCGGGCAACTACCTGCGCGCGCTGATGCGCGACGTGGCCTGGGGCTTCTTCTACGGCTGGGTCAACTTCGACAGCGTGTTTGGCACCGTCAACCACTACGACTCGGTCGACCTCTATGCCGGCAGCTTCAACGGCACCATGAAGGACGCGGGCATCGACCTGCTCGAGAACTTCCCGACCGCGCAGATCCGCGCCACCTTCGAGGCCATGCTCGACGACTGGACCAATGCGAGTTTCGATCCCTTCGCCGCGCCGCAGGAAACCGGCTCGCCCTACGGTCGCAAGAACGGCAACAACACGGCCAAGATCACGCGGGCGCGCGAGCTCGCCAAGCGCTGCGTGGGCCTGAAGGACGACCTCGACCTGCGCAGCGACGAGCGCGGCGCGCCGGTCAACCGCGCCTTCGCCGACGTGCCGCAGGACCAGCCCGAGCTGCATCCCGAGCCCGGCTTCGAGAACGAGGTGCATGCCTTCAACCTCTTCGGCTTCCTGAGCCGCTCGCAGGTGACCTGGAACCCGAGCTTCACCTCGGTGGTCAAGCACAGCTACATGTGCCCGACGACCGAGGAGCACATCCTGCCGATCATCCACGGCAACGACCGCGTCGAGTGGTTCTTCCAGATGACCGACGAGATCCACTGGGACTGCGGCGACAAGAACACCGGCAAGCCCATGGCGCGCGTGATCATGAAGGCCGGCGACATGGCCGCCATGCCCGCCTACTGCCGCCACCAGGGCTTCAGCCCCAAGCGCTCGATGCTGCTGGTGTGGGAGAACGGCTCGCCGAGCCTGGTGTACGAGATCCAGAAGGGCGAGTCGCCCGAGATTCCCGTGCAGTTCTGACCTGCCTGTCTCCCTCCCCCGCTGGGGGAGGGCCGGGGTGGGGGCTCCGCGAGCCCGCGCCCTCTTCGAAGAAGCCCCCACCCCAACCCTCCCCCAAAGGGGGAGGGAGAGGAATGCTCATGCCCATTGCTTCCATCCGCCACCAGCTCTTCATCGACGGCCGCTTCGTCGACGCCGAATCGGGCGAGACCCTCGCCACTCTGAACCCGCACGACAACACGCCCATCGTCGATGTCGCGCTCGCGGGCAAGGCCGACGTCGACAAGGCCGTCGCCGCCGCGAAGCGCGCGTTCCCGGCGTGGAGCCGCATGGCCGCCGCCGACCGCGGCCGCATCCTGCTCAGGCTCGCCGACCTGATCGAGGCCAACGCCGAGGAGCTCGCGCGCCTCGAATCGCTGGACACCGGCCATCCGATCCGCGACTCGCGCCGCCTCGACGTGCCGCGCACGGCCGCGTGCTTCCGCTACTTCGGCGGCATGGCCGACAAGTTCCAGGGCGAGACCATTCCCGTCGAGGAGGGCTTCCTCAACTACACGCTGCGCGAGCCCGTGGGCATCGTCGGCCAGGTGGTGCCGTGGAACTTCCCGCTGATGTTCACGAGCTGGAAGATGGCGCCCGCGCTCGCGGCCGGCAACTGCATCGTGATGAAGCCGGCCGAGATCACGCCGCTGAGTTCGCTGCGCATCGCCGAGCTGATGGCCGAGGCGGGCCTGCCGCCCGGCGTGGTCAACATGCTGCCGGGCCTGGGCAGCGTGGCGGGCCAGTACATCGCCGAGCATCCGGAGATCGCGAAGATCGCCTTCACGGGCAGCACGGCGACGGGCCGGCGCATCGTGCAGGCCAGCGCGGGCAACCTCAAGAAGGTGCAGCTCGAGCTCGGCGGCAAGGGCCCCAACATCGTGTTCGAGGACGCGAACCTGCAGGCCGCCGTCAACGGCAGCGCCTGGGCCATCTTCCACAACCAGGGCCAGGCCTGCATCGCGGGTTCGCGGCTGATGCTGCACGAGCGGATCGCCGACGAATTCCTCGCGCAGTTCGTTCCGCTCGCGAAGTCGATCCGCCTCGGCAACCCGCTCGACGAGACCACCGAGATGGGCCCGCTGACCAGCGCTCAGCACCGCGAGCGCGTGCTGAGTTACGTGGAAGTGGCACGAGGCGAGGGCGGCGAGCTGCTCGCGGGCGGCCGGTCGCCGGGCGGCGATCTCGCCAAGGGCTGCTACGTCGAGCCCACCGTGATGCGCGCGAAGTCGTACCGCGACCGCGTCGCGCAGGAAGAGGTCTTCGGCCCCTTCGTCACCGTGCTGACCTTCAAGGACGACGAGGAGGCGATGCGCATCGCCAACGGCACCGACTACGGCCTGGGCTCGGGCCTGTGGACGAAGGACCTGCAGCGCGCCCACAAGGTGGCGCGCGAGCTGCACGCCGGCATGGTCTGGATCAACAGCTACAAGCGCGTGAACCCCGGCTCGCCCTTCGGCGGCGTGGGCCAGAGCGGCTACGGCCGCGAGATGGGCTTCGACGCGATGCGCGAGTACACGCAGGTCAAGAGCGTGTGGGTCAACGTCGACGCGCGGATACCGCCGCACTTCGCGCGCTGAGTTTCGGCAGAGCGGCATCCGCAGACACAAGAACAGGAGACAGCCATGACATTCAATCGCAGGCAATTCACCCAGGCCGGCGCGGCCCTCGTCGCCGCGGGCGCGACACCGCTGGCGTTCGCGGCCGACACGCTCAAGATCGGCTACGTGTCGCCGCAGACCGGCCCGCTCGCGCCCTTCGGCGAGGCCGACAAGTGGGTCATCGACCAGATGAAGGCCGCCTTCAAGGACGGCATCGCGGTCGGCGGCCGCAAGTACGCGGTGCAGATCGTGCTCAAGGACAGCCAGTCGAACCCGAACCGCGCGGGCGAGGTCGCGAACGACCTGATCCTCAAGGACAAGGTGGCGCTGGTGCTCACGGCCGGCACGCCCGAGACCGCGAACCCGGTCAGCGATGCCTGCGAGCTCAACGAGGTGCCCTGCATCTCGAGCGTGGTGCCGTGGCAGCCCTGGTTCTTCGGCCGCAAGGGCGATCCGGCCAAGGGCTTCGACTGGACCTATCACCTGTTCTGGGGCCTCGAGGACGTCATCGCCAACTTCACCAGCGGCTGGAAGACGCTGGCCACCAACAAGAAGGTGGGCGGCCTGTTCCCGAACGACGGCGACGGCAATGCCTGGGGCGACAAGGAACTGGGCTTTCCGAAGCCGCTCGCGCAGATGGGCTTCACGCTCACCGACCCGGGCCGTTTCCAGAACGGCACGCAGGACTTCAGCGCGCAGATCGCGGCCTTCAAGAAGGAGGGCGTGGAGATCGTGACCGGCGTGGTGATCCCGCCCGATGCCAAGACCTTCCTCACGCAGGCGCGGCAGCAGGGCTTCAAACCGAAGGCGATCACGCTCGGCAAGGCGCTGCTGTTCCCGGGCGCGATCGAGGCGCTGGGCGAACTCGGCGACGGCCTCTCGACCGAGGTCTGGTGGAGCCCCTCGCATCCCTTCGCGTCGAGCCTCACGAAGCAGAGCGCGAAGGCGCTGGCCGAGGCCTACGAGGCCGGCACCAAGAAGCAGTGGACGCAGCCGATCGGCTTCGCGCATGCGCTGTTCGAGGTGGCGGCCAATGCGCTGGGCCGCGCGAAGTCGCTCAAGGCCGCCGACGTGCGCGATGCGGTGGCCGCGACCTCGATCCAGTCGGTGGTCGGCCCGGTCAAGTGGGGCGGGCAGGGGCCGTTCAGGAACGTCAGCAAGACACCGCTGGTGCTCGGCCAGTGGGGCAAGGGCACGAAGTACAAGGTGGAACTCACCCTCGTGAACAACGAAGCCGCGCCGGCCATTCCCACCGGCGGCAAGCTGCGCGCGCTCTGACCGCCATGGCGCTGCTGGCATTGCATGGCGTGAGCAAGTCCTACGGCGCGCTCAAGGTCACCGACGGCATCACGCTCGCGGTGGCCGAGGGCGAGACGCTGGGCATCCTCGGCCCCAACGGGGCGGGCAAGACCACGCTGTTCAACCTGATCTCGGGCGACGTGCGCGCCGACACGGGCCGGGTCGACTATGCGGGCCGCGACGTGACGCGGCTGCGTCCGCACCAGCGCTGCCGCGCCGGCATCGGCCGCAGCTACCAGGTGCCGCAGCCCTTCGGGCACATGAGCGTGTTCGAGAACCTCGTGACCGCGGCCTGCTTCGGCGGGCAGCAGACCGAGCGCGAGGCCTGGCGCACGGCGCACGAGGTGCTGGCGCAGACCGGGCTGATGGCGCAGGCGAACGCGCCGGCCGGCGGGCTGCGGCTGCTCGACCGCAAGCGGCTCGAGCTCGCGCGCGCCCTCGCGACGAAACCGCGGCTGCTGCTGCTCGACGAGATCGCGGGCGGGCTCACCGAGCCCGAGGCCGCGGTGCTGGTGGGCGAGCTGCGGCGCATCAAGGCGCGCGGCGTGACCATGATCTGGATCGAGCACGTGGTGCATGCGCTGCTGTCGCTCGCGGACCGGCTGTTCGTCATCAACTTCGGGCAGAAGCTGGCCGAGGGCGAGCCGCGCGCGGTGATGAACGATCCGGAAGTGCGGCGCGTGTACATGGGGATGGACGCATGAGCGCATCGCTGCTCACCACCCACGGCCTGCAGGCCTTCTACGGCGACGCCCAGGCCCTGTTCGGCATCGACTTCGCGCTCGCCGCCGGCGAACTCGTCGCCGTCATCGGCGCCAACGGCGCGGGCAAGTCGACCTTCCTCAAGAGCCTCGCGGGCCTGGTGCGCGCGCCGCGCGAGGCGATCCGTTTCAAGGGCGAGTCCATCGGCGGCCTGCCGCCCGGCGAGATCGTGCGGCGCGGCCTCGCGCTGGTACCCGAGGGCCGCCGGCTGTTTCCCAGCCTCAGCGTGGAAGAGAACCTGCTGATGGGCGCCACCGCCAGGCGCCCGGGCCCGTGGAACCTGCAGCGGCTCTACGGCCTCTTCCCCATCCTGGCCGAGAAGCGCCGCCAGCCCGGCACCTCGCTGTCGGGCGGCCAGCAGCAGATGGTGGCGCTGGGGCGCGCGCTCATGAGCAATCCCGAAGTGCTGCTGTGCGACGAACTCTCGCTGGGCCTCGCGCCGGTCGTCATCCGCGAGATCTATGCGGCCATGCCCGGCATCACGGCCGAGGGCATGGCGGTGGTGATCGTCGAGCAGGACGTGACGATGGCGCGCCAGGTCTCGCGCCGCGTCTACTGCTTCCAGGAAGGCCGCGTGTCGCTCGAGGGCCTGTCGGCCGACCTCACGCGTGAGCAGATCGCGCAGGCCTACTTCGGCATCGAGGCGGCCCATGCTTGAGACCCTGCTCCAGGGCGTGCTGCTCGGCGGCCTCTACACGCTGTTCGCGCTCGGCCAGTCGCTGATGTTCGGCGTCATGCGGCTCACCAACACGGCGCAGGGCGACTTCATCGTGCTCGGCGCCTTCGCGGTGATCGGGGGCGTGTCGCTGGCCGGCGCTGCGGCGCCGTGGCTGGTCGCGCTCGCGGTGCTGCCGGTGGCCTTCGGCTTCGGCTACGCGCTGCAGCGCTGGGTGCTCAACGGCACGCTGGGCAAGGACCCGCTGCCTTCGCTGGTCGTCACCTTCGGCCTGTCGATCGTGATCCAGAACCTGCTGCTCGAGCTGTTCTCGGCCGACCCGCGCGCCATCGACACCGGCGGCCTCGGCACGCGCGGCCTGGCGTTCGGCGAGTCGCTCTCGCTCGGCGTGCTGCCGCTGATCGTGCTGGCCGTGGCGCTCGCGGCCACCGGCGCGCTGCAATGGCTGTTCGCGCACACGGCGTTGGGCCGGTCGTTCCGCGCCGTGTCGGACGACCGCGAGATCGCCGAGCTCATGGGGCTCGATGCGAAGAAGGTCTATGCCTTCGCGACCGCCATCGCCTTCGTGCTGATCGCCATCGCGGGCGCGCTGCAGGGCATGCGCACCACGGTGTCGCCCTCGGACGGCCCGCTGCTGCTGCTGTTCGCCTTCGAGGCCGTGATCATCGGCGGCATGGGCTCGTTCTGGGGCACGCTGGCCGGCGCCATGATCCTCGGCATCGCGCAGCAGGTCGGCTTCCGCCTCGATCCGGGCTGGGGCATCTGGTTCGGGCACATCGTGTTCCTGGCGGTGCTCGTGTTCCGGCCGCAGGGCCTTTTTCCACGCACCCGCTGAGGTCCGCATGAGCCGTTCTTCCGCCCGGCCGCTGCGCAACGTGCTGTTCGTCATGTGCGACCAGCTGCGCGCCGACTACCTGTCCTGCTATGGCCACCCGCGCCTGCACACGCCGCACATCGACGCGCTCGCCGCGCGCGGCCTGCGCTTCGACCGGGCCTTCGTGCAGGGCGCGGTGTGCGGCGCCTCGCGCATGTCGACCTACACCGGGCGCTACGTGAGCAGCCACGGCGCGATGTGGAACTTCGTGCCGCTGTCGGTGGGCCAGAAGACGCTCGGCGACCATCTGCGCGCGCACGGCGTGCGCTGCGCGCTGGTCGGCAAGACGCACGTGGAGCCCGACACCGAAGGCGCGGCGCGCCTGGGCCTGGACGTCTCGCAGGGCGCGGGCCTGCTCGCGATGCACGGCGGCTTCGAGCCCTATGCGCGCGACGACGGCATCTGGCCGCCGGGCTTCAAGGTCAGCGGCAACGCCTACTGCGACTGGCTGCGCGAGCGCGGCTATGAATCGGACAACCCCTGGCACGACTTCGCCAATTCGGGCCGCGGCCCGGGCGGCGAGATCCGCAGCGGCTGGGAGATGCGCTGGGCCGGGCTGCCCGCGGCCGTGGCCGAGCCGCACAGCGAGACGCCCTACACCACCGATCGCGCCATCGACTTCATGCGCGAGGCCGGCGACCGGCCCTGGGTGCTGCACCTGTCGTACATCAAGCCGCACTGGCCCTACGTCGCGCCCGCGCCCTACCACGCGATGTACGGACCGCGCGACGTGCTGCCCGCGGTGCGCGGCGAGGCCGAGCGGCGGGACGCGCATCCGGTGCTCGCGGGCTTCCGCGACGACACCGCCAGCCGCAGCTTCAGCCGCGACGAGGTGCGCGAGACCGTGATCCCGACCTATATGGGCCTGGTCAAGCAGCTCGACGACCAGCTCGGGCGCCTGTTCGGCTTCATGGCCGCGCAGGGGCTGGACCGCGACACGCTGGTCGTCTTCACCAGCGACCACGGCGACTACCTCGGCGACCACTGGCTCGGCGAGAAGGAGCTGTTCCACGAACCGATCGTGCGCGTGCCGCTGATCGTGGTCGATCCGCGCGAGCGCGCCGATGCCACGCGCGGCGGCGCCAGCGCGGCGCTGGTCGAGTGCATCGACATCGTGCCCACCGTGCTCGACGCGCTCGGGCTGCCGCAGCCCGCGCAATGGCTCGAGGGCCGCTCGCTGCTGCCGCTGGTGCGCGCCGACCCGCGCGCCGCGGGCAAGGACTTCGTGGTGTGCGAGAACAGCTACGCCTTTCGCGACAGCGTGCGGCTGCCGCTGGGCCAGCCGGTGGAGCGCTGCCACATGACGATGCTGCGCGACGCGCGCTGGAAGTTCGTGCACGTCGAGGACCTGCCGCCGATGCTGTTCGACCTCGAGGCCGATCCGGGGGAGCTGGTCGACCTCGGCCGCGACCCGGCCTTCGCCTGGGTGCGCGAGCGCATGCTGGCGCGCATGTTCGACTGGCTGCGCGAGCGCCGCCGCTTTCCCACCATCGCTCCCGCGGCCGTCGAGGCCTGGAACCGGCGCGAGCGCGAGGCCGGGATCCTGATCGGCGCCTGGTGACTTCGGCGCCCCCCAAAAAAAGACTGACGAGCAAGGAGACTGCATGCGATTTTTCCTCCCCTTTCCCCGGCGCCTCGGCGCGGCATTGGCACTGAGCCTGGGCATGCTGGCGCCGCCGGCCATGGCCGCCACGGAAACCGTCGACGCGGTGGCCTGGCCGGTCCGCCCGCTGCGGCTGGTCGTGGCCTTTCCGGCCGGCGCGCCCGGCGACATCGTCTCGCGCCTGATCCAGCCCGCGCTGCAGAAGGCGCTGGGCCAGCCCGTGGTGGTCGACAACCGGCCCGGCGCGGGCGGCAACATCGGCATGCAGGAGGTGCTGCGCGCCAACGACGGCCACTCGGTGCTGGTCGGGCCCGACACCATGTTCACCATCAACCCGCACCTCTACCGCAAGATGGCCTTCAGGCCGATGGAGGACTTCGTGCCCGTCACCCAGCTCGCGGCCTTCAGCCAGGAACTGGTGTGCCATCCCGCGGCCGGCGTGAAGACGCTGGCGCAGCTGCTGGCGGCGGCGAAGAAGACGCCGATGAGCTATGCCTCGGGCGGGCAGGGCGTGCCGGGCCACATGGCGATGGAGCTGCTGCTGTCGAGCACCGGTGTCTCGATGCAGCACGTGGCCTACCGCGGCCCCGGCCCGGCCATGCAGGACGTGCTCGGCAATGCCGTGCCCTGCGGCTTCCTGGCGTCGCCGGTGGTCGGCCCGCTGATCCGCGAGGGCCGGCTGGTGCCGATCGTGGTCTCGGGCCGCCACCGGCTCGCGAGCCAGCCCGCGGTGCCGACCGCGGCCGAGGCCGGCGTGCCCGGCTACGAGGCCGTCTTCGCCGAGATGATGGCGATGCCGCGCGGCACGCCCGCGCCCGTGGTCGACCGGCTGCGCAACGAGGTCGCGAAGGCCCTGGCCGCGCCCGAGGTGCGCGAGCGCCTCGCCACGCTCGATCTCGAGCCGCTGGCCAACACGCCCGCCGAGGCGGCGGCCCGCTTGCGTGCCGAGAACGCGCGCTGGGGCGCGGTGGCGCAGCGCATCCAGCTGCAGCTCGACTGAACGGTGCCTGCCATGGCCATGCACTCCTCCTTCGAGGTCGAGCGCGCCACCGCCGCCAGCCGCGGCGCGCTCGCCGCCGGCACCGCGTTGGTGCTCGTCGCCGCCAGCCTGCCCTTCTGGGGCGAGTCGAGCTGGATGCGCGAGTTCGTCGAGATCGCCTGCTACTTCATCTTCGCGATGATGTGGAACCTGCTCGCGGGCTATGGCGGCATGGTCAGCATCGGGCAGCAGGCCTTCTTCGGCTTCGGCGGCTACGCGATGCTGGTGCTCGGCAACTTCGCGGGGCTCGATCCCTTCGTCGCCATCCCGCTGGGCGCGCTGGCCGCGGGGCTGGTCGCGATTCCGGTGTCCTTCATCGCGTTCCGGCTCTCGGGCGGCTACTTCGCGATCGGCACCTGGGTCATCGCCGAGGTGTTCCGCCTGAGCTTCGCCAATGTGTCGGCGGTGGGCGGCGGCTCGGGCACCACGCTCACCGCGCTGCGCGGCATCGACAAGGCCACGCGCGAGAGCGTCACCTACTGGATGGCGCTGGGCTGCGTGGTGGCGGCGGTGGCGCTGGTCTACCTGTTCCTGCGCAGCAAGCGCGGCCTCGCGCTGCTGGCGATCCGCGACAACGAGGTGGCGGCCGAATCGCAGGGCGTGCCGGTGGCGCGCATGAAGCTCGCCGTGTACGGCGTCGCGGCCTTCGGCGCGGGGCTCGCGGGCGCGCTGTACTTCGTCGGCAACCTGCGCATCAGCCCCGACGCGGCCTTCAGCGTCAACTGGAGCGCGTTCGCGATCTTCATGGTGGTGATCGGCGGCATCGGCCGCATCGAGGGCCCGCTGGTGGGCGCGCTCGTCTTCTGGGCGCTCAACAAGTTCCTCAGCGACTACGGCACCTGGTACCTGCTGGGGCTCGGGCTGCTCGCGATCGTGGCCACGCTGTTCTTCAAGCAGGGGCTCTGGGGCTTCGCGCAGCAGCGCTGGGGCTGGTCGCTGTTTCCCACGCAGCGCCGGCTGGTCGCCAGCAAGCCGTGATTTCGCGCTGCGCCGCAGCATTGATGTAACGATCTGTTTACAATTAGGGCTCCGCCGCTTCCATCCGGAGTTCCTCCCGTGACGATCACCAAACGCCGCCTGCTCGAGGGCGGCGCCGCCGCGCTGGCTGCCTCTCTCCTCCCTCCGCTTGCCCGCGCCCAGGACAAGTCGCGCGCCGGCGAAGCCGCCTGGCCCACCAAGCCCGTGAAACTGCTGGTCGGCTTTCCGACCGGCGCCTCGCCCGACCTGCTGGCGCGTGCCATCGCCGAGCCGCTCGCCAAGATCCTGCGCCAGCCGGTGCTGGTGGAGAACAAGCCCGGCGAGAGCGGCAACATCGTGGCCGACCAGGTCGCCAAGGCCACCGACGACCACACCATCGGCGCGCTGATCAACGGCAACCTGACGATCGCGAAGCTGCTCAATCCCAAGCTCTCCTTCGATCCCGAGAAGGACTTCGCGCCGGTCGGCATGGTCGGCACCGCGCCGCTGGTGCTGGCCGTGTCGGGCAACGCCACCGGCAAGACCGCGGCCGATCACCTGCTGTGGGTGCGCAACCTCGGCAGCGGCGGCAAGTACGGCACGCCGGGCGTGGGCACGGTGGGCCACCTGGGCATGGAGCTGCTCAAGAGCCGCTCGGCCATCACCGCGCAGCACAAGCCCTACACCGGCAATCCGCAGGTGATCGCGGGCCTGCTCGCGGGCGAGATCCAGCTCGCGCTGCTGCCGCCCGCGCTCGCGATGCCGCACGTGCGTTCGGGCAAGCTCAAGGCCATCGGCGTGACCTCGCCCGAGCGCAGTCCGCTGGTACCCGAGCTGCCGACCATCCGCGACGCCGACGTGCGCGGCGCCGACCTCGAGATCTGGACCGCGCTGGCCGCGCCCGCGGGCATGAACAAGACCGCGCTGGCCAGGCTCAATGCCGCGCTGGTCGAGGTCATCAGTACGGACGAAGTGCGCGAGGCGCTGCTCAAGACCGGCTGGCAGGCCCAGCCCGGCTCGCCCGACGCGCTGGCGCGCCGCATGCGCGCCGACACCGCGCGGCTGGGCGGCGTGATCCTGATGAAGGGCATCCACGCCGAGGGTTGAGCCGCGCCTGTGGCATGCTGGCCGGTCCTTTCCCGGACCGACCCGGCATGAGCGAGCGCCTTTTCCTCCATCTCGACGACGGCCCCTTGCTCGGGCCGCCGATGGACGCGCCCGGCGGTACGGTGCGCTCCTTCGCCGCCAGCGCGCCGCTGCGCCCGCATGTCGCCAACATCCTCGTGTACCGCGAACGCTTCGCCGAAGGCGAGGAGGTGCTCGAGCGCGTGCTGCCCGACGGTGCCGCGCGGCTGGTCTTCAACCTCGGCGACGCTCCCTCAGCCAATGGCGCCGAGGGTCTGGCCATCGAGGCCATCGGCGCCTCGGCCGAGGCCGTGCTGGTGCGGCTGCGCAAGCGCATGGAAGGCCTGTCGATCACCTTGCGGCCCGGCGCCGCGGCCCTGTTGCTCGGCCTGCCCGCGGGCGAACTCGCGGGCCGCGTGCTGCACCTCGACGAACTCTGGCGCGGCGCCGGCGTGCAGCTGCTCGAGCGCATGGCCGAAGCTCCCGGTGACGCCGCGCGCGTCGCGCTGCTCGACGCCGCGTTGTGCCGTCGCCTCGCCGAGGCCGACGGCCGCGCACGGGCGCGGCTCGGCCCGCATCCGGGCGCGCTGCAGGCCGCGCAGCTGATCGCCGCTTCGGCCGGCCGCCGTCCGCTGCGCGAGGTGGCCGAGGCGGTGGGACTCGGCGAGCGCCGGCTGCAGCAGCTGTTCCATGCGCAGGTCGGCCTCTCGCCGCGCGCCTGGCGCCGGCTCGCGCGCATGCACGGCTGCCTGCGCGCGCTGCGCGAGCAATCGGTGCCGGCCTGGGCCGAGGTCGCGGTCGAGCACGGCTTCTACGACCAGTCGCACCTGGCCAACGAGTTCCGCGCGCTGTGCGGCGTCACGCCCACGGAGTTCCTGGGCCGTGCGATTGCGGATTCTTCCAAGACGCTGGTTTAAGGCAGCGCTACCTTCGGCGTCTTCTTCCCTTGCAGCGAGCCGAACGATGACCGACCAGCCCACGGGTGCGAATGCACTGCCCTCCCTGCAAGGCCGCGTGGCCGTGGTCACGGGCGCGAGCCGCGGCGCGGGGCGCGGCATCGCGCTCGAACTCGGCGCGGCCGGCGCCACCGTCTACGTCACGGGCCGCAGCACGCGTGCCGAGCCCGCGGACAGCTACGGTCAGATCCTCGCGCTGTCGGGCCTGCAGCGCGTGCCCGGCAGCATCGAGGACACGGCCGAGGAGGTCACGCGCCTGGGCGGGCAGGGCGTGCCGGTGCGCTGCGACCACACCGACGAGGCGCAGGTGCGCGAGCTGTTCGCGCGCGTCGAACGCGAGGCCGGCCGGCTCGACCTGCTGGTCAACAACGCCTGGGGCGGCCACGAGAGCTTCAACGGCGTGTTCGAGGCGCCGTTCTGGGAGCATCCGCTGTCGAACTGGGAGGCCATGTTCGACCGCGGCGTGCGCAACCACCTCGTGGCCAGCCGCTGCGCCGCGCCGCTGCTGGTGCGCCAGGGTCATGGCCTGATCGTCACCACCACCTTCTGGGACCGCGACCGCTACCTGCGCGGCAGCCTGTTCTACGACCTCGCCAAGACCGCGATGACGCGGCTGGCCTTCGGCATGGCGCAGGACCTGCGCGCGCACGGCGTGGCCTCGGTCGCGGTGTCGCCGGGCTGGATGCGCACCGAGTTCGTGCTGGCCGGCCACCAGACCGACGAGGCGCACTGGCAGGAGCGGCCCGCGCTCGCGCGCACCGAATCGCCGCGCTACATCGGGCGTGCGATCGTGGCGCTGGCCGGCGACGCGAGCGTGATGCACAAGACCGGCCGCGCGCTGCGCGTGGGCGATCTCGCGCGCGAATACGGCTTCACCGACATCGACGGGCGGCAGGTCGCGCCCTTCGAGATCGAGGACGGCGGCGCCTGAGGCCGCCGGGCCACTCAGAGCAGGCTCGAGATCCGCCGCGCCGCCTCGCGCAGCGCGGGCAGCATGCCGTCCTGCATCACCTTCGCGCTGGTGCGGTTGGCCTGGCCGCTGATGTTGAGCGCGGCCACCATGCGGCCCGCGCGGTCGACGATCGGCGCGGCCACCGAGATCAGGCCTTCTTCCAGTTCCTGGTTCACCAGGCACCACTGCTGGCGCCGCGCCTGCGCCACCTTGGCCAGCAGCGCGTCGATGTCGGTCACGGTGTGCTTGGTCAGCGGCTCGATCGCCGAGGCCTCGAGCCGCGCGCGCACCTCCTCGTCGGGCAGGTCGGCCAGCAGCAGCCGGCCCAGCGAGGTGCAGTAGGCCGGCAGCCGCGAGCCCACGCCGAGGCTGATGCGCATGATCTTCTGCGTCGGCACGCGCAGCACGTAGACGATGTCGGTGGCGTCGAGCACCGCGGCCGAGCACGACTCCTGCACCTGCTGCACCAGCGCTTCCATCACGGGCTCGGCGCGGTTCCAGATCGGCATCGACGACAGGTAGGCGAAGCCCAGGTCGAGGATGCGCGGCGTGAGCGTGAACAGCTTGCCGTCGGTGACCACGTAGCCCAGCGTCTGCAGCGTGAGCAGGATGCGGCGCGCGCCCGCGCGCGTGAGGCCGCTGGCGGCCGCCACCTCGCTGAGCGTCTGGTGCGGCGCGCTCGCGCTGAACGAACGGATCACCTGCAGGCCGCGTGCGAAGGACTGCACGTAGCTGTCGCCGGGGGCGGGCGTCCCGGGGGGCGCAAGGGGGCGGGTTGCCATGGGTGTGGATCCTCTCTAGAATTCATTATACGAACAGAAGTTCGATATACGAACAAAATAGAGTTCACCAGGACGCACCGCGACAAGCGTCTTCCCGCCTCTCCACCATCCTTCTTCGGAGACAGATCCATGATCGACAAGATCGCGCCCTCCATCGCCGACGCCCTCGCGGGCGTGGCCGACGGCGCCACCGTTCTCATCGGCGGCTTCGGCACCGCCGGCATTCCCGGCGAGCTCATCGACGGGCTCATCGAGCAGGGCGCGCGCGACCTGACGGTGGTCAACAACAACGCCGGCAACGGCGACACCGGCCTCGCCGCGCTGCTCAAGGCCGGCCGCGTGCGCAAGATCATCTGCAGCTTTCCGCGCCAGGCCGACAGCCACGTCTTCGACGCGCTCTACCGCAGCGGCCAGCTCGAGCTCGAGCTGGTGCCGCAGGGCAACCTGGCCGAGCGCATCCGCGCGGCCGGTGCCGGCATCGGCGCCTTCTTCTGCCCCACGGGCTACGGCACCGAGCTCGCGGGCAACCGCGAGACGCGCGAGATCAATGGCAAGCAGTACGTGCTCGAGTACCCGATCCACGGCGACCTCGCGCTGATCAAGGCCGAGCGCGGCGACCGCTGGGGCAACCTGGTCTACCGCAAGGCCGCGCGCAACTTCGGCCCGGTGATGGCCATGGCCGCGAAGAAGACCATCGCCACGGTGCACGACATCGCCGAGCTCGGCACCATGGACCCCGAGACCATCGTCACCCCCGGCATCTTCGTGCACAAGGTGGTGCGCATCGAGCGCGTCGCCACGCAGGCCGGCGGCTTCAAGAAGGAGGCATGACCATGAGCTACACCCGTCGCACCAAGGACCAGCTGGCCGCCCGCGTGGCGCAGGACATCTTCGACGGCGCCGTCGTCAACCTCGGCATCGGCCAGCCCACGCTGGTGGCCAACCACCTGCCGGCCGGCCGCGAGGTCATCCTGCACAGCGAGAACGGCATCCTCGGCATGGGCCCCGCGCCCGAGGCCGGCGAGGAGGACTACGACCTGATCAACGCCGGCAAGCAGCCGGTGACGCTGCTGCCCGGCGGCGCCTTCTTCCACCATGCCGACAGTTTCGCGATGATGCGCGGCGGCCACCTCGACATCTGCGTGCTCGGCGCCTTCCAGGTCTCGGCCACCGGCGACCTCGCGAACTGGAGCACCGGCGAGGCCGGCGCCATTCCCGCGGTGGGCGGCGCGATGGACCTCGCGATCGGTGCCAAGCAGACCTGGGTCATGATGGACCTGCTGACCAAGAAGGGCGAGAGCAAGATCGTCGAGACCTGCAGCTACCCGCTGACCGGCATCGGCTGCGTGAAGCGCGTGTACTCCGACCTCGCCACGCTCGAATGCACGCCGCAGGGCCTGAAGCTGGTCGACAAGGTCGACGGGCTCGAGCATGCGGAGCTCGAGAGGCTGCTGGGCCTGCCGATCGCCGTCTGATACGGACTTCCGGACGCGAAGGTTGCGCGAAGAGCGCGAAAGAACTTCAGAAATAATTTGTCTTTCTTTCGCGTCCTTCGCGGAACCTTCGCGTCCTCTGCGTCCGGCATCCCGAATTCGTTCCACCTTCATAGAGACACACCATGACCAACCAAGCCTTCATCTGCGACGCCGTGCGCACCCCCTTCGGCCGCTACGGCGGCGCGCTGTCGAGCGTGCGCACCGACGACCTCGGCGCGGTGCCGCTCAAGGCGCTGATCGAGCGCAACAAGAACGTCGACTGGCAGGCCGTGACCGACGTGCTGTACGGCTGCGCTAACCAGGCCGGCGAGGACAACCGCAACGTCGCGCGCATGGCTTCGCTGCTGGCCGGCCTGCCGATCGAGGTGCCGGGCGCCACCATCAACCGCCTGTGCGGCTCGGGCCTCGATGCCGTGGGCAGCGCGGCGCGTGCCATCCGCGCCGGCGAGGCCGGCCTGATGATCGCGGGCGGCGTCGAGAGCATGAGCCGCGCGCCCTTCGTGATGCCCAAGGCCGAGAGCGCCTTCAGCCGCGCCAACGCGGTCTACGACACCACCATCGGCTGGCGCTTCGTCAACAAGCTCATGAAGGCGCAGTACGGCGTCGACTCGATGCCCGAGACGGCCGAGAACGTGGCCACCGACTACAAGATCGAGCGCGAGGCGCAGGATCGGATGGCGCTGAACTCGCAGCTGCGCGCCGTGGCCGCGCAGAAGGCCGGCTTCTTCGACGCCGAGATCGTGCCGGTGAGCGTGCCGCAGAAGAAGGGCGATGCGATCGTCGTCGCCAAGGACGAGCATCCGCGCGAGACCAGCCTCGAAGCGCTGGCCAAGCTCAAGGGCGTGGTGCGGCCCGACGGCACCGTCACCGCGGGCAATGCCAGCGGCGTGAACGACGGTGCCTGCGCGCTGCTGCTGGCCGACGAGGCCAGCGCCGCCAAGCACGGCCTCACGCCGCGCGCGCGCATCGTGGGCATGGCCACCGCCGGCGTCGCGCCGCGCATCATGGGCATCGGCCCGGCGCCGGCCACGCAGAAGGTGCTGGCGCTCACCGGCCTCAGGCTCGACCAGATCGACGTGATCGAGCTCAACGAGGCCTTCGCCGCGCAGGGCCTCGCGGTGCTGCGCCTGCTGGGCCTTTCGGACGACGACGCGCGCGTCAATGTCAACGGCGGCGCGATCGCGCTGGGCCATCCGCTGGGTGCCAGCGGCGCGCGCCTCGCGACCACCGCGGTCAACCAGCTGCACAAGAGCGGCGGCCGCTATGCGCTGTGCACCATGTGCATCGGCGTCGGCCAGGGCATCGCGCTGATCCTCGAGCGCGTCTGATCCCGCGTCCCACCTGAAGCCATCGGCTGCCGCAACCCGCGGCCCGATGGTTTTTTTTCGACTGGAGGACACCTGGGCGCGACGGAAGTGTCCCGGCGCTGTCAAACCAAAGGCTTCGTCGCAGTCGACACCTCCCGTTTCATGGATGTCATTCGGAAAGCGAACGTATCGCCGCACCGGGGCCGCGCGACGCTGCGTACGCCCATGGCGTACGCAGCGTGGAAGCCCCCTGGATTCAGGGGGCGCGGCTTTTTACGCTCCCTTACGGATCGACGAGGTCTTTTGACTATTTCCTACAGCGTGGCTTCGAGGTCGGGCGATATGGTTCAAGCAAATAACCAATCGCAACCCGATCTTGAGAAAGCAACGCCGCCACGCTGTCACACACCCCGCACTCGCTCAACCTCACCCGACCTTCCTTCGTTCCACCTTCCCTCTCTCCGCCGCGGCATTGCTTGTCGCAGCGGTGTGGGCCGGTGCGAGCCCGCAGGTCAGGGCACAGGTGGAGCGGCCCGGTGTCTCGCCTTCCTCTTCTCGCCCTTCGGCTGACGCCGTCGCAGCGGATTACGCAGCCTCCGCCCACGACGCGCTCGTCGAACGGGTGCGTGCCGGCAGCGCGACGCCGGCCGAAGCGCTCGATGCGCTGCGTACCTGGTTCCCGCGCGCCGCGACCGCGGCCCAGCGCGAGCGCATCGCGTCCGATGGCGTGGTGTGGGCATTGCAGGCCGATAACCCACGGGAATCCGTGGGGTGGGCGCAGGCCGTGCCGCTGGATCGTCTCGCGAGCTATGCCTTCGAGTCGGCGTTCGTCGCCGCGCGCCGTGTCGACGACCGCATCCTGCAGTTGCACCTGAGCGCGCTGAAGCCCACGCAGCGCATCGTGCGGCGCGAGAACGCCTTCGCGCTCGAGGACCAGGGCTCGCTGACCGAGGCTCTGGCGCAGGCCGAGGCCGCCGAGCGCGCCACGCCCGGCAGCTTCAGTGCCTTCGAGCTCGCGAGCCTGCGCCAGCAGGCGCTGGGCCAGCGCCTGCGCTGGGCCATCTCGGAGCGCGACCAGCGCGGTGGCGAGGGCCCCGAGCGCTTCGAGTCCATCGACGCACTGCTGCCGCTCTATCCGAACGAACTGCAGGGTGCTTCCGATGCCGTGCAGCGCGCCACGCAGGCCAACGAAGCCGACGACCTCGAGCGCTGGAAGGCGCTGTACCTGCGCCTCTATGCCGACCACCTGCTCGCCGTGTCCGCGCGCGGCCGCTTTCCCGAAGTGACCGCGGCCTACGAGCGCTGGCAGGCCGAGCATCCGCAAGAGCCGCTGCCCTACTACGCGCTGTCCGACGTGGCCGGTGCCTACCAGCAGCAGCGCCGCTCCGACCTCGCCGTGCCGATCTACGAGGAGGCGCTGCGCAGTGGCGGCGATGCCATCCCCGTGCCCAGCGACACCCACACCGGCCTGGTCTATGCCTACCTCGACACCGCGCGCTTCGAGGACGCCGAGGCCCTGCTGCAGAAGCTCGAGCAGGCCACGCCGCCGATGCTGCGGCTCACGCCCGAACAGGGCCGTCCCAATCCCGAGTACGCCGAGGTGCGCAACCTGCGCGCGCTCTACCAGCTCTACACCGAACGGCCCTGGCAGGCCGAGACCAGCTTCCGCGGCCTGACCTCGCTCGCGCCGCTCAACGCGGGCTTCCGCTCGGGACTGGCCGAGACCATGAAGCTGCGCGACAAGCCCGACGAGGCGCTGGGCCGCTACCGCGAGACGCTGGTCGACCATCCCTGGGACGTGGCCGCGCGCGCCGGCTACGCGGGCGCGCTGTTCGATGCGGGCGAGATGCGCGCCGGCCGCGAACTCACCGAGAACCTGCAGGCCGAGGCGCCCGAATCGATCGCCGTGCGCAATGCCGTCGCGCAGCGCGACACGCTCTACGCGGCGCGGCTCGACGTCGAGGCCGACTACGGCCAGGGCCACGGCAGCAGCGTGCTGGCCGACCGCGACTGGCGCGTGGATTCGAAGCTCTCGTCACCGCTGTGGGACGACCGCTGGCGCCTGTTCTTCCGCCAGGTGTTCGCGCGCGGCGACACCTCGCTGGGCAACATCGACCTGTCGCGCACCGGCGTCGGCGTCGAATACCTGCAGGGCCGCTGGCGCGCCAGCGCCGAGCTGCACCAGGCCGACAAAGGCCGCTACCGCACCGGCCTCGCGCTCGGCGTGGACTGGCGCGCCAGCGACAGCTGGCGCTTCTCGGCGCGCTTCGACTCGAACAGCCTCGACACGCCCTGGAAGGCGCGGCTGGCGAACGTCGGCGCGCGCTCGGCCGAACTCGGCGCCACCTACGTGGTCAACGAGTCGCGCGCCTTCGAGGCCCGCTACCAGCGCATGGACTTCAGCGACGGCAATGCGCGCGACGGCTTCGGCCTGCGCTGGCGCGAGCGCCTCGTGAGCGGCCCGCGCTTCCAGCTCGAAGGCACGCTCTCCGGCGAGACCGGGCGCTACGACCGGCAGGACGTCGACTACTTCGCGCCGCGCCGCGAGAGCGCGCTCCAGGTCGGCCTGACCGGCAAGTACCTGGGATGGAAGCGCGACGACCGCCGCTTCTCGCATGTCTTCGGCATCGAGGCCGGCAGCTATCGCCAGCAGGGCTTCGGCGGCGGCGCGCTCTGGTCGCTGCGCTACGGGCACGAATGGGTGTTCGGCCGCTCGGCCACCCTGGCCTACGGCCTGGGCATCGCGAGCCATCCCTACGACGGCGTGCGCGAGCGGCGCCGCTTCGTCTATCTCAATCTGTCGGTGCCGTTCCAATGAAGAACAAGACGTCCATCCCGATGGCGCTGCGCCTGGCCGCGCTGCTGTTCGCCGTGCTGCTGGCCGGCACCGCGCTCGCCCAGGGCCTGCCGCGCGCCACCGCGCTGCCGGCGCCCGATGCCGACGACGGCAAGACCTTCCGCGCCATCGCGCTGCACGACGTGCGCCACAACGTGCGCGAGAGCTTCGTCGACGAGCCCGAACCCACCGCGCTCGACGAGCGCACCGTGGCCGACTTCTTCGCCTGGCTGCGCAGCTCGGGCCACCATCCGGTGAGCCTGCAGCAGATCGTCGACGCGCGCGCCGGCGGCCGGCCGCTGCCCTCGAAGGCCGTGCTGCTGACCTTCGACGACGGCTACGAGAGCTTCTACACCAAGGTCTATCCGCTGCTGAAGCAGTTCGGCTATCCGGCCGTGATGGCGCTGGTCACCGGCTGGCTCGAGGTGCCGCCGGGCCAGGTGGTCGAGGGCTACGGCGCGCGCAATCCCTTGAAGCGCGAGGCCTTCATCACCTGGAGCCAGGCGCGCGAGATGGGCGCCTCGGGCCTGGTCGAGTTCGCGAGCCATGGCGACGCGATCCACACCGGCGTGCCCGGCAATCCGCAGGGCAACCTGCAGCCCGCGGCCGTCACGCACCGCTACGACAGCGCCACCGGCCGCTACGAGGACGACGCGGCCTGGATCGCGCGCGTCGAGGCCGACCTGCGCCGCAGCCGCGGCCTGATCGAGGCGCAGACCGGCACCCGCGTGCGCGCCATGGTCTGGCCCTACGGCGCCTACAACAAGCAGACCTTGCGCGCGGCCGACCGCGCCGGCATGCCGATCACCTTGACGCTCGAGGAGGGCGCCAACACGCCCGAGGTGCCGCTGCAGACCATCCGCCGCGGCCTCGCCACCTACGACATGTCCGTGCCCGACTTCAGCCTGCTGCGCGCTTCACCGCGGCCCGATCCGCGCGCGCTGCACCGCGCCATGCACATCGACCTCGACCACGTCTACGACCCCGACCCGGCGCAGCAGGAGGCCAACCTCTCGCGCCTGCTCGACCGGGTGCAGGCGGTCGGCCCCTCGGCCGTCTACCTGCAGGCCTTCGCCGATCCCGACGGCGACGGCGCGGCCGATGCGCTGTACTTTCCGAACCGGCACCTGCCGATGCGCGCCGACCTGTTCAACCGCGTCGCCTGGCAACTGCGCACGCGCACCGGGGTCGAGGTCTATGCGTGGATGCCGGTGCTGGCGTTCCAGCTGCCCGCGAACAACCCGCTGGCCGATGTGCGCGTGACGCACCTCGCGCCCGCGTCGGCCGCGGCGCGCGACCAGACGCGCTACCACCGGCTCTCGCCGGCCGATGCGCGCGTGCGCGCCCTGATCGGCGACATCTACGAGGACCTCGCGAAGAACGCGCCGATCGCGGGCCTGCTGTTCCACGACGACGCCACCTACAGCGACGACGAGGATGCGAGCCCGGCCGCGCTGCGCGAACTGGCCGCCCAGGGCCTGCCGCCCGACCTGGCCGCGGTGCGCGCCGATCCCGCGCTGCGCGCGCGCTGGACCGCCTGGAAGACGCGCCAGCTCACCGACTTCACGCTCGAGCTCGCGCAGCGCGTGCGCGACTGGCAGCCGCGCATCCTCACCGCGCGCAACCTCTATGCGCGCCCGGTGCTCGAGCCCGCCGCGCAGGAGTGGTTCGCGCAGGACCTCGCGCAGTCGCTGCAGGCCTACGACTACACCGCCGTGATGGCGATGCCCTTCATGGAGCAGGCGGCCGATCCGCAGGCCTGGCTGGCGGCGCTGTTCCGCCAGGTGGCGGCGCAGCCGCAGGGCCTGGCGCGCACCGTGTTCGAGCTGCAGGCGCGCGACTGGCGCACGGGCCGCATGGTCGACAAGGACACCCTGGCCGCGCAGTGGACCCTGCTGCACCGGCTGGGCGCGCGCCATGTCGCGCTCTACCCCGACGACTTCCTCGCGGGCGAGCCGCCGCTGGTGACCGTGCGCGACATCCTGTCGGTGCGCGCCAACCTCGCGGGCGGCAAGGTCGACGGCCTCGAGACGCCGCCGGCGCTCGCCCCCACCAAGCCGGCCGCGGCCTCCGCGCCGACCGCACCGGGAGCCGCGCGATGAACCCCGATTTCTTCGGCGCCGACGTGGTGCGGGTGCTGCTCAACTACGTCTTCTACTACCCCTTCCTCGCGGCCTATGTCTGGATGGCCGGCGGCATCGCGCATGCGCTGGTGTTCGAGCGCGGCCGCCACCGGCGCGGCGATCCGCTGCCGCTGTTGCCCGAGCACCCGCTGGTCAGCGTGATCGTGCCCTGCTTCAACGAAGGCGAGCGCGTGCAGGAGGTGATCGAGCAGCTGATGCGCAGCCGCTATCCGAACTACGAGATCATCGCCGTCAACGACGGCAGCAGCGACGACACCGGCCCCATCCTCGATGCGCTGGCCGCGCGCTACGGCCAGCTGCGCGTGGTGCACCACGCCACCAACCAGGGCAAGGCGGTCGCGCTCAACACGGCGGCGGTGCTGGCCAACGGCGAGTACATCCTCGGCGTGGACGGCGACGCGCTGGTCGACCCCGATGCCATCGCCTGGATGCTGACCCACATGCTGCATTCGGAACGCGTGGGCGCCGTCACCGGCAATCCGCGCATCCGCGGGCGCACCACCCTGCTCGGGCGCATGCAGGTGGGCGAGTTCTCCTCGAACATCGGCCTCATCAAGCGCACCCAGCAGCTGGCCGGGCGGCTGTTCACCGTCTCGGGCGTGCTGTCGATGTTCCGCCGCAACGCGCTGCTCGACGTCGACTTCTGGAGTCCCGACGTCATGACCGAGGACATCGACATCAGCTGGAAGCTGCAGCTCAAGGACTGGCGCGTGCGCTACGAGCCGCGCGCACTGTGCTGGATCCTGATGCCCGAGACCGTGCGCGGCCTCTACCGCCAGCGCCAGCGCTGGGCCACCGGCGGCATCCAGACCCTGCTGCGCTACACGGGCCAGGTGATCAGGCCGCGCAACTTCATGATGTGGCCGGTGTTCCTCGAGTACCTGGCCAGCGTGGTCTGGGCCTACGCCATGTTCGCGGTGCTGGTGCTCGCGCTGGTGCGGCGCTTCCTGCCGCCCGAGTGGCAGTACGTCGGCTTCTGGCCCGAGTGGCACGGGATGCTGCTGGGCATCACCTGCATGCTGCAGATGGGCGTGAGCCTGTGGATCGACCGGCACTACGACCGCGACATCCTGCGCTACCTGGTCTGGACCATCTGGTACCCGCTTGCCTTCTGGATGATCAACATGTTCACCACGGTCGTGGCCTTGCCGGCCACGATCCTGCGGCGCAAGGGCAAGCGCGCCCGGTGGACCAGCCCCGACAGAGGAGTGATTGCGAATGAACGATCGACTGCATCCGTCCGTGCCATCGAGCATGAATGAAGACCTGGGCCTGGGCCCTGGCGCCGCGCCGCCGCTGCCCAACGGCAAGGCGCCGCCGCGCGAGCGGGAGTGGGCCGAGCCCGAGGGCGAGGTGCCGGTGCTCGATGCCGCGCGCATGCCGCTGAGCGCCTTCATGCGCCACAAGACGCCGCAGGGCGCGCTGCTCATGTTCGTGTGGCTGCGCATCGCGCGGCCGCTGCTGCTGGCCGCGTTCTGGGTCGGGGTCGTGTTCTACGCCTGGCACCACTTCTTCCAGGTCTGGCGGCCCGCGGAAGGCGTGAACCTGCTGACGCTCTACGCCCTGTCGGTGCTCGGCATCTTCGCGCTGATGCTGCTGCTCGCGCCGGTGCGCCGGCGCGCCATTGCCGACGAGGAAACGCGCGGCCGCTCGCCCGACAGCACCGTGGCCCAGCTCGCCGAATACACTTCGCTCGCGCCGCAGCGCCTCACGCTGTGGCAGCGCGCGCGGCGCCTGCTGGTGCAGCACGACCGCGAAGGCCGGGTGACCGATGCGGCCGACCTCGACACCGAACCCGCGATGCTCACGCCCTCGGGCACGGCGGTGCGAAAGCGCCGCGCCTGATGCCGCATCGAACCGCCCCGGGACACGGACTTTTCGAATCCGGCCACGCGGCCGTTGCGTACGCATGCCCATGAAAAAGACAGAAGTGATGGCGACGGCGATGGAGATGGCGAGAAAAGGGCTGGGCTTCCCGCCGGCGCTCGCCATCGAGCAGATCGCCGAACTGATCGCGCAGGAGGATCCCGCCGACGAGCTCTACGACAGCAAGGTCGAGCGGCTGCTCAAGCTGGCGGCCTGTGTCTGGAGCCTGCGGCGGGATGTGGTGACGCCGCCCGGAGAGGGCGGACGGCCGCTCTGAGCGGCCGTCCGGGATACCGGGTCTACAGGGCGTCGAGGATTTCCTTGCGCTTTTTCTCGTACTCCTCCTCGGTGATGTCCTTGCGCTCCCGTAACGCCTTGAGCTGATCGAGCCGCTCGGAGGTCGTGCCCCGCTGCCGTTGCGCGGCCGCTCCGCTAAAGGAAGTTTCGCGCAACGCGGCCTGCATGCGCAGCAGGGCGTCCTCCATGGCGCGTCGGCCGGCGAAGCCGTGGTCGAAGATCCGTTCGGAGGTCTCGGCGCTGCCGAAACCCACCACGCGGGGACTGGCGACCAGCGTGCCCGCGGGATCGCGGACCTGGCTCGTCAGGTCGACGGAGAAGCTCGTGGGCGGCCAGGTGAACAGCCCCGAGCCACCCGAGGTCGTGACGATCGTGGGCACGATGACGTAGTGGACGCCGCTGCTCGCCGTTTCCGCGGGGTTGGCAATGGACGCAAGTTTCACGATGTCCGAGAACACGTTCGAAAGCATCTTCTCGAAGCCCGCATCGATGTCGCGGTAGGGGAAGTACCGGATGTTGTCCCCGCCGCCGCCCGGTGTCGTGACTTCCATGTCGGCGAGAGCCGCGGGGATGTGATAGCCCACGCGCAGAGGCATCGGCGCGGGCGCGTCCGCGCTGCGCGCGAGGCGCGCCTGATCGGGAACGACGGCGATCGGATGGGCGCAACCGGCGAGGACCGTGATGGCCAGCAGGGCGAGCCAGGCTTTGAAGGAGTGCAGGGTCGATGTCATGGTGCGCGGAGTTTAGGGGCGCTCCGGCACCGCCTGCGCCGTACGCCAGCGCGCGGGCGTGGTGCCCTCCCAGCCGCGGAACGCGCGCGTGAAGGAATTCAGCTCCTCGAAGCCCAGCACGAAGGCGATCTCGCCGGCTTCGAGTTGCGTGTCCTCGAGCAGTTGCCGCGCGGCCTGGTGCCGCACCTCGTCGAGCAGCCGCTGGTAGCTGGTGCCGGCCTCCTCGAGCCGGCGCTGCAGCGTGCGGGTGCTCACGCAGAGCTCGGCCGCCACCGCCTGGATGCTCGGGCGCTCGCCGCGCAGCGTGCGGCCCAGCACGGCGCGCGCCTGGTCGACCAGCGAGGTGGCAGGCGCCTGCGCGGCCAGCGCGGCTTCGAGGCCGGGCAGCAGCACCGCGAGCAGGTCCTGGTTGTGGGTGACGAAGGGTTGCGCGAGCAGCGCCTCGTCGAACACGATCACATCGGCCGCGGCGCCGAAGCGCGGCGCGCAGCCGAAATGCGCGCCCAGCATCGCGGCCTGCGTGCTCGTGTGTGCGCGCACCAGCTCGACCCGGCGCGGCACCACCCGGGTGCCGGTGCCGCGTCGCGCGAGCTCGAGCACCGACGCGAAGGTGCCGTCGGTCAGCAGCGGCGGCGAATGGCCCTCGGCCAGGAACCAGTGGAAGCGCACGCGCACCTCGCCGTCGCCGCGCTCGATGCGGATCACCTCGGGGCAGGTCAGCCGCTTGAAGCGCGACAGCCGCTGCAGCGCCTCGCCGAAGTTCGGCGAGTGCAGCGCCGCGATCGAGGCGATGTCGTAGTGCTCGGTCGCGCCCTCGGCGCCGATGCGCAGGCCCAGCGCGGGGTCGGGGTTCATCGCGGCCAGCGCGTCCCACACGGCGAACATCTGCCGCGTCGTGATGCGCGCCTTGCCGCTCGCGAACAGGTCGGCCGGCAGGCCCGCGCGGCGCAGCATCGACTGCGTGTCGAAGCCCAGCAGCCGCAGCCGCTGCTGCATCACGGCGGGCACGACGATCAGGTCGGGCGGGCGCTGGGTCATCGCGGGTCGTCGCCCGCCGCGAGGTGGATCGCCGCGCGGATGCGCGGATAGGTGCCGCAGCGGCAGATGTTGCCGCTCATCGCGGCGTCGATGTCGGCGTCGCTGGGCTTCGGCGTGTGGCGCAGCAGCGCGCAGGCCGACATCAGCTGGCCGCTCTGGCAGTAGCCGCACTGCACCACGTCGAGTTCGGTCCAGGCGCGGCGCAGCGCGTCGATCTCGGGGCCCTTCACGCCCTCGATGGTCGACACCGCGCGGCCCTGCACGGCCGCCAGCGGCGTGGCGCAGGAGCGCACCGCCTCGCCGTCGAGCATCACGGTGCAGGCGCCGCACAGCGCCTTGCCGCAGCCGAACTTGGTGCCGTTCATGCGCAGCTCGCCGCGCAGCACCCACAGGAGGGGCGTGTCGTCCTCGGCCGTCACGGCGACGGGGCGGCCGTTGATCTGGAGCGTGGTGGTCATGGGCTTCCTTCCTTTTCTATCGGGCCTTGCGTTCAGGCCAGGCGCAGCGGCAGCGAACGCAGCCGCTGGCCGGTGAGCGCGAACACTGCGTTGGCCACGGCCGGCGCCACCGGCGGCGTGCCCGGCTCGCCCACGCCCGTGGGCGGCGCGCTGCTCGGCACGATCGCGATCTCGATCTGCGGGCATTCGTTCATGCGCAGCGGCGCGTAGTCGTGGAAGTTGCTCTGCTGCACCTGGCCGCGCTCGATGGTGATCTCGCCGTGCAGCGCGGCCGAGAGGCCGAACACGATCGCGCTTTCCATCTGCTGGCGCACCAGGTTCGGGTTCACGGCCAGCCCGCAGTCGACCGCGCAATACATGCGCCGCACGCGGATCTGCCGCTCGGGCGTCAGCGAGACCTCGGCGACCTGCGCCACCACGCTGCCGAAACTGCGGTGCAGCGCGAGGCCGCGCGCGCGGCGCGTGCCGTCGGCCTCGGGCGCCAGCGGCGTGCCCCAGCCCGACATCGCCGCCACCCGCTGCAGCACGCCCAGGTGCCGCGCCTCGGCCGGGCTGCCCGCCAGCAGCGCGCGGCGAAATGCCACCGGGTCCTGGCCCGCGGCATGCGCGCATTCGTCGATGAAGCTCTCGGTGAAGAAGCCGTTCTGCGAATGGTTGACCGAGCGCCAGATGCCGACCGTGACCGCCGACTCCATCGTGCGATGCGCCACGCGTGCGTTGGCGAAGCGGTAGGCGGTGGTGGCCGTGCCCTCGGCCGCCGCGCTCAGGAAGGCCGGCGAGCCCAGGCTCGAGCCCGCGGTGTCGACGCGCCAGGCCACCAGCCGGCCCTGCGCATCGAAGCCGGCCTTGCTGCGCGCCACGTAGGCCGGGCGGTAGTAGTCGTGCGCCATGTCCTGCTCGCGCGACCACATCAGCTGCACCGGCATGCCGTCCGTTTCGCGCGCCAGCGCCGCCGCCTGCATCACGAAGTCGCCGAGGTAGCGGCGCCCGAAGCCGCCGCCGAGGTAGGCCAGCCGGATGTCGACCTTCGCGGCCTCGATGCCCAGCACCTTGGCGATGCCGCCGCGCAGCATGCCGGGCCCCTGCACGCCGACCCAGACGGTGGCCGCGCCGTCCTTGAACTGCACGGTGCAGTTCATCGGCTCCATGGTGGCGTGCGCGATGAAGGGCACGCGGTACTCGGCCTCGATGGTGCGCTCGGCGCTCTTCATCGCGGCGTCGGCGTCGCCGGTCTCGAGGTGCACGTCGGCCTGGTCCGGCGCATCGAGGCTCTGCGCGAGCCGGTCGATCAGCGCGCGGCTCGACAGGCTGGCGGCCGCGCCGTGGTCCCAGTCGATCGCGACCTTGTCGAGCGCGCGCATCGCATGCCAGGGCGTGTCGGCGATCACCGCCACCGCGCCCGAGGTCATGCCGCCCGAGCCCAGGCCGCCGGCCACCGGCGCGAGCGCCACCACCTTGCGCACGCCGGGCATCGCGCGCGCGGCCGTGTCGTCGAAGCGCGCCACGCGGCCGCCCAGCGTGGGGCACATCGCGAGCGTGGCGTGGAGCAAGCCGTCGGGCGGCAGCGCGTCGAGCCCGTAGCGCGCCGAGCCGTCGAGCTTGGCGGCGCTGTCGAGGCGGTGCACCGGCCGGCCGATCAGCGTGTAGCGCGAGGGATCCTTGAGCGTCGGCTGCGCGGGCAATGGCTGCGTCGCCGCGCGTGCCGCCAGTTCGCCGAAGCGCGCGCTGCGTTGCGAGGCCGGATGCGACACCCGGCCGGCCGCCACCTCGCATTCGGCCGCCGGCACGTCCCAGGCCGCCGCCGCGGCGCCCACCAGCATCGCGCGCGCCGAGGCGCCGGCCTCGCGCAGCGGCATCCACTGGTCGACGATGCCCGACGAGCCGCCGCTGCCCCAGAGCCCGGGCACCTCGCGCAGCAGCTTGCCGACCACGTGGCGGGTGCCGCGCTTGAGCGCGCCGTCGTCGTCGGGCTTGAACATCGGCAGGTTGTCGAGCAGCGCCGCCTGGTTGTTGTAGATCGGGTCGTAGCCGGCCTGCTCGAGCCGCAGCTGGGCGAGGTCGGCATCCATCTCCTCGGCCAGCAGCATCGCCAGCCCGGTATGGATGCCCTGGCCCATCTCGGCCGCGGCCATCATCAGCGTGACCGTGTCGTCGCTCGAGACCTTGACCCAGCCGTTCAGAGCCACCTGGCCGCTGGCCGTGGCCGGCAGCGGCTCGGCGGTGGTCAGCCGCTGGCGCGTGGGCGAAGCGGACCAGCCGACGACCAGCGCGCCGAGGGTGGCGGCCGTGCCGAGCAGGAAATGGCGGCGTTTGAGGGCGGGCATGGGGCGAACTCCGGGCGGCTTCGGAGGGCCGCGATGGGCGGGAGTGTGCGCGGCGCGTCGCGCGCTGGCCAATCCGATCGCGCCAATCGAACGGCGGATCGCGCCAGCCCGCCGCGGGCCGTGGCGGGTGCCGGTTTCGGCGCCACGCGCCGGCCAGGCGTTTTCGGCCGTTCGGCGCGTTTTTTGAGTCCCTGCGTTACAGCGCCTGTGAGCTAGGACACATTTGTCACCAGAAAGTTAATGCGGGTTGCTACCGGGATCCGTAGTATTCATTTCGGTTTAAGCATTCCATGCGCAATCCGCATAACGGCCCGTTCTCGAACGTGCAGCGGCCGACCTCGGCGTCGGCAGTGGAACCACCCAGCGTGTTGCGGTTCGGCGAACTTACCTAGCGGAGGAAACCAGATGGCCGTACGTGATCGCGTCACCAGCCCCGTGGCGCTTGCCTTGCCGACGCCAGGGCCCGGTCATGTCGTGCGGTCCTTCGTCGCGCCCGTGGTCGCGCGCCTGCGGGCGGGCTTCGATGGCATGCGCCGCCGCAGTCCGGCCGCGCCGCGCCATGCGCCGATGCCGCGGCCCGCGGCCTCGATGGCCGTGCCGACCGTCCCCGGCGCCGGCGCGCCGGTGCGGGCCTGTGCCTTCGTCTTCATCGCGAACCTGCCGCAGCTCATGGAGGTCTACGGCGCCGAGTTCGCGCTGCATGCCAGCATCGAGATCAAGTACCGCCTGCTGACCGGCTTCGTCAGCGTGGCCGACGCCGACCTCGCGATGCTGCGGCACGACTGCTTCCTGCTGTGGAGCAACCCGGCGTTTCCGGTCGAGGACGCGCAGGCGCGCCAGGGCGCCTCGGCGCGGCTCGAGAGTCTGCTCACCGGCCTCGGCGGCACGCCGGTGCAGCTACGCGACACGCGCGCGCTGGTGCAGCTGCACGTGGGCTGGAGCGACGCGCCCAGCCCCGGGCGCATGAGCCAGTCCGAGGTCGAGCTGCGCCTGTGGGCCGCGCAGCCCGCGCCAGACTTCCAGCTCGTGCGGGCCGAAGGCTGGCAGCAGCTCTACCGCGAGGACATGGCGGTTGCGCTGCAGGTCGGCGACGCACTGCATGCGCGCCGTCTCGCGATCGAATGGCATCCCGTGGTGGGCGCCCCGGCGCAGGCCGCCGCCTTCGCGGCGCCGCTCTATCACGAGGCGCGCTTCCACACCGAGGGCGAACCGCACGCCGCCTCGCTGCGTTCCGAACTCTTCATGCCCTGTCTGCAGCGGCTGGGCCTGGTGCGCACCTTCGACCACCTCGCGGCCGGCTGCGTGGTGCGGCAGCTGCGCCTGGGCGGCACCGTGCGCCTGGGCCTGAGCATCTCGGCGCAGAGCGCGCGGCGCGACCACTGGTGGGCCTCGCTGATGGTGCTGCTGCGGCGCGAGCCCGAGCTGGCGGCGCGCCTCGTGGTCGAGATCGCCGGCGAGCCCACGCTGCCCGATCTCGAATCGGTGCGCGACTTCTGCCTGCAGTTGCAACTCTGCGGCTGCCGCGTCGCCATCAAGCATTTCGGCGGCGACTCCGGCAACCTCGCCGCCGCCAAGGTCTGCCGGCCCGACATCATCAAGCTCGACCCGGTGTTCATCCGGCGTGCGCGCGAGGACCGCTTCGGCCGCGAGCTGCTCGAGGAGATGCTCGCGCTGTGCGGCAGCTTCGCGCCCTCGATCGTGGTCGACGGCATCGAGCGCGAGGAGGACATCCGCGTGGCGCTCGAGGCCGGCGCCGAATGGCTGCAGGGCTGCGGCGTGCCGCTGCACGATGGCGCGCCGGCGCGCGGCCCCGGAGGGCGCGCGTGAATCCCTCGCCCGACTTCCATCTGCAGCTTGCCCGCCTGGGCGCGCAGATCGACAGCCTGCAGCGCACCCTGCACGAGGTCATGCGCCACGGCGTCCTGCTGCATGGCGACGGCGCGCGCGAGAAGCTGCTGGCGCGCGACCAGTACCTGGCGCTCGAGGCCGCGATCCGCGAGCAGGAGCTGCGCGATTCGCCCGCGCTGCGTGCCGTGCGCTCGGTGTGCGCGGCTTGCGCGGCGGGCGCGCAGGCGCCGTCCGCGGCTGCGATGCCCGATCGCGCCGATGACGCCGATGGCTCGCGATCTCGTGGCGTGTCCGACTCCATCGCCTAGGGCCCGTCCGTGGCGCCGAGCGCCGCATCCGTTGGTCGGCGCGCGCTGCCGTCCACGTCGGCCGCGCACGTTCCCCTGCATGTCCCGCCCGGAGAAAGCGAATCGGATGGAGCCTGTTTCCGACCATGTATCTGCATTCCCTTTTTCGAAACGTTCCGGCGGCGGAGCGCGCGGCGCTGGTCGCGCGCAGCGAACTGCGTTCCTTCCGGCGCAACGAGACCGTGCTGCGGATGGACGAGTGGACCGACAAGGTCTATTTCGTCGCCTCGGGACTGCTGCGCGTGGTGGTCGGCGGCAACGGCGGCAGCGCGGGCGTGACCACCGACTTCGTGCGCCCGCGCGACCTGTTCCTGAGTCCGACGCTCGACGAGGCGCGCTACCAGTCGATGGCCAACCTCGTGGCCGCGCTGCCGAGTTCGGTCTACCTCATTCCGGCCTCGGCGCTGCACGACATCTGCGCCCGGCATCCGTCGGTGGCGCTCGAACTGCTCGAGCTCACCGTCAAGCGCATGACGATCATCCGCAGCCAGTTGCGCCGCATCTCCTCGCTGACCTCCGAGACCCTGGTCGCGCGCGTGCTCTATGAGTTGACCCAGCTCGCGCCGGCCGACACCGGCGGCTTCGACAAGCGCATCTCGCAGGCCGTGATCGCGTCGTACGCGGGCCTGTCGCGCGAGGTCGTCAACAAGACCATGCGCGAGATGGAGAGCCGCGGCCTGTTGTGGAAGGACGAGCACGGCATCCACGTGGTGGCCGATTTCGCGTCGACCGACCATGGCAGTTTCGAGTCGCTCGAGCCGCGCGTGCCCGGCGATGAACGCGACGAGGCTGCGCCGTTCGACGATCTCGATCTGCTCAAGGCACTGGGCGAGCGCGGATCGAGCGCGAAGTGATGCCGCGTGCTCGCGTTGTTTTCGCGCGCTGTTTGGCACGAGCTGTGAACCGCCACACAGTTGCGATGCGATCGAAGGTGCATCGACAAGGATCGATTCCTAGCATCGAGACCACGCGGCGATCCGTGCGATTCGGACCCTCGCCGCAACCACCGATTGCGCACCTTTCGAGGCTTTCATGAGTTCCATCTTTTCCGCCTGCAACTGCAGCATCCACTACCTCGGCCGGGTCCAGCGTTCGGGCTGGATGCGGTTCTTTCCCTGGATGCGGCTGTACCAATGCGCGAACTGCAGGAAGCTGCAGTTGCTGCCGCAGAAGGAGGTGGATCGGGCCAAGGTGGAATATGGAAGCCGGGGCGCGTATCGCGATCGGCTGGCGCCGCGGTCGGTCGATCCGAACAAGGGCCTGGGCATCGGGGAGCGGCCCAAGGTCGGCGGCTGAAAGGGCGTACGGCGCACTCGCGCCCCGCCCTGGCAGAAACCGCCCGACTCTGCTGGCGCACTCCTCGTCAACCGGCACGCGCCCGGGGGCGTCATCAGTTCGCCTTACAGGAGGACTACCGTGATCCAGGGTTTTCCCTAGAGAAAAACCCTGTCCAAACAACTCCTCCGACATCCAACCGACATGAAGACCTCCTTCCAACTCGCCCTCGCGGCCGCTTTTTCCGTGATGGCCGTGGCCTCCGTCCAGGCCCAGACCACGGGCGGCCGCAGCCGCGAAGCCGTCGAAGCCGAAGCCATTGTCACGGCCCATGCGCCCAACCAGAACGTGGTCCGCGGCTCGCGCGGCCCCGAAACGGTGAAGCCGATGGCCGACGCCGATGCCATGTACCAGCAGGCCGTGGCCACCGCCCACGCGGCCGACCAGAACGTGACCCGTGGCTCGCGCGGCCCCGAAACGGTGAAGCCGATGGCCGACCCGGCCAAGGTCTACAACGAAGCCGTGGCGGCCGCCGCGGCGCCCGACCAGAACGTGGTGAGCGGCTCGCGCGTGAACAGCAAGGTGATCTCGACGATGCAGAACCCGGCGCTGACCGCGGCGCAGGGCAAGTAAGCGGCAAGCGGCCCGCGGCGCTCCGGGACCTGCTCAGGCGAAGGAGGTGCGCGGCGGCGAACCCGATGCCATGCGCCTCAGCATCGCGTTCTGCCGCGCCTCCTCGGCGTCGCGCAAGCTCTTGGCGGCGCGCGCCGCCACGTAGCTCACGTACAGGGTCTCCACCGCACGGCCCCAGTCATGGGCCTGCTGCGAAACGCCCTCGGCCTGCACCGGCGAGCCCGTGAGCCCATGCGTCGACGGGTCGTCCTCGGGGCGCGCGGGCACGTCGATGCCGGCCTTGCCGAGGATGGCGGCTTTCTGAACGATGGTGAGCATGCGTGGGTCTCCCTGTGTGCCGTGCCAGATTAACGGCCTCCCCCGCGAAGCGCCATCCGTCGCTTGACGTATGCGCGCGCCGTCGCGGGGCGCCGACTGGCCATAAGCACTAGGCGTGCCATGCAGTCATAGGTCTACAGCGGCGCCGCGGCCGACGAGGACTGCCACACCAGCGTGGCAGCGGTCAGGTCCTCGAGCGCGCTGCCGACGGCCTTGAAGACCGTGCGTTCGTCGCTGTCGGGTTGCGTGCGTCCGCCACGTTCGCCACGGCACAGCGCGGCCAGCGTGCCCTGCACCGCCTCGGCGCGCAGCGTGCCGGCCGCGATCGCGTCGAGCAGGTCGCCGGCCTTCGTCAGCGCTTCGGGCGTGTCGATGAAGGTGCGCGCACCCTCGAAGCATCGTGCATCGGCCTCGCGCATGGCGGGCGTGAAGCTGCCGATCAGGTCGAGGTGCGAACCCGGCGCGAGCCATTCGCCGCGCACCAGCGGCGCGGTGGCCAGCGTGGCGCAACTGACGATGTCGGCCTGCCGCACGGCGGCCTCGAGGCCCGCGGGGCCCGGCGCGGCCACGCGCGCACCGGCCCAGCCCTGCGCGCGCCATTGCGCGGCCAGCGCCTCGGCGCCTTCGATGCGATGGTTCCACACCGTCACTTCCTCGATGGGGCGCACGCTCGCATGGGCCGCGGGCAGCATGCGCGCGATGCGGCCGGTGCCCAGCACCAGCAGCCGACGCGCATCGCCACGCGCCAGGAACGAGGCGCCGAGCGCCGAGGCGGCGGCGGTGCGGTGGGCCGTGAGCTCGTCGCCGTCCATCAGCGCCAGCGGCACGCCGGTGCGCGCGTCGTACAGCACGTAGGTGGCATGCAGGCCGGGCAGGCCGCGCGCGCCGTTGCCCGGAAAGATGTTGATGGTCTTGATGCCGAGAAAGCCGGCCTCGCTCCACGCCGGCATGATCAGCACGGTGCCCTTGTCGCCGCTCGCGTTGTCGATGGCGTGCACGTGGCGCTGCGGCACCTGGGCCTCGGCCGCGAAGGCGGCGCGCAGCGCGGGCACGAGGCGCTCGAAGCCCAGCGGGGCGCGGGTGGCGGCGGCGTCGAAGTGCTTCATCGGGCGGGCGGGGTGGGTGCGATGGGGGCGGTCGCCAGCGCGGCTTCGAAGAACCCGGCGAGCGCGCGCTGGTAGGTGGTGCCGAAGCGGGCCTCGTTCATCGGCTCGAGATGGCCGGCGTCGGGCACCTCGATCAGCCGCTTGGGCTCGCGCGCATCGGCCAGCAGGCGCCGCGAGTGGTCGACGGGGATCACGGCATCGGCCGTGCCGTGGATCAGCAGCAGCGGGATCGGCGAGAGGGCGGCCACGTACTTCGAGGCGGCGTAGCGATCGCCCACGAGCAGGCCGGCGCCCGAGACCTTGTCGTTGGCGATCGACGAGTAGGAATAAAAGGTCGACTCGATCGCCACCGCGCGCACGCCGGCGCGGTTGCCCGCGCCCACGGCCGCGATCGCGTTGGTGCCGCCGAGGCTCTGGCCGAACACCAGCAAGCGCGCGGGATCGACGTCGGCGCGCGAGCGCACGTGGTCGATGGCGCTGCCCGAGTCCTCGAACACGCCGCGGGGCTCGGGCTTGCCTTCGGAATCGCCGTAGCCGCGGTAGTCGAACACGAAGACATTGAAGTCCTGCTTCGGCAGCCAGGCGACGAAGCGCCAGTGCGAGGACATGTTCTGCGCATTGCCGTGGAAATGAATCACCGTGCCCTTGGCCTCGCGCGGATCGGCGCGCCCCATGGCCGGAATGAACCAGCCGCTAAGCGCGGTGCCGTCGGTGCTCTGGAAGCGCACCCGCTCGTAGCGCAGCCCCAGCGCATCGGGCGTTTCGTAGCGCACGCGGTCGGGGTAATAGAACATCGACTCGACGCAGCCGCCGAGCAGCAGCAGGGGCAGCGCAAGCAGCGCGCGGCCGGCCAGGCGCGCGAGACGGCGTGGAACGCTCATGGCGTGGCGGCGCGGCTTTCCGCCAGCATGTTGCAGAACAGCGCGCCCTGCTCGATCGCATCGTCGAGCGCCACGTGGGTGTGCGGCAGGCCGGGGTCGAACCAGCGCCGCGGCATCGCGCGCTTGGTGCTGTCGCGGTAGTCGGTCTTCAGCAGGGCCATGGCGAAGGACTTGACGTCGAGCGCCGAATGGCTGAACGGGCTCTCGCCCGCGAAGCGCATCAGGTACCAGTAGACGAACAGGAAGTCGAAGCCCGCCGGGTAGGCCACGAAGACCGGCCGCGCCTTCAGGCCCTTGAGCCAGGCCACGTAGTTCTTCATCGCGTGCGCGGGTTCCTGCGGGTCGCTGCGGCAGGCGGCCCAGGCTTCGGGCTGCGTCCGCCACCACGCGGCGGTCTTCGGGTCGGCCTCGGCGCCGGGCAGGGTGTGCAGGTTGGCGCTGAAGGTGGACACCAGCTTCTTGTCGGCCGTGTAGGCGGCCGAGCCGAAGCTCAGCATCGAATGCGGGCCGGGGATGGGGCCGTCGGATTCGACGTCGGTGCTGATGTAGATCTCGGTCATGGGATTCGATGCTTCGTTCATGCGCTCGTCATGGTGCCCCATTCCAGCCCGAACTTCGCGAGGTACTTGCGCAACCGATCCGCATCGTTCACCACGCTGCGCTGCGCCCGCGAGGCCTGGAACAGCTGCCGCCCCGCGTCCGACAGGCTGCGCGATTTCCGGCACACGCGCAGCACGGCCTCGAGCTGCAGCCGGTCGAACAGGTCGAGCGAGGCGGCGCGCGCCTCGCCGAGCAGCGCGTCGAGGTCGACGGCCCGCGACTCGCCTGCGGAAAGCGCCGGCTGCGCGCGCTTCCATAGCCAGCGCAATCGCGCGATCTCGGCCTCGACCAGCGCGACCGGGATGCGCCCGCCATCGGCCAGCGTGGCCAGCCGCGTGACGCTGGCCGAGAGGTCGCGGAAGTTGCCGCTCCACAGCGCCTCGGGGCTCTGCGCGAAGCGCAGGTAGGCGGCGCGCGCCTCGGCGTTGAAGCGCACCACGCGGTGGTTCTCGGCCGCATGCAGCGCCAGCAGGTGGTCGACGTTGGGCTCGATGTCCTCGGGGCGCTGGGCCAGGCCCGGCAGGTCGTAGGTCCAGAGGTTGATGCGCGCGAACAGGTCTTCGCGGAAGCGCCCCTCTGCCACGTCGCTGCGCAGGTCGCGGTTGGTGCCGGCGATGAGCTGGAAGTCGCTCTCGACCTCCTTGTCGGCCCCGACGGGGAAGAAGCGCTTCTCCTCGATCGCCTTGAGCAGCATGGCCTGCTCGTCGAGGCCCAGCTCGCCGATCTCGTCGAGAAAGAGCACGCCCTGGTGCGCCGTGCGCAGCAGGCCGGCGCGCTCGCTCGCGGCGCCGGTGAACGAACCCTTCTTGTGGCCGAACAGCGTGGAGGCGGCTCCGTCGCCGCGCAGGGTGGCGCAGTTGACCTCGACGAAGGCGCCCGTGGCCTGGTGGCGCGACTGCTTGAGCTCGAACATGCGCCGCGCGAGGAAGGACTTGCCCGCGCCCGTCGGGCCCACCAGCAGGATCGGCGCGCGCGAGCGCACCGCCACGCGCTCGATCTCGTCGATGAGCGCGTTGAAGCGCGCGTTGCGCGTGGCGATGCCGCTCTTGAGGAAGGCGACCGCGTCGCGCTGCTCGGCATCGAAGCGGCGCGCGATGACGTCGTAGCGCGAGAGGTCGAGGTCGATCAGCACGCACTTGCCGGCCTCGCCCTCGCGCTGGCGCCGCGGCGGCGAGGTCTGTGCCAGCACGCCGGGGATGGTGCGCGACTCGGACAGCAGGAACATGCAGATCTGCGCGACGTGGGTGCCGGTGGTGATGTGCGACCAGTACTGCTCGCGCTCGGTGTCGAAGGGGTAGGCGCGTGCCCAGTCGTACAGGCGCGAGTAGACCTCGCCGAAATCCCAGGGGTCGGCCAGGTCCATCGGCACCAGGTTGACCGTGGTCTCGGGCGAGACGGCCGCGATGTCGGCCTTGACGAGCTCGGCCAGCGTCTTGTGCTTGAGCGTGTAGAGCAGCTCCATGCGCGCCACCACCATGTCCTCGTGCTGCGCGAGCGAAACGGTGGGGCGCCACTTGCTCCAGCGGCCGGCGCCCTGGCCGGCGTCGAGCTGGGTGCCGAGGAAGCCGATGACGACGATGGGTTTCATGGATAAGAAACTAGCTCAATTTATAAGTTTATCTAGATGCTAGCCGGATGAGCGGCGAGATGTCAAAGAAGGGCAAGAAGTTTTTCCCAGGAATATCAATGACTTGCACGCTTCCGATCGCTCCGTGCCACGGATTGCCGCGACCTGGCACGCGGCCTGCAATGAAGAACCCGTCCGGATGCAGTTCATCCGCTCGCAGGTACCGCATGAAAGCGGTCCGGTGCCGCAGGCCAGACCTGTCTTGGGTCGGCGGTATGCCGCTGTTGAACTGCCTGGCGACTGGACTCGATCCAGTTTGCTCATGGTTGAGCACCGTGTGGATCACATGGCGTTGCGGGTTCGATTCCCGCGAAACACCCGGCGGTGCGTGCACCGCCATCTGATGGGGCGAAAGCCCCCCGCCCCGGCACACCGGAGCGATGGCGCAGGGCCCCGGCCCTGCGGCGCGCGACACCGTGCCAAGCGCAGGCGGCTTGCGCACCGTGCGTGCGTCAGGGAACTGCGCGCGGCCATCGACGGCGAGGAAGGTGAGGAGGGCGTTGCGATCGCGACGACAGGAGTCACCACCGGACCGCGCGAGCGCCGCGCTGCAGCCCCTGGCGACCGCGAGGCCCGCCGCCTGCCCTTTCGAGGGTCTGGATTCATTGCCAGGAACAAGACGACGAAACGAACGAAAAGCGAAGTAGGAGAGAAGAAATGTTGGGCTTCCACCAGATCACCATCAAGAAGAACGAGCGCGCGCTGCTGCTGCGCAACGGCGATTTCGAGCAATTGCTCGGCCCGGGAAAGCATCGCGTGTTCGCGGGCTTCGATACCGTGAAGCTCGAGCGCTTCGCGCTCGGCGAGCCGGTGTTCGAGCACGAGCTGGCCGACTACTTCCTGGCGCGCGAGCCCGAACTGGTGGCACGCGAGTTCGTGCAGGTTTCCTTGGGCGAGACCCAGGTGGGCCTGCGCCACGAGGACGGTGTGCTGGTGCAGATCCTGCCGCCCGCAACGCGCAAGCTGTACTGGCGCGGGCTGCGCGAGCAGCGCGTCGACGTGGTCGACGTGGCGGTCGATGCGCGCCTGCCGGCCGATCTGCTGTCGAAGCTGCAGAGCGTGGCGCTGCGTCCGCGTGCGGTGCAGGGCCTCGAAGGCGTGCTGCTGGTGCAGGTGCCCGAGTTCCACGTCGGCGTGCTGACGCTCGAGGGCCAGATGCAGGCGCTGCTGCCGGCGGGCAACCACGGCTTCTGGCGCTTCAACCGCCAGGTGGCGGTGAACTGCATCGACCTGCGTTCGCAGATCGCGGAAGTGAGCGGCCAGGAAATCCTGACCCGCGACAAGGTGGGGCTGCGGCTGAACCTGTCGGCGGTGTGGCGCTTCGCCGACGTGCGGCAGGCCCTGGCCCAGATGCCGAAGCCGGCCGAGCATGTCTACCGCGAATTGCAGTTTGGTCTGCGCGCCGCGGTGGGCGAACAGACGCTCGATGCGTTGCTGGAGAACAAGGCGGCCATCGACCAGACGGTGCTGGCGCAGGTGCGCGAACGGCTCGAGGGTTCGGGTGTCGTGCTCGAGAGCGTGGGCGTGAAGGACATCATCCTGCCGGGCGAGATGAAGACCATCCTCGCGCAGGTGGTGGAGGCCGAGAAATCGGCCCAGGCCAACGTGATCCGCCGCCGCGAGGAAACCGCGGCCACGCGCTCGCTGCTGAACACCGCGAAAGTGATGGAGGGCAACCCTGTCGCATTGCGGATGAAGGAACTCGAGACGCTGGAACGCGTGGCCGAGCGGATCGACAAGATCTCGGTGGTCGGCGGCCTGGACCAGGTGCTCAACGGGCTCGTGACGCTGCGGCCGAACGGGGCTTGAGCGACGGGAGATGAGGGTTAAGGGCACGCAGGCATTGAAGGGAGCGCCACTGCCAAAAATGTTGATGTTGCCGGCAGCCTGGGTAAGACCAGGTACGGCGGGCAAGTCGGTCGACGAGCAAGGTTGAGGATGCAGGTGCTGGCTCCGATGACGGGTCTGTCACTGGCGCGCGTTTCCAATCGTCGACTGGGCCGCTGGATTCAAGCACCACGGTCGCCGTATTGATGCGGGTTCGAATCCCGCCGTGTCCACCAGAATGATCGTGAAGAACAGATAGACGGAGAGAAAAATGAAAGAACAGAACTACAACCTGCACGAAGTCCCCAACGGCGTGCCCGTGAAGATGTGGACCCGCGGCGTGCCCGTGGAAGACGAGGCGCGCAAGCAGCTCGAGAACGCGGCTCGCCTGCCGATCGTGTTCAAGCACATCGCGGCCATGCCCGACGTGCACTACGGCATCGGCGCGACCGTGGGTTCGGTGATCCCGACCTTCAAGGCCATCATCCCGGCCGCGGTGGGCGTGGACATCGGCTGCGGAATGATGGCGTGCAAGACCACGCTGCATGCCAACGACCTGCCCGACAACCTGGGCCCGCTGCGCTCGGCGATCGAGAAGGCCGTGCCGCACGGCTCGAACCCCAAGCGCATGGGCCGCGACAAGGGCTCGTGGGAAACGCCGCCCGACGAAACCGACGCTGCCTGGGCCAAGCTGGTGGATGAGTTCGATGCGATCTGCGAGGACTACCCGCGCATCAAGAACACGAACAACCACAAGCACCTGGGAACGCTGGGGACCGGCAACCACTTCATCGAGGTCTGCCTCGACGAGGCGGGTTCGGTGTGGTTCATGCTGCACTCGGGTTCGCGTGGCGTGGGCAACGCGATCGGCACGCACTTCATCGAACTCGCGAAGAAGGACGCCGAGCTGCACCAGCGCAACCTGCCCGACCAGGACCTGGCGTACTTCGAGGAAGGCGCCCGGTACTTCGGCGACTACGTGCGCGCGGTGGGCTGGGCCCAGAAGTTCGCGCGTGCGAATCGCGAGGTGATGATGCAACGCGTGGTCGCGGCCGCGCGCAAGGTCATCGCGAAGCCCTTCGAGGCGCACGTGGAAGCGGTGAACTGCCACCACAACTACGTGAGCCGCGAAACGCACTTCGGCGAGGACGTGCTCGTGACCCGCAAGGGCGCGGTGAGCGCGAAGGCCGGCGAGCTCGGGATCATTCCCGGCAGCATGGGCGCCAAGAGCTACATCGTGCGCGGCAAGGGCAACCCCGAGAGTTTCATGAGCTGCAGCCACGGCGCCGGTCGAAAGATGAGCCGTACCAAGGCGAAGAAGCTGTTCACGATCGCCGACCAGATCGCCGCGACCGAGGGCGTGGAATGCCGCAAGGACGCCGACGTGATCGACGAGATCCCGATGGCCTACAAGGACATCGACGCGGTGATGGACGCGCAGAAGGACCTGGTGGAGGTGGTCTACACGCTCAAGCAGGTGGTGTGCGTGAAGGGTTAGTGCAAGGAGGTCGTCCCGATCGGCCTCCCTTTTTCAGAGAGACCGAACGAGGACGACGAGATGAAGAGCAACAAGCAACGCCGCGCCGAGATCCGCGGCCGCCGCCTCGAGCGCGCGGCGCGCATCGAGACGCAACTGCGCCTGCCCGACCAGCGGCACCTGCTGTCGCGCCGCGCGCCGGGCCTCGAGCCCGCCGACGTGGCGGTGCTGGCACGCCACAACAACACCTACGGCGCGCTGCCCACCTATTACGTCGACCGCGCCTTCACCTGCCGCGACTGCGGTGCCGAGCAGGTGTGGACGGCGAAGCAGCAGAAGTGGTGGTACGAGACGATGCACGCCAGCATCGACAGCCGCGCGGTGCGCTGCCTGCCATGCCGGCGGGCGCTGCGCGCGGCGCGGTCCGCTTCGCGCGAAGGCGAGGGCGCGAACCTGCTGGGCGAGATGTCGCAACGGCTGCGCGCGTTCGCCGGCGCACCCGCAACGCCCGCGGCGCGCGCCGAGGTCGATGCCGCGCTAGAGAGCAAGTGGTGGAGCCTGCGCACGCTGGCGGTCGAGGCACTGGGCCATTGGGGTTCGGCGGCCGATCTCGCGCGGCTGCGCGCGCTGGTCGATGCCTGGCAACCGTCGTGGAACAGCTGGGAGCGGCAGGGCGCGCAGGCGGCGGTCGAGGCGCTGGCCGCGAAGCTGCGCCATCCCGCCGACGAGGACTGGGCACTCGAAGCCTGCCTGCGCGGCCATGCGAACCCGTGGAACTGGCGTGCCTTTCTGGCTGCCATTCCATCGGCGCGCCTCGCGGCATGCGGCGAAGCGGAGTTCGCGCGGCGCGGCGAAGGGCATCATCGGCTGTTGCGATGGCTGGCGGTGGCGCATTGCCTGGGTCTCGCGCCCGGGCCGGCGCAGGTCGCGGCCTTGAACGCCCATGCGGACAAGGAGGTTCGCCAGTGGGCCCAACGATTCGGGAGAAAGCCGGAATGAGCGCATCGAAGGACGAGGTCGTGCCGATGGCATCGGAGGCGGCGGCCGCCCACGACGCGCTGCGCGCCACGCTGCAGCGCGTGGGCGTGGTGTTCGAGTTCAGCGTCTGCCGCGTGGCCGGCGAGGCACCGGTGGTGGGTGAAGCGCATCACCGCGAGGTGCTGCGGCGGCTGGGCGAGGAAACGATGGCGCGGGCCGAACGCCACTGGCGCGAGGCCATGGAAAAGAACCCGTCCCTGCAGCCGGCCAGCTTCGATGCGCAACGGGCCTTCGACGTGGCGAGCGCAAGCGCGACGCGGCTCGACGCGGCGGCGGTGGTCGCGGCCGACAGCTATCCACCGAACCATCGCATCGCGCACACGCGCGAGCTCGACGAGGTGGACTGGTTCGAGTGGCTCTGCCAGGCCTTCGGCGATCCGCCGTATCCGTTGACGGTGGCAGACGAAGCCGAGCGGGCCACGCTGTTCCCGCGCTTCTGCGAGGCCATCGGGCTGCTGCCGGACGATGGCCTGGTGCTGCTCGACTGGGTCGGCGATCCGGAGCGCGAGCCCGAACGCAGTACGTGGAGCGCGTATTTCGAGGACGGCAAGGAGTGGTGGGGCATCTGGTGCTTCACCGTGTGGAATCCGCGGCGCGGCACGCTGGCCGCGGTGATGGCGAGCACGACGGATTGAATGACGAACGACGGGGAAAGGACAACGATGAAACCGCAACGACATGAAGAAGAACGCATCCGCTCGGCCCACCCGGTCGAGCCCGCCATGCGCGCGCAGATCATGGAGGAACTCGCCGCCATCGAGGCCCGGCACGAGGTCACGGTGCTGTTCGCCTGCGAATCGGGCAGCCGCGGCTGGGGCTTCGCCTCGCCCGACAGCGACTACGACGTACGCTTCATCTACGTGAACCGCCTGCCGTGGTACCTCACGGTGACGCCGCGGCGCGACGTGATCGAGCTGCCGATCAGCGGCGAGCTCGACATCAACGGCTGGGACCTGCGCAAGGCGCTGGGGCTGATGCGCGAATCGAACCCGACGCTGCTCGAGTGGCTGCGCTCGCCGATCGTCTACCGCGAGGACGCGCAGGCGATGCCGCGCTTTCGCGCGCTGTCGGAGGCCGTGTTCTCCAACGCGCGCGGCTGGCATCACTACGCCTCGATGGCGAAGAAGAACTTCCGCGAGCACCTGCAGGCCGAGACGGTGCGCTACAAGAAGTACCTCTACGTGCTGCGCCCGCTGCTGGCCGCGCGCTGGATCCGCATGCGGCCCGGCGTGCCGCCGATGCGCTTCGCCGACCTCGCGCAGCACACGCTCGATCCGGTGCGCGACGCCGCGCTGATCGACGAGATCAACGCGCTGCTCGAGGTGAAGATGCGCGCGGGCGAGGCCGCGACCAGCCCGCGCTGGCCGGGCATCCATGCCTTCATCGAGGCGGAGCTGGCCGCGCATGCGGCCGAGCCTGTGACGGCGCTGCCGCCGGCCGATGCGTCGGGGCTCGATGCCTTTCTCAGCGAGACGGTGCTGCGCTTCGGGGCTAGCGATGCGAAGAGCGCGGTGCGCCACGAGTCGCAGGGTTGCGGCTGAGGACGTAGCAAGGACAACGGGGAACAGGGGCGTGCGATGACCGCGCCCATGACAAGAAGAACAGCCATGAAAGAAGAAATCCAACGAGAACAGGCGCCTGCGGCGCCGTTGCAGACCGTCGTGCTCGACGGCTCCCAAGGCGAGGGTGGCGGCCAGATCCTGCGCACCAGCCTCGCGCTGTCGATGGTCACGGGCCAGCCCATGGCCATCGAGAAGATTCGCGCCGGCCGTGCCAAGCCGGGCCTGATGCGCCAGCACCTCGCGTGCGTGAACGCGGCCGCCGCCATCAGCGGCGCGGCCGTCGAGGGCGCCGAACTCGGTTCGCAGTCGCTGTGCTTCACGCCGGGCCCGGTGCGCGCGGGCGAGTACCGCTTCGCGATCTCGGGCGCTGGCAGCTGCATGCTGGTGCTGCAGACCGTGCTGCCGCCGCTGCTGCTGGCGGGTGCTGCGAGCCGGCTGCACCTGAGCGGCGGTACGCACAACCCGATGGCGCCGCCGTTCCATTTCCTCGAGCGCGCCTTCGCGCCGCTGGTGCGCCGGCTCGGCGCCGACCTGCGACTGCAGCTGCGCCGCCATGGCTTCTATCCGGCCGGCGGCGGCGAGGTCGAGGCCGACATCGTGCCGGCGGCCGGCGCGCTGCAGCCCTTCGACCTGCTCTCGCGCGGCGAGGCGCTGGAGCGCCATGCCGAGTGCCTGGCGCCGGGCATCGCGCGCCATGTGATGACGCGCGAACTCGAGACCCTGGGCGCGGCGATGGGCTGGACCGGCGAGCAGCTGCGCTACGGCGCCACGCGGCAGAACGAGGGCCCGGGCAATGCGCTGATCGCGACGCTCGCGCATGCCGAGGTGACCGAGGTGTTCACGGCCTTCGGCGAGAAGACGCTGAGCGCCGAGCAGGTGGCGCATGCGCTGGTGAAGGAACTGCGCGGCTTCCTCAGGAGCGAGGCGGCGGTCGGACCGCACCTGGCCGACCAGCTCGCGCTGCTGCTGGCGCTGGCCACCTGGCAGGGCGGCCGCGGCGCGGCGTTCACCTGCAGCGAGGTGACCGAGCACACGCGCACCAACTGCGCGGTGATCGAGCGCTTCCTGCCGGTGCGCTTCGCGATCGCACAGGCGCGCGCGGCCTCGACGGTGCGCGTCGAGCCGGCCTGAGCCAACCCCTCAGGCCAGCGGCGTCGCGTTCGCGTACAGCCGCAGCAGCATCGCGCGCAGGGTCTTGACTTCGGCCGGGCTGAAGTCGGAGATCGCGACCGCCTCGTAGTGCTGCGCGAGCGGGATCAGCTCGAGCGTGAGCGCGAGCCCGCGCTCGGTCAGCGCGATGCGCACCGCGCGCTTGTCGGTGTCGCACTTCTCCCGCATCACCAGCTCGTTGGCCGCCAGCCGGTCGACGATGCGCGACAGCGCCGACAGGTCGGTCGAGGCGTGCGTCGCCAGCTCCGAGAGCGTCTGGCGCGGCGTGTGCTGCAGCGAGGCGCACACGCGCCACTCGCTGAGGCTCAGCCCATAGGGCTTGAGGGCCTTGGCGAAGGCATTGCCCATGCGCGCGCCGGCGCGTGCCAGCAGGAAGGGAATGGCCTTCTCGAGGTCGTGTTCTTGGCTCAGGGTTTTCATCTAGACATGCTTGATTGTTCAAGTATATAGTCCGCCCACTTATTTGAATAATCAAGTAAATGGAGACAAGAAAATGAGCCTCGGACACTCGCGCAGGCACGCCGTCGCGGCCCTGCTGGCCCTTGCCTCGGCGCTGCCGGCGGCGCAGGCGCAGACGGCCACGAAATGGCCGGCCCAGGCCGTGCGCTTCATCGTGCCGTTCCCGGCCGGCTCGGCGCCCGACGTGCTGATCCGCCTCGTGGGCGCGAAGCTCGGCGAGAAGTGGGGCCAGGGCGTGATCGTCGACAACAGGCCCGGCGGCAGCGGCGTGATCGGCATGAACAGCATCCTCGCCGCGCCCGCCGACGGCTACAGCTTCGGCTTCGTGCAGGGCTCGGCGATCTCGGTGGCGCCGAGCACGATCAAGGGCGTGAGCTACGACTTCAACCGCGACTTCGTGCCGGTCACGCTCGCGGCGGTCGCGCCTTTCATGCTCGCGGTGCCCGGCAACTCGCCGCACAAGACGCTGGCCGACTTCATCGCGGCCGCACGCGCCAAACCGCAGGGCGTCGAGGTGGCCGACAACGGCCGCGGCACGGCGCCGCACCTGGCCTCGGCGCTGCTCGGGCTGCAGTCGGGCGCGCAGTTCCTCGAGGTGCACTACCCGGGCGGCGCGCAGGCGATGCAGGCCACGCTCGGCGGCCAGACCCAGATGATGGTCGAGACCTACAACGTGGTCGCGGGCAACGTGCAGGGCGGCCGCATGCGCATCCTGGCCAGCATGGGTGACCGCGTGGAGCCCGGCCTCGAGGCCTTCCCGCTCGCGAGCAAGACGGTGCCCGGCGCGGTGGCGCACGGCTGGTTCGCGGTGATCGCGAAGAAGGGCGTCGACGCGCAGGTGCTCGCGAAGCTCAACAAGGACATGAACGAGGCGCTGCTGCTGCCCGAGGTGGTCGCCAAGTCGCGCGAGCTCGGCACCTATCCGCGCCCCGGCACGCCTGAACAACTGGCGCGCTACATCGCCGAGGACCGCAAGACCTGGCAGGACGTGCTCGACAAGCTGAACATCAAACCGGAGTGAACACCCCATGAAAGACAAGATTGCGCTCGAAGAGCATTTCGCGATCGACCTGACGATCGCCGACTCGCAGGTCTACGCACGGCCCGAGGTGTGGCAGACGCTGAAGGGAAACCTGCTCGACTTCGAGCAGCAGCGCCTCGAGCAGATGGACCAGTGGGGCACGGCCTTCTCGATCCTCTCGCTGAACTCGCCCGCGGTGCAGGGCATTCCCGACGCGAAGCGCGCGGTGGAAGTCGCGAAGCGCGCCAACGACGTGCTGGCCGAGCAGGTGCGCCGCCATCCCGCGCGCTTCGGCGGCTTCGCGGCGCTGCCGCTGCAGGACCCCGAGGCCGCGGCGCGCGAACTCGAGCGCTGCGTGAAGGAACTGGGCTTCCACGGCTTCCTGGTCAACGGCTTCTCGCAGGTGGGCGACGAGCAGACGGTCGTCTACTACGACGACCCGCGCTTCGCCGATTTCTGGCGCGCCGCCGCGGCGCTGGGCAAGCCCTTCTACATGCACCCGCGCGACCCGCTGCTGCCGCGCGAGCCGATCTACGAAGGCGCGCACTGGCTCACCGGCCCGACCTGGGCCTTCGCGGTCGAGACCGGCATCCATGCGCTGCGCCTGCTGTCGAGCGGCCTGTTCGACCGCCATCCCGAGCTGCAGATGATCCTCGGCCACTTCGGCGAGGGCATCCCGTTCAACATCTGGCGCGTCGACCACATCCTGCGCAAGGGCCGCCGCGGCATGCCCTGCGACAGGGAGATCGGCGACTACCTGCGCAGCAACGTGCACATCACGACCAGCGGCAACTTCCGCACGCCCACGCTGCTGTCGACCCTGCTCGAGGTGGGATCGGACCGCATCATGTATTCGGTCGACTATCCGTTCGAGAAGCACGAGGACGCGGCACGCTGGTTCGACCGCTGCGAGATCAGCGAGAACGACCGCCGCAAGATCGGCCGTGACAACGCGCGCCGGCTGTTCGGGCTGAACTGAGATGGGCGCTGCGAAAGACACACGGCCGGTGCTGGTGGCCGGCGGCGGCATCGGCGGGCTGGCGGCGGCGCTCGCGCTGGTGCGCGAGGGTTACCGCGTCAAGGTGATCGAGCAGGCCGGCCGGATCGGCGAGATCGGTGCCGGCATCCAGCTGAGCCCGAACGCCTTCGCGGCCTGCGATGCCCTCGGGGTGGGCGCGCAGCTGCGCGCCAAGGCGGTCTACACCGACGAGATGGTGATGTTCGACGCGCTCGATGCGCGGCGCGTGGCGGGCATCTCGCTGGCCGACGCTTTCCGCGAGCGCTTCGGCAATCCCTATGCGGTGATCCACCGCGCCGATATCCATGGCGCGCTGCTCGACGGCGTCCAATCGGCGCGCGACGGGCAAATCGAGTTCCTGACCTCGACCAAAGGCGTGAAGATCGAACAGGACGCGGAGGGCGTGACCTTGATCGACGCGCAGGGCGGGCGGCACGAAGGCCAGGCGCTGATCGGCTGCGACGGCGTGCGCTCGGTGGTGCGCCAGCAGTACGTGGGCGACGGCATCCGGGTGTCGGGCCACGTGGTGTTCCGCGCGGTGGTCGACACGGCCGAGTTCCCCGAGGCGCTGCGCTTCACCGCGCCGTGCATCTGGGTCGGCCCCAACTGCCACCTGGTGCACTACCCGCTCAAGGGCGGCGACAAGTTCAACCTGGCCGCCACCTTCCACAGCGACCGGCCCGAGGAATGGGGCTCGATGGATGGCGACCCGGCCGAGCTGCTGCGCTTCTTCGCCGGCACCTGCGAGCGGGTGCAGCAGATCCTGCGCGTGCCCCAGGCCTGGAAGCGCTACTCGACCGCCGACCGCAACCCGATCGAGCAATGGACCTTCGGCCGCGCCACCCTGCTGGGCGATGCCGCGCACCCCATGGTGCAGTACCTCGCGCAGGGCGCCTGCACGGCCTGCGAGGACGCGGTCACGCTCGGCCTCGCGCTGCGCCGCGAACAGGGCGACTGGCCGCGCGCGCTCGCGCTGTACGAGCGGTCGCGCGTGGCGCGCACCGCGCGCGTGGTGCTGTCGGCGCGCGAGATGGGGCGCATCTATCACGCCAGGGGCGTGGAGCGGCAGGTGCGCAACAGCATGTGGAAGGACCGGCCGCAGGAGCGCTTCTACGACGCGCTCGAATGGCTCTACGGCTGGAGCGCCGAGCACTGCCTGGATCTCGACGAGGCGCTCGCGTGAGAGCCATCGCCGAATCCGCGGGCACGGGCGGTGCCGCCGAAGTGCGCGCGCCGATCGACATCCCCGCGCTGATCGACAGCCATCCGGTCAGCCGCTTCCAGCGCTGGATCCTGGTGCTGGTGGGCTGCGCGGTGGTGATGGACGGCTTCGACGTGCAGGCGATGGGCTTCGTGGCGCCCGCGATCGTGCACGAATGGGGCATCGAGAAGGCCGCGCTGGGCCCGGTGTTCGGCGCCGGCCTGCTGGGCATGCTGGTCGGCTCGCTGGTGCTGAGCATCTGCGCCGACCGCTTCGGCCGCCGGCCGGTGCTGATCGCGGCCACTGTGTTCTTCGCGCTGTGCATGCTTGCCACCACGGGGGTCAACACGCTGGGCCAGTTGCTCGCGATGCGCTTCGTCACCGGCATCGGGCTGGGCGGCATCATGGCCAACGCCAGCGCGCTGGCCAGCGAGTACAGCCCGCACCGGCGGCGCGTGACGCTGATGATGTGGGTCTCCTGCGGCTTCACCGGCGGCGCGGTGCTCGGCGGCGCGATCAGCGCGCTGCTGCTGCCGCTGGGCGGCTGGCGCGCGGTGTTCGTGTTCGGCGGCGTGGTGCCGCTGGTGATCGCGGCGCTGATGCTGCGCTACATGCCCGAGTCGATGCAGTTCCTGGTGCTGCGCGGGCGCCGGCTCGACCGGGTGCAGCAGTGGCTGCGCCACATCGCGCCCGGCGTGCCGGTGGATGCCGCCAGCCGCTACGTGGTGCACGAGGCGAAGCAGGACGGCGCGCCGGTGGCCGAGCTGTTCCGCGGCGGCCGCGCGCGCGCCACGCTGCTGTTGTGGGGCATCAACTTCCTCAACCTGCTGAACCTGTTCTTCCTCGCCAACTGGCTGCCCACGCTGGCGGTCGACGCGGGTTACAGCGCGAACGTGGCGGTGGCCGCCGGCACGCTGCTGCAGGTGGGCGGCGTGGTGGGCACGGTGGCGATGGGGCCGCTGATCGACCGCGTGGGCTTCTACCGCGTGCTGGTGCCGGTGTTCGCGCTCGCGGTGCTGACCATCGCGCTGATCGGCCAGCCCGCGCTGCCGCTCGCGGCCATGCTGGCGGCGGTGGTGGTCAGCGGCTTCTGCATCGTCGGCGCGCAGCCGGCGCTGATCGCGCTGGCCTCGAGCGTCTACCCGACCACGGTGCGCGCCACCGGCATGGGCTGGAGCCTCGGCATCGGCCGCGCGGGCTCGATCGCGGGACCGCTGGTGGCGGGCTGGCTGATCGGGCTGCACTGGTCGAACGGCGCGCTGTTCGTGGCGGCGGCGCTGCCCGCGCTGCTGTCGTGCGCGATGGTGTTCTGCATGGGGCGGACTGGATTCACGAACAGCGCCACGGTGCGCGAAGGAGAGAGAGCATGACGAATGGAACGGCGACGAGGCCGATGGATGGCGGCGCGGCGGTGCTGGCGGCCCGCGTGCTGATGGCCGCGATCTTCCTGATCGCGGGCGTGCGCAAGCTCATGACCTATGGCGCCACGCTCGGCTATTTCGCCAAGCTTGGCATCCCGCTGCCCGACGTGGTGCTGCCGCTGACCATCGCGCTCGAGATCGGCGGCGGCCTGCTGCTGGTCGCGGGCTGGCGCGTGAAGTGGGTGGCGGGTGCGCTCGCGCTCTTCACCCTCGCCACCGCCTTCGCGGCCCATGCCTTCTGGTCGGCCGACGCGGCGCAGTTCAATGCGCAGCTCAACAACTTCCTCAAGAACGTCGCGATGGCGGGCGGCTTCCTGCTGCTGATCGTGCAGGCCCGCGCCAGGGACACTGTGCGCTGAGCGGAAAACTGCTTTCCGTTGGCGGCATGGCAGCGCGCACTGGCGCGCGGGAGACTCGCGGCGGGCGCCTCGCGTCCCGAATCCGAAAGCCCGACCCCATGACCCATTCTTCCTTCGTCTACAACAGCGCGCCCCAGCGCGTGGTCTTCGGTGCCGGCGCGCTGCGGCACCTGGCGCGCGAGATCGAGGCGCTCGGCGCGCGCCGCGCGCTGGTGCTGTCCACGCCCGAGCAGCGGCCGCAGGCCGAGCGCATCGCCGCGCTGCTCGGCGACCATGCGGCCGGCGTGTTCGACCGCGCCGTGATGCACGTGCCGATCGAGACCGCGCGCGAGGCGCGCGAGGTGGCGCGGCGGCTCGATGCCGATTGCGCCGTGGCCATCGGCGGCGGCTCGACCACCGGCCTGGGCAAGGCGATCGCGCTCGATTCGGGGCTGCCGATCCTCGCCATTCCCACCACCTATGCGGGCTCCGAGATGACGCCGATCTACGGCATCACCGAGGCCGGCCTCAAGAAGACCGGCAAGGACGCGCGCGTGCTGCCGCGCACCGTGATCTACGACCCCGAGCTCACGCTGAGCCTGCCGGTGGCGATGAGCGTGACCAGCGGCATCAACGCGATCGCGCATGCGGCCGAGGGCCTCTACGCGGTCGATGCCAATCCGATCATGGACCTGATGGCGGTGGAGGGCATCGCCGCGCTGGGTCGTGCGCTGCCCGTGCTGCGTGCCTCGGCCCAGGACGTGGCGGCGCGCGGCGATGCGCTGTACGGCGCATGGCTGTGCGGCACCGTGCTCGGCAACGTGGGCATGGCGCTGCACCACAAGCTCTGCCACACGCTCGGCGGCAGCTTCAACCTGCCGCATGCCGAGACCCACACCATCGTGCTGCCACATGCGCTGGCCTACAACGCCGCGGCGGCGCCGCGCGCCATGGAACGCATCGCCGGCGCGCTCGGCGGCAGCAGCGCGGCGCAGGCCGTGTACGAGCTCGCGCGCGACAACGGCGCGCCGGTGGCGCTGCGCGACATCGGCATGAAGGAGGCCGACCTCGACGTGGCCTGCGCGCAGGCGCTGCAGAACCAGTATCCGAATCCGCGGCCGCTGGAGCGCGACGCGATCCGCGCGCTGCTGCAGAACGCCTGGGAAGGCGCGCGGCCCTGAGCGGCGGGACCTCCGCGCCTTGCGCGCGAGGTCCGTCTGCCGCTCTCAGTTCGCGGCCGCTTCGCCGCCCGCGGGCTGCGTGCTGGCCACCGAGGGCACGCCCTGCAGCTGCTTCACTTCGGCCAGGTAGGCCGGGCTGTTGCGCAGGCGCTCGTAGGCGGCCGTGCGTTGGCGGAAATCGGGGTTGGTGCTGTCGATGCCGTCGATGCGCGCGTACTGGTTGAGGCCGGCGCGGGTCCACAGCGCGAGGTCGGCCTTGACTTCGGCACGGCTCAGCGCGCCCGCGGCCACGTTCTCGCCGGCTTCGCTGCCGACCCATGCTTCCTGCGGCGCCTGGGCCACGGTCTTCGAACGGTCCAGGTCGGCGCGCACGTCGGTGCGGCTCAGCGCGCTGCCGGTGGTGGCGATCGGCGCGCCCACCCAGGCTTCGGCGGGCACGGTCTGGGCCGAGGCGGCGCCGGCTGCGAGTGCGAGAGCGGAGAGGGCGATGAGTTGCTTGGTGTTCATGGTGAGAGTCCCTTCGGATGTCTGTGTGGGCGGCGGACATTCGTCGTTGCCACGGGATGCAGTGTGAAACCGCATCGTGGTTCGCGCTGTGCGTTTGCGCACTGCTTTCGATCGATCGCGCGCGGGCCGTGAACCCCACTGGCAGTGGGGAGAAACGGGGATGAGGGCTCAGGCCGTTCGTGCCGCGTACAGCACCGCCAGCGGCTCGGTGCGCCCGCGCACGGCGAGCATCTCGGGCGCGCCGAGCGCCTCGGCCGCGCCGGCCTGCTGCGCCGCGAACAGCGAGAGCACCAGCCGCGCCGAGGCCTTCTTCGAATGGTCCTGCAGCCGGCTCGCGGTGTTGACCACCTCGCCGATCGCCGTGAAGGTGGTGGTCTCGAGGTAGCCGACCTCGCCGACCGCGGCGCGGCCCGCGTGCAGGCCCATGCCGAAGTCCAGCCGCTGGCCGAACTGGGCCTCGAAGCCCTCGCTCCAGGCGTCCATGCGCTCGCCGATCAGCGCGGTGGCGCGCAGCGCCTGGCGGCAGGCGGTGGCGAGGTCTGTCTCGAGGCCGAAGATCGCCATCACGCTGTCGCCGATGAACTGGTTGGGCACGCCGCCGGCCTCGCGCACGGCGGCGCCCACGGTGGCGAAGTAGCGGTCGAGCACGTAGGCGAGGTCGAAGGGCCACTGGCGTTCCGACAGCCCCGACCAGCGCCGCAGGTCGACGAACAGGATCGCCACGTCGCGCTCGTGGCCGAAGCTGCCCACGGGCGCGGGCCGGCCCTCGTTGGGGCGCGGCGCGAACAGCGGCGTGACCTCGATGTCGCCGCGCGGGCGCAGCTGACAGGCCAGGCGCACGTCGGCCGGCGCGCGCACGCGTTCGAGCGTGCGCTGCTCGTCGCGGCCCGGCGGGTCGACGTGGCCGGCCGGGCCGTTCACGCGCACGCGGCAGGTCGAGCAGCGCGCGCGGCCGCCGCAGGCCGACAGGTGGGCGATGCCGTGCGAGCGGCTGGCCTCGAGCACGCTCCAGCCGTGCGGCACGTGCACCGTGCGCTCGGGATAGCGCAGCGCGACCGAGGGCCGGCCCGACCAGCGGTAGAAGGCCGTGCGGCCCCAGCGCGCGAGCAGCAACGCGGCCAGCGCCAGCGCATAGAAGAGCTTGATGTTGCGTTCGATCGCACCGAGCGCGCGTGACTGCTCGGCAGTCGGGACCACCGTCGGCGGCACGCCGGTCCACTGGAACTCGCGCCCCATCGAGACGAAGCCCAGGGCGGCCAGCAGCGGCAGCACGACGGCGATGGCCAGCAGCAGGTGCGAGAAGCGGCGGTACCAGGGCTGCACGCGCAGCGCGAAGTGCAGGCCCAGGCAGCCGTGCACCCAGGCCGCGAGCATCAGCGCGAACTGCGCGCTCGCGCCCGGCAGGTCCCACAGGCCCCAGACCACGCGCGCGTACGAGCCATCGATGCCGTAGAGGGTGTGGGCGCCGCGCATCGCCGTCAGGTGGGCCGCCAGCAACAGCGGCAGCGAGAAGCCCAGCAGCACGCGCAGGCCCTCGAGCGGCGGCATGCGCAGCGTGCGCCGCTCCCACAGCGCGACCACGGCCAGCGCCAGGTGCGCCAGCGCGGCGCCATACAGCAGCAGGGTGCCGGGCAGGCTGTGCCAGAAGGCGCGCAACTGGTCGAGCACCGCCTCGGCCCGGGCGAAGGAGGCGATGCCTAGCGCATGGTTGAGCAGGTGCAGCGTGACGTAGGCCATCAGCACGATCCCGCTGGCCCAGCGCAGGTTGCGCCGCGTGGGCGTTCTCAGGGCGGGTGGGGAACGTCTTTGCATGCGGCGGGTCGGAAGGGCACCCGAGCATAATGCGCGGCGCCCACCGACCCGGCATGGCCTCCACCACACCTTCCCCGTCTTCCGCCCCGGCTTCGGCCGCCCCGCGTTCCAGCCTCGCGCTGCGCCAGATCGCGCTGCTCGCGGGGCTGTCCGACCAGCGCCTGGACCAGCTCGCGCAGCAGTGCCTGTGGCACAGCGTGGCGGCCGGCAAGCCGCTGCTGCTGCGCGCCGAGCAGCAGGGCGAGGTGTTCCTGCTGGTCTCGGGCCGCGTGCGCGTGACCACCTATTCGGCCAATGGCCGCCAGGTGACCTTCCGCGATTCCGAGGCCGGCGAGCATTTCGGCGACATCGCCGCCATCGACGGCGGGCCGCGCTCGGCCGACGTGGTCACGCTCGAACCCTGCGTGGTCGCCAGCCTCGACCGCACCGCCTTCCTGGCCCTGCTGCGCGACGAGCCGCTGGTGGCCGAGCGCGTGATGCAGCGGCTGGCCGCGCTGGTGCGCCAGCTCAGCGAACGCGTGATCGACCTGAGCACCCTGGGCGTGCAGAACCGGCTGCATGCCGAGCTGCTGCGGCTGGCACGCGGCGCCGGCTTCGACGGCAACCAGGCGCGGCTCGAGCCCGCGCCGCGCCACGCGGCCCTGGCCAGCCAGATCAGCACCAACCGCGAGCAGGTCACGCGCGAGCTCAATGCGCTGGTGCGCAGCGGCGTGCTGCGCAAGGACGGCCGCGCGCTGGTGCTGGAAGACGCCGGCCGATTGGAGCGGATGGTGGCCCAGGTGCGCGGCGACGCGTCCTGAGCCTGCGCGAGATCAGTTCCAGCGGCCGGTCGTGCCGCCCACGCTGAAGCGGCCCGCGCCCAGCAGCACCACGGCGAGCGCGCCGAACAGGTACAGGCCCTGCAGTTCGAGCGCCCAGCCGCCCTGCTTGGTCAGCGCGAAGAAGTCGCCCATGTGCACCAGGCCGAAGGCGAACAGCATGTTGACCACCACCACGGCGGCCGCGGCGCGGGTCCAGAAGCCAGCGATCAGCAGCAGCGGCGCGACGATCTCGCCCACGTAGACCAGGTAGGCCAGGCCGCCGGGCAGGCCGGACTTGGCCAGCATGCCGGCGATGAAGCCGACCCCGGCCGAGAGCTTGAAGATGCCGTGCAGCAGTACGAGCACGCCGATGGCGACGCGCAGCAGCAGCTTGCCGGCGTCGTCGCCGTTGGCGAGGGTGGGGGCGGCGAACGACGAAGCGATCGGCGCATGCGTGGTGGCGGCCTGGGTGTTCATGGCGGTTCCTCGAGCGGTCAGGATAGGAAAGGACTGCGCCCGCCCGCGGGATGCGGGCAGGTCCGTTTCCAGTGTGCGCAGGAGGCGGCGGGCCGGTCGGTGCGTTTACGCACCTTTTTTCGAGAAAGCGGCTCGGGCGAGCGGATCAGCGGCCCAGGAAATGCCCGGTCCACTTGCGCTCGTAGTCCATCTTGTGGAAGTGCGCGGCCATGAAGTCGATGAAGCTGCGCACCTTGGCCGACAGGTGCTTGCGGCTCGGGTAGGCCAGGTTGATGCGCAGGTGCGGCAGGTCCCAGTCGTCGAGCGTGGGCACCAGCCGGCCGGCCACGATGTCGTCGTAGACGATGTAGGTGGGCTGCACCAGGATCCCCATGCCGTCGAGCGCCGCGGCGCGCAGCACCTGGCCGTCGTTCGATTCGAGCAGCCCCTGCACCGCCACCGTGCGGACTTCACCGTCGCGGCCGGTGAAGCGCAGCTCGTTGGGGTTGTTGGCGTAGGTGTAGATCAGGAGCTTGTGCTGCAGCAACTCCTCCAGCGTCTTCGGGAAGCCGTGCTGCGCGAAGTAGCGCGGCGAGGCCGCGAGGATGCGCCGCGTCTCGCCGAGGCGGCGGATCGTCACGTTGGAATCGGGCTCGTACTCGCGCGTGCGGATCGCCACGTCGATGTTGTTGTCGATCAGGTCGAAGTAGCGGTTGGCCGCCTCCACGTGCACCTTCACGCCGGGGTAGCGCTGGGTGTACTCGCGCAGCAGCGGCGCGATGTGGTGGATCGAGAACGACAGCGAGGCCGTGATGCGCAGCGTGCCCGTGGGCTGCAGCGCGGTGGCGTTGACGGCCGTCTCGGCATCCTCGAGGTCCGACAGGATGGTGCGCGCGCGGCCGCAGAACTCGCGGCCGGTGTCGGTCAGGTAGAGCCGGCGCGTGTTGCGCTCGACCAGCCGGGCGCCCAGCCGCGCCTCGAGCGCGCTCAGGTGGCGGCTCGCGGCCGCGTTCGACAGCCCCAGCGCCTCGGCGGCGCGGCTCAGGCTGCCGGCGTCGGCAATCTGCACGAGCAGGGCGATTTCGGTCCAGCGGTCCATGGGTGTCTCCGGCGAGCGTCTTTTTCGGGCTGGGCGATTTTGTGCCAGGCGATGGGTCGACCGTTCCGCTGGGCGGAAAAATCATTTGCGCCGAGGTGCTTTGCGCCCGCCGGTGCGCCGCCTAGAGTCGGGCGAACCCCTCGAACGAATGGAGACAGCCGCCATGCGCAATCTCAACCAGGACAACATCACCCAGGCCGTGCTCGCGCGCTTCGCCGACACCCCGAACCCGCGGCTGCACGAGATCGTGACCAGCCTGGTGCAGCACCTGCACGCCTTCGCGCGCGAGGTGAAGCTGACCGAGGCGGAGTGGAAGCAGGGCATCGACTACCTGACGGCCACGGGCCGGATGTGCGACGACACGCGCCAGGAATTCATCCTGCTGTCGGACGTGCTGGGGCTGTCGATGCTCACGATCGCGATGAACAACGACAAGCCTGCCGGCTGCACCGAGGCGACGGTGTTCGGCCCCTTCTATGTCGAGGGCGCCCCCGAGTACGCGCACGGCGACGACGTGGCCAACGGCGCGGCCGGCGAGCCCTGCGACGTCAGCGTGACGGTGCGCGGCCTCGACGGCGCGCCGGTGGCCGGTGCCGTGGTCGACGTGTGGCAGGCCGACGCGGGCGGGCACTACGACGTGCAGCATCCCGAGCTCGGCCATGCCGAGAACCGTGGCCGGCTGCGCACCGGGCCCGACGGCGCGCTGCATTTCCGCAGCGTGCTGGCCGAGGCCTACCCGATCCCGACCGACGGCCCGGTGGGCCAGCTGCTCGATGCCACGAAGCGCCATCCGTGGCGGCCCGCGCACCTGCACTTCATGATCCAGGCGCCGGGCTACGAGCGGCTCATCACCCACGTGTTCCGCGAGGGCGACCAATGGCTCGATTCCGATGCGGTGTTCGCGGTGCGCGAATCGCTGGTGGCGCCCTGGACGCGGCAGGCCGATGGTCGCTGGCGGCTCGATTTCGACTTCGTGCTGAACCCGCTGGCGCCGTCGCCGGCGACCGGTGCGGCGAAGGCCGTGGCCCAGCCCGCATGACATCCACCCCCCGACAGGAGACGCAGGGAATGAACGACACGCTGCAGCAGGAGCTGCTGATCCGCCGCATGATCGAACGCTGGGCCGTCTGGCGCGATGCCGGCGACTGGGAGCGCTTCGCCACCGTGTGGCATCCCGAGGGCGTGATGATGGCGACCTGGTTCCAGGGGCCGTTCGCCGAGTTCATCCGCGTCACGCGGGAAGGCTGGGCCAAGGGCGTGAGCATCCTGCACTTCCTCGGCGGCTCGGCGATCGAGCTGGCGGGCGAGCGCGCCATCGTGCAGACCAAGATGACGATCTCGCAGCGCGGCCCGGTCGAGGGCGTGCCCTGCGACGTGGTGTGCACCGGCCGCTTCTACGACTTCGTGGTGCTGCACGAGGGGCGGTGGAAGCTGCTGCACCGCCAGCCGATCTACGAGAAGGACCGCATCGACCCGATCGACCCGGCCGCCAGCGTGACGCTCGATGCCGCGAAGCTGGCCGAGCTGCCCGAGGGCTACCGCCACCTGGCCTACATCCAGCAGCGCATCGGCTACACGGTGAAGCTCGACATGCCGATGCTCAAGGGCCCGGCGGTCGAGGCGCTCTACCAGCGCGGCGCGCGCTGGCTCGCGGGCGGCGCGCTCGAGCGCTGAGCCGGGCCGGATCGGGGCCGCAGCGGCCCGCGCGCCTTCCTGCTACGCTCGCCGGGGCCCGCCGCGACGACGGGCTTTTTTTCGCGCGCCCTTCCTGCCCATGGTCTTCCCCCTCATCACCGACCCGCACTTCTACGCGGTCGCCATTCCCGCCGTGCTGCTGCTCGGCATCAGCAAGAGCGGCTTCGGCGCCGGTTTCGGCTCGCTCGCGGTGCCGCTGATGGCGCTGGCGGTCACGGTGCCGCAGGCCGCGGCGATCCTGATGCCGCTGCTGCTGCTGATGGACCTGCTGGGGCTCGCGGCCTTCCGGCGCGACTTCGACCGTTCGCTGCTGAAGTTCCTGATCCCCTTCGGCCTGCTGGGCACGGTGATCGGCACGCTGCTGTTCCGCGCGCTGTCGGCGCACACGGTGGCGGGCATCGTGGGCGTGTTCACGCTGCTCTTCCTGGCGCAGCGCGTGCTGTTCCCGCCCAAGCCGGACGATCCGCTGCCCTCGCGCGGCATCGGCGCCGCGCTGACCACGGTGTCGGGCTTCACGAGCTTCATCGCGCATGCGGGCGGGCCGCCGATCAATGCCTACGTGATCCCGCTGCGGCTGTCGCCGGTGGTGTTCACGGCCACCATGGCCTACTTCTTCTTCGTGGTGAACCTCAGCAAGTGGATCCCCTACGCATGGCTGGGCCTGATCGACCTGCGCACGCTGGCCACCTCGCTGGCGCTGATGCCCTTCGCGCCGCTGGGCGTGTGGGTCGGCATCCGCATCGCGCGGCGCATCGACGCCACCTGGTTCTACCGCTTCGTCTACCTGGGCATGCTGCTGACGGGGCTCAAGCTCGTCTACGACGGCTTCGTGGCGGCCTGAGTCCCCGCCGCGGCGCTCAGAATTCGACGATCGACTTGAAGCCGCCGAAGATCATGCGCCTGGCGTCGAAGGGCATGGTCTTCGGGTCCATCGCCGCGATGCGCGGGTCGGCCATCACCTTGGCGTTGACCGTGTCGCGGTGCTTGCGCGACTTGTAGACGATCCACGAGAACGCGACCACCTCGTCGGCCTTGAGCTTCACGCTCTGCGGGAACGAGGTCAGCTTGCCGGGCTTGACGTCGTCCGCGACGCACTCCACGTATTCGAGCGCGCCGTACTCCATCCAGACCTTGCCGGCCTTGCGCGCCACCTTGCGGTAGGCCTCCACGTTCTTGGCGGGAATCGGCACGATGAAACCGTCGACATAGCGAGCCATGGGAACACTCCTTGAAAAGAAGGGAAAGAGAAACAGAAACGGCGGCCGGCCCAGCAGCAGCCCGTCAGGACGTTGCCGCGCCATTCGCCGCGCTCCCGGGGCCCGCCGCTTCCTCGTTGTCGTGCATCTGCCCCGGCATGGCGGAGCGAAGCAGCAGGGCGCCGAACAAACCCGCCACCGCCGCGAACACGGCGCCGACGAGAAATGCCATCTGGTAACCGCCGGTGAGTGCGAGCGGCGTGCTCGCGCCGGCCGCGAGCATCGAGCCGGTCTGCGCGGCCGCGATGCTCGCGAGCACCGCGAGGCCCAGCGCGCCGCCCATCATGAAGGCGGTGTTGACCACGCCCGAGGCCAGGCCCGATTCGCTAGGGCTCACCTCGCTCATCGCGGCCAGCAGCAGCGGATTGAAGGCCATGCCGGCGCCCAGGCCCAGCAGCAGCATGCCGGGCAGCACGTCGATCGCGAAGCGGCCGTCGACCGGCGCGCGCGCGAACAGCGCCAGCCCGATGGCCGCGAGCCACAGGCCCGCCGCGAGCGGACGGCGGATGCCGAAGCGCATCACGATCTTCGCCGACAGCCCGAGCGAGAACACGGCCATGATGACGTTGGCCGGCAGGAAGGCCAGGCCGATCTGCATCGGCGTGTAGGCGAGCACCAGCTGCATGTAGAGCGCCGAGATGAAGAACCAGGCGAACATCGCCGCGGCCCACAGCACGCCCACCACGTTCGAGACCGAGACGCTGCGCAGCCGGAACAGGCCCAGCGGCATCAGCGGATGCTTCACCCTGGCCTCGATGGCGATGAAGATCGCGAGCAGCGCGACCGCGGTGCCGAGCAGGCCCAGCGTCTGCGCCGAGCGCCAGCCGGCCTCGTTGCCGTTGACCACGCCGTAGACCGCGAGCATCAGCGAGAGCGTGACCGTGACCGCGCCGGCCACGTCGAGCTTCTCGCCATGGGCCTGGCCGCGCGCGCTCGGCAAGAGCGCGATGCACAGCGCGTACACGGCCACGCCGATCGGCAGGTTGACCAGGAAGATCCAGTGCCAGCTCAGCGAGCTGGTGAGCAGGCCGCCGAGCAGCACGCCGATGCTGCCGCCGCCGGCGCAGACGAAGCCGTAGACGCCCATCGCCTTGGCGCGGTCGGCCGGCTCGGTGAAGAGGTTCATGATCAGCGACAGCGAGACGGCCGACACGATCGCGCCGCCCAGGCCCTGCACCGCGCGCGCGGCGATCAGCAGGCCCTGCGTGGTCGAGATGCCGCAGGCCAGCGAGGCCAGCGTGAACAGCACCAGCCCGGCGAGGAAGACGCGGCGGTGGCCGTAGAGGTCGCCGAGCCGCCCGCCCAGCAGCAGGAAGCCGCCGAAGGTCAGCATGTAGGCATTGACGACCCACACCAGCGAGGTCTCGGTGAAGCCGAGGTCGGTGCGGATCGAGGGCAGCGCGACGTTCACGATGGTGGTGTCGAGCACGATCATCAGCACGCCCAGGCACAGCACCATCAGGGCGAGCCAGCGCTTGCGGTTGTCGAGGGATTCGGTCATGGAAAGGATTCCTCAGGGGCCGGGGGGGGGGCGGCCCGGCGGTGGGTTGTGGCGTTCTTCGTGAGACGAGGGAGGCGCCGCCGTTGATCAGCCAGGGCGTGCCGTAGCGGTCGGTCACCATGCCGAAGCCCTCGACCCAGAAGGTCTTCTCGAACGGCATGCCGACCTGGCCGCCTTCGGCGAAGGCGTCGAACACGCGCTTCGCTTCGGCGACCGTCGGGTAGTTGAGCGCGACGCCGAAGCCCTTCATGCCTTCGTACGGCATGCCCGGCATGCTGTCGGAGGCCATGAGCGTGCTGTCGCCGACCACGAGGCTGGCGTGCATCAGGCGGCTCGCGGCCTCGGGCGGCATGTTGGCGGCCTCGGGGCTGTCGCCCACGGTCATGAGCATTTCCATTTTTCCGCCGAGCGTCTTCTCGTAGAAGCGCATGGCCTCGGCCGCGTTGCCGTCGAAGGTGAGATAGGCGTTGAGGAGCGACATGGGAGTTCCTTCGTGAGTGGGTGGATGGGAGAACGGGAGGGGGACAGGCTCAGGATCCCGCCGGCTTCTCGGCCGCGGTCTTGAGGTTGGCGAGGCCGGCTTCGAAGTCCTTGCCGATCAGGGTGTCCATGTCGAAGAACAGGCCCATGAGCTTGGAGATGTAGGGCGCCGGGCCGTGCATGGCCCAGGTGACCTGGGTCGCGTCGCCCTGCGGCTGGAAGCTGAAGTCGGCGGTGTTGCGGGCCTCGAAGGGCTTGAGGAAGTCGAGCTTGATCGAGACCTTGGTGGGCGAGGCCTCGAGGATCTCCATGCGGCCGGCGCCGGCCTTGTCGTTGCCTTCCCAGGCGTAGGTCGCGCCCGGGCCGCTGGCGGCGCCGCCGAAGCTGCGCTTCATGGCCGGATCGAGCTTCTCGTAGGGCGACCACTCGCTCCAGCGGTGGAAGTCGGCGACCAGCGGCGCGATCCGCTCGGGCGGTGCCTGGATGCGCGTGCTGCGCTCGACGCGGAAGCTGTCGGGGCGCGTGGCCGCGTACAGCAGGACGCCGGCGATCAGCACGACGAGGAGGAGGGCGATTTTCTTGAACATGGAGATCCGGGGAGGAAAGGGCGCGGGGTCTTGCGGGGCGTGGCTTCAGTGGCCGACCACCACCATCCAGCCCACGCCGAAGCGGTCGCCGACCATGCCGAAGCCCGGCGAGAAGAAGGTGGGGATCAGCGGCTGCATCACCTGGCCGCCGTCGGCCAGCGCGTCGAACCACTTGCGCGCGTCGGCCTCGGTGGGCGCGGTGATCGCCAGCATGATTCCCTTGAACTCGGCCTGGCCCGAGCAGCGGCCGTCGGAGGCCATGAGCTCGGTCTCGCCGATGCGCAGCACCGCATGCATGACCTTGTCGGGACCGGGCATGGCACCGGCGCAGCCGTCCGCGTCGGGCGGCATGTCGGCGGGGGCGTCGCTGTAGCGCATGAGCTGCACGACCTCGGCGCCGAGCGCCTTCCCGTAGAACGCGATGGCCTCGTCGCAGCGGCCTTCGAACGAGAGATAGGACTGGACTTTCATGGCAATTCCTTTTCGCTGGTGCGGTTATTCCGTGGGCGCCGTTGGGCGAAAAAGGCCCTGGCGAATACGATGGCACTACTTTGTGTACACCGTCCACAAAGAATAGCAAAGATAATGGACACTGTCCACATCGAAAAATCGTAGTCCGAGAAAGAAGGAAATGGTCCGCAACGCCGCCATCGCCGCCGAATCCGCGCCGCCCTCGCGCTCCACCTACCGCCACGGCGACCTGCGCCGGGCCTTGCTGGACGCGGGCATCGAACTGGCGCGCGACGGCGGCCCCGATGCCGTGGTGCTGCGCGAGGCCACGCGCCGCGTGGGCGTGGTGCCCAACGCGGCCTACCGCCACTTCGCGAGCCGGCACGAGCTGCTGCTGGCGGTGCGCGGCGCCGCGCTGTCGGCCGCGGCACGTTCGATGGAGAAGGAACTCGGCGCGATCTCGCACGACCAGCCGCCGGCCGACTATGCGCGCGCCTGGGTGCGGGCGATCGGCTGGGGCTACCTGCGTTTCGCGCAGGACGAGCCGGGGCTGTTCCGCACCGCCTTCGTGATCTCTTCCGACGAGGCGCGCGGCACCATCGGCCCCTCGAGCGCGGGCGCGAGCGGCATGGACCCGTTCCAGCTGCTGGGCTCGGGCCTGGACCGGCTGGTGGAGGCCGGCGCGCTCGATCCGGCACGGCGCCCGAATGCCGAGTACCTGGCCTGGTCGGCGGTGCACGGGCTCGCGCTGCTGATCATCGAGGGCCCGCTCAAGGAGGCCGACCCGTCGGTGCTGGAGCCGCTGACCCTGCGGCTGCTGGAGATGGTGGAGCTGGGCCTGCAGTAGGCGCGGCGCTCAGAGGCTCAGAGATAGACCTTCTGCAGCAGCTTGATCAGCGTCTCGCGCTCGCGCGCGCTGAGCCGCGCGCTGGCATCGAGCTCGAGCTGGATCACGGCCTGCTCGGCCTCGCGCACCAGCGCCTCGCCGGCCGGCGTGAGATGCAGGCCGACCGCGCGGCCGTCGTGCGGATGCGGCTTGCGCTCGATCAGCGCGCGCGCGTCGAGTTCGGCCACCAGGCTCACGAGGTTGGGCGGCAGGATGTCGAGCGTGCTGCAGATCTGGCGCGAGGTGGCGCCCGGGTTGTGCGCCAGCAGCGAGAGCACCGAGAAGTCGATCTGCTTGAGCTTGAAGGCCGCCATGCGCTTGGCGAACAGCGCGCTCACCACCAGCCAGGCGCGGCGCGCGTTGTAGCCGACCAGGGTCTCGAGCACGCGCGCGTCGAGGCGGTCCGTCCTGCCGAGCGGCGCGGCGGCCGCGTCGCTCTTCGCGCCCTTGGGGTTGGCGGATTTCGGGGAGGTGGGCATGCCGCAAGCGTAACCGCGAGCGGGGCCCCGAAGGGCCGGGCCGGTGGCGACTTGGCGACAGCCCTCGAGGCCGGGCTCAGGACTCCGCGGTGAAGCCGATCTTCTTCACCAGCGGGCCCCAGCGCTCGTACTCGGACTGCAGCGACCGGCGCATCTCCTCGGGCGAGGAGCCCTGCGCGAGCAGGCCCACCGACAGCAGGCCGTCGGCCACGGCCTTGTCCTTGAGCGCGGCCTGGATCGCGCCGCTCGCGGCGGCGATCACCGGCGCGGGCGTCTTCGCGGGCGCGAAGAAGCCGAACCACTCGTCGGCCACCAGCTCGGGGAAGCCCTGCTCGGCGAAGGTCGGCACCTCGGGCAGGTAGGCGGCGCGCTGGGCGCCCGAGGTGGCGAGCACGCGCAGCTTGTTGGCCTTGACGAAGGGCAGGTAGTCGCCGCTGGGCGTGAGGCTCGAGGCGATCTGGCCGCCCACCACGTCGTTGACCGCCGGCAGCGAGCCGCGGTAGGGCACGTGGCGCAGGTCGGCGCCGCTGTTGAGGCCCAGCAGCGCGCCGAGGAAGTGCGGCGTGGAGCCCGCGCCCGGCGAGCCGTAGCTGGCCTGGCCCGGGTTGGCCTTGGCCCAGGCCACGTAGTCCTTCAGCGTCTTCACGCTGGCAGGCACCATCGGGCCGACCGCCAGGCCGTGCGTCATCACCGCGCCGATCGAGACCGGTGCGAAGTCGGCCAGGCCGTAGCTCAGCTTGCTGTAGATGTAGGGATAGGTCGACAGCGCCGAGGCCTGCGAGAGCGCGAGCACCGAGCCGTCGGCCGGCGCGCTCTTGAGCGAGTCGAGCGCGATGCGCCCGCCCGCGCCGGGCTTGTTCTCGACCACGGGGTTGAGCTTCGTGAAGTCGGTGCCGCCGAGCTTGTCGGCCACGCGACGGGCCACGCTGTCGCCCGCGCTGCCGGCCGGGAAGCCGTAGTAGATCTTTACCTGCTGGGCGACGATCTCGGCCAGCGCGGCCAGGGGATGCTGCAGGGCGCCGAGCGCGGCTGCGCCGCCGAGCGCCGTCACGAACTGACGTCGGTTGGTCATGGTCTTGTCTCCGGTGGTGTTGCTGGGGCTTATCGCGGCGCCATGCGCAGCGCGCCGTCGAGTCGGATCACCTCGCCGTTGAGGTGGCCGTTGGTCACGACGTGGCAGGCCAGCTCGGCGAATTCCGAGGGCTGGCCCAGCCGCGGCGGGAACGGGATCGAGGCCGCGAGCGACTGCTGCACCGGCTCGGGCAGCTCGAGCACCAGCGGCGTGGCGAACAGCCCGGGCGCGACGGTGCAGACGCGGATCGCGTGTTGCGCGAGGTCGCGCGCCATCGGCAGGGTCATGCCGACCAGGCCGCCCTTCGAGGCGCTGTAGGCCTGCTGGCCGACCTGGCCGTCGAAGGCCGCGACCGAGGCGGTGAACAGCATCACGCCCTTCTCGCCGTTGGCGAGCGCCGCTAGCTTCGCGCAGCGCGCGGCGAACAGGCGCGCCATGTTGTAGCTGCCGATCAGGTTGACGTTGACCACGCGCACGAAGTCCTCGAGCGGCGCCGGGTTGCCGTCCTTGCCGACGATGCGCTTGGCGCTGCCGATGCCGGCCACGTTCATCAGGATGCGCGCCGGACCGTGCGCGGCCTCGGCCCGGTCGAGCGCGGCGCTCACGCTCGCGGCATCGGTGATGTCGCAGGCGCAGGCGATGCCGCCGATCTCGGCGGCGACCTTCGCGGCGAGCTCGGCATTGCGGTCGAGCAGCGCCACCTTCGCGCCCAGGCGCGCGAGTTCGCGCGCGGTGGCCTCGCCGAGGCCCGATGCGCCGCCGGTCACGAGCGCGGCCTGTCCTTCGATCTTCATGGGTTCGTCTCCAGAGATGGGAAAAAGCGTCAGCGAGGCCGCAAGGTGAAGGGCAGCGTGCCGTCGTGCAGCGCCTCGACCAGCGCGGCGCGGTGCTTGAGCACGGCGCGCTGGTTGATCGAGCCCTTGTCGGTGACCTCGCCCTTGTCGATCGAGGGCGGCTCGCTCATCAGGTGCAGCCGCGCGATGCGGTTGGCGCTGCCGGTGCTCGCGGCCGCGAGCTGGTCCAGCACCTGCTGGAAGTGCGCCTGCACCGGCGCGCTCTCGAGCACCTGCCGCATGCTCGCGCCGGCGTCGAGGCCCGCGAGCTGGCGCACCTTCTGCGTAGGGAAGACCAGCGCGCCGACCTCCTTGAGGTTGATGCCGGTCAGCACCGCGTCCTGCACATAGGGCGAGCCGGCCGTCGCGATCTTCGCGCGCAGCGGGCCCACGCTCACGAAGGTGCCGGTGGCGAGCTTGAAGTCCTCGGCGATGCGGCCGTCGAAGCGCAGGCCGCGGTGGATGTCGGTGTCGTCGATCCACTTGACCGCGTCGCCGGTCGAGAAGAAGCCTTCCTCGTCGAAGGCCTCGGCCGTGGCCTCCGGCGCGCGCCAGTAGCCGGGCGTGATGTTGGGGCCGCGATAGCGCACCTCGGTCTTGCCGTCGACCTCGATCAGCTTGAGCTCGATGCCCGCCGCGGGCAGGCCGACGTCGCCCGACTTCACGTCGGGGCCGGTCACGTAGAGCGCGAACGGGCCCGATTCGGTCATGCCCAGGCCGGTGCCCATGACGATGCGCTCGCCGACCTCGGCCTCCTGCGTGCGGTGCAGGCTGTCCCAGACCGGCTGCGACAGCGCCGCGCCCGAGTAGAAGAACATCTTCACGCGCGACAGCAGGTTGCGCCGCAGCACCGGGTCGGTCTCCATCGCCTGCGCGATCGCCTCGAAGCCGGTCGGCACGTTGAAGTAGATGGTGGGCGCGATCTCGCGCAGGTTGCGCAGCGTCTCGGCCATGCCGGTGGCCGTGGGCTTGCCCTCGTCGATGTAGAGCGTGCCGCCGTTGTCGAGCACGATGCCCACGTTGTGGTTGCCGCCGAAGGTGTGGTTCCACGGCAGCCAGTCGACCAGCACCGGCGGCTCGTCGCCCAGCGCCGGGATCGACTGGCGCAGCTGCTGCTGGTTGGCGCACCACATGCGGTGCGTGTTGACCACCGCCTTGGGCATCTTGGTCGAGCCCGAGGTGAACAGGAACTTGGTGATGGTGTCGGGGCCGGTGGCCTGCATCGCGGCGTCGATGGCCGGCGTGGGCACCGTCGCCGCGAGCGCGTCGAACGAGGTGGTGGCGCGCCCGGGCAGCTCGCCTTCGGCCAGCACGATCTCGACGCCGGCATCGGCCGGCAGCGTGGCCTCGATCGCGCGGGCATAGCGCGCGGCGTCGGCCGCGAACACCAGGCCCGGCGTGAGCGTGGCCAGCACGTGGCGCAGCTTGTCGAAATCCTGGCTCACGAGCGAGTAGGGCGGCGAGACCGGGCAATAGGGCACGCCCGCGTAGAGGCAGCCGAGCGCGAGCAGCGCGTGCTCGATGCCGTTCTCGCTGAGGATGGCCACCGGGCGCTCGGCATCGAGGCCGCGCGCGAGCAGGGCCTGGCCGATCGCGCGCGCCTTGTGCAGCGCCTCGGCATAGCTCACGCGCAGCCAGTCGCCGGTGCCGCCGTCGGCCAGCCGCGCGCGGCGCGCGATGAAGGTGCGCTCGGGCGTGGCCTCGGCCCAGTGGTGCAGCCGGTCGGTCATGCGTTCGCGGTAGGGGCGAAGCGGCGTTTCCGCGCTCAGGTACTGCGTGCCCGGCGCGCCGTCGCGCAGCAGCGCGCGCGTGACGCCGAAGGCGAGCGGTCGGTATTGGATGGCCGTCATCGGGGCGCCCGTGCGTGAGTGGATGAGTGAATGAAGAGGGCCTCAGCCCTTGCTGACCTTGGCGCCGCGGCCTTCGAGGAAGTCGCGCACGCGCTGCTTGGCCTCGGGCGCGGCCTGCACGATGCCGGACATCAGCGCCTCGGTGAAGAAGCCGTGGTCGGCCGGCTGCTCGGCGATGCGCGGCAGCGCGTGCATCAGCGCGTAGTTGGTGAGCGGCGCGTTGGTGGCCACACGCTTCGCGAGCTCGAAGGCCTTGTCGAAGGCCGTGCCCTCGTCGACCAGGTACTGCGCGAAGTTGGCGCGCTCGCCTTCCTCGGCGTTGTAGACGCGGCCGGTCATCATCATGTCGGTCATGCGCGCCACTCCGATCAGCCGGGGGATGCGCACCGAGCCGCCGCCGCCCACGAAGATGCCGCGCGAGCCCTCGGGCAGCGCATAGAAGGTGCTGCGGTCGGCCACGCGGATGTGGCAGGCGCTCGCGAGCTCGAGCCCGCCGCCGACCACCGCGCCGTGCAGCGCGGCGATCACCGGCACCGGGCCCTTCTCGATGCAGTCCAGCGCCGCGTGCCACAGGCGCGAATGGGCGAGGCCCTGGCCCGCGTCGCGCTCCTTGAGTTCGCTCAGGTCGAGGCCGGCGCAGAAGTGCGGGCCCTCGCCGTCGATCACGGCCGCGCCCACGCTGGCGGGCAGGTTCTGGAAGGCATCGCGCAGCGCGAGGATCAGGCCATCCGACAGCGCGTTGCGCTTGGCGCCGCGCGTCAGGCGAATGATGGCGACGTCGTCGCGGAGTTCGATGTGAAGGTCGGAAGAGGTCATGTTGCGTTCGGGATTGAAGCGGATTATGGTTATGTGAAATAATCAATTCAAGGCATTCGACGATGCCGCGAACTAGGGACTTTCCCGTAAAGGAGACGATGAAGTGGACCACCAGAACCTGATCGCGATCGATATCCACACCCATGCCGAGGTGAGCTGCTGGAACCCGTTCGACAACTACGGCGAGGAGTACGACCGCGCGGCCGACAAGTACTTCGGCTCGAACCGCCGCCCGACGATCGAGGAGACGGTGGCCTACTACCGCGAGCGCAAGCTGGGGCTGGTGATGTTCATGGTCGACGCCGAGTCGAACATGGGCCGGCGGCGCATCCCGAACGAGGAGATCGCCGAGGCGGCGCAGAAGAACGCCGACATGATGATCGCCTTCGCGAGCATCGATCCGCACAAGGGAAAGATGGGCGCGCGCGAGGCGCGGCGGCTGATCGAGGAGCACGGTGTCAAGGGCTTCAAGTTCCACCCGACGGTGCAGGCCTTCCATCCCTACGACCGCATGGCCTGGCCGCTCTACGAGGTGGTGGCCGAGTACGGCATGCCCGCCATCTTCCACACCGGCCACAGCGGCATCGGCTCGGGCATGCGCTGCGGCGGCGGCCTGCGGCTCGAGTACAGCAACCCGATGCACCTGGACGACGTGGCGATCGCCTTCCCCGACATGCAGATCGTGATGGCCCACCCCAGCTTCCCCTGGCAGGACGAGGCGCTGAGCGTGGCCACGCACAAGCCCAACGTCTGGATCGACCTCTCGGGCTGGAGCCCCAAGTACTTTCCGAAGCAGCTGGTGCAGTACTCCAACACGCTGCTGAAGGACCGCGTGCTGTTCGGCAGCGACTACCCGCTGATCACGCCCGAGCGCTGGATGAAGGACTTCGAGGTCGCGGGCTTCAAGCCCGAGGTGATGCCGGGCATCTTGAAGGGCAACGCGGTGCGGCTGCTGCGGCTCGACGCCGCCGCTGCGGCCTGATCAGTCCGCCTTGCGCGCCGGGCCCGCCGGCGCGGCGGCGTCGTTCCAGTGCTGCTCCCACAGGGCGTCGCCGCGTTCGAGCGCGGCGCCCAGCTCCTTCCTGCGCCGCTGCACGACCGCGGTGACCAGCGCATTGCACAGCGAAAAGGCGGCCGTGTAGGAATCGAAGGGCGAGGCGCTCGAGGTGCGCACCAGCATCAGATGGTCGGCCGAGGCGGCCGCGGCCGCCGAGGGGCTGTCGGTGATCACGATCACCTTCGCGCCGCGTTCGCGGAAGTAGGCCGCCGCGCGCGCCGTGGCCAGCGAGTGGCGCCGGAAGGTGACGGCCAGCAGCACGTCGTTCTCGCCGACCCACAGCAACTGGTCCTCGAGCGGCAGCGCCGCCGTGCCGGCCAGCGGCCGCACCTCGGGCAGGCACAGGTTCAGGTGCAGCGCCAGGTGACCCGCGATCGCGGCCGCATGCCGGTGGCCCAGCACGTGCACGCGCGCCTTGCGCTGCACCAGCAGCCGCACGGCGGCCTCGAAGGCCACCGGGTCGATGGCCGCGAAGGTCGAGCTCAGGTTGTGCTGGTCGTGCAGCAGCGCGTTGGCCAGGCAGGTGCGCACCGAGGCGTCGTCGACGATCACGGCATCGGCGCGCGTGGCGGGCGAGGCCAGTCGCGCCGTGACCTCGGAGCGGGCCTCGAGCTGCGCTTCCGCGTAGCTGGGATAGCCGAGCTTGGCGAGCAGCCGCACCACGGTCGAGGCGCTGGTGCCCACCTTCTTTGCAAGGCTCGTTGCAGATTCGAGCAGGCCCTGGGGATAGCGCGTCTGCAGTTCCTCGATCAGGCGCTGCTCGCTCTTGGTGAGCTTGCGGCCGTAGCCCGAGATGCGTTGGTTGAGGTTCATGGTCGCCGGGCATTCTGCCCGCGCAGGGGGCGCGATGGGCTTCGATTTTGCAATGGTTATTGCAAAAATGTGACGACCTTGCAAGAATGCACGCACATTCAGGCCCCATCCCTTCCCGATTCCAGGACGCTTCCATGACCTTCCCCCTTTCCGCCTCCGCGCTGCGCCGCCGCACCTTCCTGGGCGCGGGCCTCGCGGCCGCGCTGCCGCTGGCGGCGCATGCGCAGGCCTATCCGTCGCGTCCGGTCACGCTGGTGGTGCCGTTTCCGGCCGGCGGCTCGGTGGATCTGATCGCGCGGCTCTATGCCGATCCGCTCGCCAAGGCGCTGGGCGCGCCGGTGGTGATCGACAACCGCGGCGGCGCGGGCGGCTCGATCGCCAGCGCGCAGGTGGCGCGCGCCAAGCCCGACGGCTACACGCTGGTGGTCTCGTCGCAGAGCTCGCACCTCGCGAATCCGCTCACGCAGGCCAACCCCGGCTACGACCCGATCAAGGACTTCGCCTCCATCAGCCAGCTCGCGCGCTCGATCAACGTGCTGCTGGTGAACCCGGCCGTGCCCGCGAAGAACTTCAAGGAATTCGTCGCGCTGCTGAAGGCCCGCCCCGGCGAGCTCAACTTCTGCAGCGCCGGGCCCGGCAGCATGGGCCAGCTCAACGTCGAGCTGATGAAGTCGCAGCTGCAGCTCAATGCCACGCACGTGCCGTACCGCGGCGGCGGGCCGCTGGTCACGGCGCTGATCTCGAACGAGGTGCAGTTCGGCCTCGACAACCTCGCGCCCTTCCTGCCGCACATCCAGGCCGGCAAGCTGCGCGCGCTCGCGGTGGCCGCGCCGTCGCGCGTCGCGGCGCTGCCCGACGTGCCGACCTTCGCGGAGCTCGGCTATCCGGTGCTCAACACCACCTCGTGGATCGGCCTGGCCGCGCCCGCGAAGACGCCGGGCGAGGTGATCGCCACCCTGCACAAGGCCGTGCGCTCGGTGGCCGACCAGCCTTCCATGGTCGAGGCGCTGGAGTCGCGTGGTTCGCTCACGCCCGAGCAGCAGTCGCCCGCGCAGTTCACGGCCATGATGTCGGAGCGTCTCGCGCTGTACGGCGAGATGGTGAAGCGCGCGGGGATCCGCGGCGAATGAGCGCGTCCTCGTTCACCCCCGACACCGCGCCGCTCGAGGTGCTGCCGCGCGACCTCTCGGCCTACCGCGCGGGCAACACCGGCATCGACTACGTCCATCGTTTCGAATCGGGCCGGCCCGGCCCGCATGTGCTGGTCAATGCGCTGACGCACGGCAACGAGATCTGCGGCATGGTGGCCGCCTCCGACCTGCTCGACCGCGGCGTGCGCCCGAAGATCGGCACGCTGACCGTGAGCTTCGCGAACGTCGAGGCCTACGAGGCCTTCGACATCGAGCGGCCCTACGAGAACCGCCAGCTGGTGCACAACCTCAACCGCATCTGGACGCCGGCGCTGCTCGACGGCAACGAGGACAGCCCCGAGCTGCGCCGCGCGCGCGAGCTGCGGCCGGTGCTCGATGCGGCCGACTACGTGCTCGACATCCATTCGACGCGCGCGCCGGTGCAGCCCTTCTGGGTCTATCCGGAGCTCGAGCGCAATGCGCGGCTGGCGCTGGCCGTGGGCGCGCCGCTGGTGCACCTGGTGATGCCCGCGGGCGCGGCGCCGGGCACCGGCGTGATCGGCTACGGCCGCCACGGTGAAGTCGAGGGAAATGGCGCAGCCGTCGTGGTGGAGTGCGGCCAGCACTTCAGCCGCTCGGCCGCCGAGCTCGCGGTCGACGTGACGCAGCGTTTTCTCGCGCATCTCGGGCTGGTCGATCCGGTGGCCCCGCAGGCGCCCGCCGCGCCCGCGCGCCGCTTCCGCCTGCTCGAGGTGCACATGGTGAAGACCGAGAGCTTCGCCTTCACGCGGCCGCTGCTGGGCTTCGAGACCTTCGACCGGGGCGAGCTGATCGCGGTCGACGCGGGGCAGGAGATCCGCTCGCCCTGCGACGGCTGCACGGTCTTCATGCCCACGCGCGCGGCGCTGGTGGGCCGCGAGGGCGTGTACCTGACGGTGCCGGTCTAAGGCACCCGCTCCTCGTCCTCCTCCTGCCGGTCCCAGTCGTTCCCGGCGCGCCGCTTGCGCTCCTCGCGCTCGCGCGCCATCTGCTCCTCGAACTGCTGGCGGCCCGCCTTGTTGACCGCGATCAGCTTCGCGCGGTCCTTGTAGTGCGGGTAGATCTCGTCGGTGAGCTTGAGGTTGCGCTCGCGGAAACGCATGCTCGATTCGCGCGCCTCGTGCGCGGGCCAGCCCAGCACCTCGAGCACCGAGCGCGCGCTGCGCAGCGAGGACTCGAAGACCTCGCGCTCGACCAGCGTCACGCCGCGGTCGCGCAGCTGGAACAGGTGGCTCACGTTGCGCGCCCGCGCGATGATCCGCGCCTGCGGGAAGTTCTCGCGGAACAGGTCGACGATCTCCAGCGACTGCTCGATGTCGTCGACCGCCACCACCACGGCCTTGGCCGTGCCGGCGCCCGCGGTGCGCAGCAGGTCGAGGCGCGTGGCATCGCCGTAGAACACACGGAAGCCGAATTCGCGCAGGCCCTCGACGTTGTCGGCATCGTGGTCGAGCACCGTCACCTGCAGTCCCTGCGACATCAGCATGCGGCCCACGATCTGGCCATAGCGGCCGAAGCCGCAGATCAGCACCTTGGCGTCCTGCTGCTCCGAGATCTCCTCGAGCTGCGGCCCGCCGGAGCGGCTGTAGCGCGGCAGCAGGTAGCGGTCGAGCAGCACCAGCAGGAGCGGCGACAGCAGCATCGACAGCGCGACCGCGCCGATCAGCAGCGAGGTGACCTGCGGCGGCAGCACGTCGGGCCCGGCCGACTGGAACACCACGAAGGCGAATTCGCCGCCCTGCGCCAGCAGCAGCGTGAACACCGGGCGCTCCTGGTAGGCCAGCCCCATCGCCTTGGCCAGCGCGTAGATCACCACCAGCTTGATGGCCATGAAGCCGACCACCAGCATCGCCATGATCCAGGGGCTCGCGAGCAGCACGCCGAAATCGATCGTCATGCCCACGGCGATGAAGAACAGCCCGAGCAAGAGGCCCTTGAAGGGCTCGATGTCGGTCTCGAGCTCGCGCCGGTATTCGCTCTCGGCCAGCAGCACGCCCGCGAGGAAGGCGCCCAGCGCCATCGACAGGCCCACGAACTGCATCAGCGCCGCGATCGCCACCACCAGCAGCAGCGCGGCGGCGGTGAAGATCTCGGGCGTGTCGCTGCGCGCGATCCAGCGCAGCACCGGGCGCAGCGCGAGCCGGCCGCCGAGCACGATGCCGCCGATCACGCCGAAGATCTTCAGGCCCTCGAGCAGGCGGTCGAGTCCGCCCATCGACTGCTCGGCCGCGGTGGCGCCGGCCAGCAGCGGCAGGATGGCGAGGATCGGGATCGCCGCCACGTCCTGGAACAGCAGGATCGAGAAGCCGGCCTGGCCGCTCGGCGTGCGCAGCAGGTTGCGTTCGCCGAACACCTGCAGAGCGATCGCGGTCGAGGACAGCGCCAGCCCCAGCGCCGCCACCAGCGACACGCGCCAGGGCGCGCCGACCGCGCAGCCGATGGCGAACAGCACCGCGGCGCAGCTGAGCACCTGCGCCGTGCCCCAGCCGAAGATCGGCCGGCGCAGGTTCCACAGCCGCTTGGGCTCGAGCTCGAGGCCGACCAGGAACAGCATCAGCACCACGCCGAATTCCGCGAAGTGCAGCACGTCCTCCACGCGCGACACCAGCCCCAGCCCCCACGGGCCGATGGCGATGCCGGCCACCAGGTAGCCGATGATGGAACCGAGGCCCAGGGCCTTGGACAGCGGCACCACCAGCACGGCGGCGCTCAGGTAGATCAGGCTGTTGGTCAGCCAGGCGGGCGCGTGCTCCATTCAGGCGCTCCCGCCGGTCGTGGCGGCCAGCCGGCGGCTCATGGTGGTGTGGAACACCCGCTCGACCACCTTGCCGATGTCGTCCGATTCGGCCGGCCGGTCGCTCTCTGGTACCGGGCAGGCCACGCAGGCGTCGAGCTCGTCCATCTCGGGCCAGTCGGGGTAGCTGCCCAGGCGCTGGGCGAAGACCTCGACATGCGCGGCCACCTCGGCCTCGGGGGCGCTGCGCGCGCCATGGAAGATCAGCGGCGGCAGGAAGCGCATGCCGCACAGCGCGGCGGTCTGCTCGTAGGGCGGCAGGAAGGCGTCGAAGAAATAGCGGTGGTAGCCCTGCGGGTGGTAGCTGCTCTCTGGGCTGCCGGTGGTGGCGACCAGCCACAGGTCCTTGCCTTGCAGCGCGATGCCCTCCGGGCCGTAGGCCCAGCCGTAGGCCAGCACCTCGTCGACCCAGAGCTTCTGCAGCGCCGGCATCGAGTACCACTGGATCGGATGCAGCAGCACCACCAGCTGCGCGCGCTCGAGGCGCCGCTGCTCAGCCTCGACGTCGATCGCGTAATCGGGGTAGGTGCCGTAGAGGTCGTTGACATCGACGCCCGGCACCGCGCGCGCCGCGGCCAGCAGCCGGCGGTTCACGCGCGAATCGCGCCAGTGCGGATGGGCGGCGAGCACGTAGGTGCCTCCACCCTGAGGGGTTCCCGTGGATGTTGTTGTCGTCATCCCGCGAACATAGCGCAGTCCCGGGATTTTGGGCGCCAGCCACTACCATGGCGGACTGTCCCTTCTGGAGGAGATTTCCATGCCGGTGGTTCTGGTCGCCAATCCCAAGGGTGGCGTTGGCAAATCCACGCTCGCGACGAACATCGCGGGCTACTTTGCAAGCCGCGGCCATGCCGTGATGCTCGGCGACGTGGATCGCCAGCAGTCCTCCCGGCTCTGGCTCGGGCTGCGCCCGCCGCAGGCGCGGACCATCTCGACCTGGGACGCCACCGAGGACAACAGCGTGGTGCGCCCGCCGCGCGGCACCACCCATGCGGTGCTCGACACGCCGGCCGGCCTGCACGGATGGCGCTTCAAGGACGTGATCGGGCTGGCCGACAAGCTCATCGTGCCGCTGCAGCCGAGCATCTTCGACATCTACGCCACGCGCGAATTCATCGACCGGCTGCTCGAGCAGCGCCGCGCCGAGAAGACGCAGATCGGCCTGGTCGGCATGCGCGTCAACGCCCGCACGCTGGCGGCCGACCGGCTCAACGAATTCATCGCGGGGCTGGGCGTGCCGGTGGTCGGCGAGCTGCGCGACACGCAGAACTACGTGCAGCTCGCGGCGCGCGGACTCACCGTGTTCGACATCGCGCCGGGACGGGTGCAGCGCGACCTCGAGCAATGGCAGCCGATCTGCCAATGGCTCGACAGCTGAGCCGCCGCGTGCCTGGACGCCCCAGGTATTCCCTGAGGCCGCTTGTCGCGGTGCCGACACCCGCGGCCGCGGCCTTGCCGCTAGAGTGCGGCGCATGACCAAGAAGACCTTCCAGACCCTTCAGGATCTGGCCGCCTGCGTCGGCCAGGAAGTCGCGGTGAGCGACTGGATCACCATCACCCAGGAGCAGGTCAACCAGTTCGCCGAGGCGACCGGCGACCACCAGTGGATCCACGTCGACCTCGAACGCGCGAAGGCCGGTCCCTTCGGCGGGCCGATCGCCCACGGCTTCCTCACCCTGTCGCTGCTGCCGCGCTTCTACGAGACCGCGCTCGACGTGGTGGAGTCGCGCATGGGCGTGAACTACGGCCTGAACCGGGTGCGCTTCATGTCGCCCGTGCCGGTGGGCAAGCGGCTGCGCGCGCGCATGAAGCTGCTGACCGCCGAACCCATTGCCGACGACGGCATCCAGATGACCTGGGAAACCACCATCGAGCTCGAAGGCGCGGCCAAGCCCGCCTGCGTGGCCGAGTCGGTGGTGCGCCGCTACCGCTGAGGCGGGCGGCCCCTTCTTTTCTTACATGCGGCGGTCGCTGATCTCGCCATAGGCGGCCGCGCCCTGGCGCGTGATGCCCACCGCGCTGGCGCGCACCGCGGCGCGGTCGGTCATGCCGTCGGTCGGGCGGGCCACGCCGGTGCCGCCATTGGTGATGCGCAGCGGCCGCATGGCCTGGGTCTGCACCTCGGCGCGCGACAGCGTCGACTGGAACGGCGCCGCGGGCAGCGGATTCTGTTCGCCCTGGAAGGCCTGGGCGCCATGGCTCAGGACCAGGGTGGCGAGGGCGGCGAAGGCGATGGACTTGGCTTGCATGGTGGAACTCCTCGTGCCCCGTGTGGAGCGTGGGTGGATCGGCATGCCGGAATGCATCGAGCCGGCATGCTTTCCATACGGGGGATTCCGCCGTTCGGATGCGACCCCATCGCGCGAGGGGTCGCGAAGCCTCATTTGAATCCGTTCTGCCGCCAGGCCTCGAACACCGTCACCGCCACCGCGTTCGACAGGTTCAGGCTGCGCTGGCCCTCGCGCATCGGCAGCCGCAGCCACTGCGCGGGATCGAAGCTCTCGCGGATCGCGGGCGGCAGGCCGCTGGTCTCGGAGCCGAACACCAGCCAGTCGCCGGGCGCGAAGCGGATGTCGTGCACGGCGCGGGTGCCGCGCGTGGTGAGCGCGAACAGGCGCTCGGGCGCCGGCCGTTCGCTGTCGACCAGCGCCTGCCAGCTCGCATGGCGGCGCACCTCGGCGTACTCGTGGTAGTCGAGGCCGGCGCGGCGCAGCAGCTTGTCGTCCATCGAGAAGCCCAGCGGCTCCACCAGATGCAGGGTGCAGCCGGTGTTGGCGGCCAGGCGGATCACGTTGCCGGTGTTCGGCGGAATCTCGGGGTGGACCAGGACGATATGGAACATGGCCCGATTGTCGCCACGCTCAGTGCGGCTTGCCGGTGCGCGCCAGCACGATGCCCGCGACATGCGCCGCGCCCGCGCGCCGCAGCACCTGGGCCGCGCTGAACAGCGAGGCGCCGGTGGTCATCACGTCGTCGACCAGCACCACGCGCCGCCCGGCCAGCGCATCGGCGCGCAGCGGCTCGACCGCGAAGGCGCCCTGGAGGTTGCGCATGCGCTCGGCGCGCGAGAGGCCGCGCTGGGCCGGCGTCTCGCGCGTGCGCAGCAGCAGCGTGGCATCGGTCCTGGCGGGCGCGAGCCGGCGCGCCAGCTCGAGTGCCTGGTTGAAGCCGCGCTCGCGCAGCCGGCCCGGCGCGAGCGGCATCGGCAGCACGCGGTCGCAGGCATCGAGCAGCGCCGCCGCCCGCGGGATGGCGCGCAGCAGCTGCGCGAGCGGGCCGGCCCAGCCGGTGTCGCCGCGAAACTTGAAGTCGGCGACGCAGTCCGGCCAGGGCCAGGCGTAGTCGCAGGCCGCGAGGCAGGCATCGAGCGGCGGCGGGTGCACGACGCAGTCGCCGCAGCGCGCCACGCCCGCGGGCAGCGGCAGCGCGCAGGTCTGGCAGCGCGGCGCGCTGGCGGCGAAGCGCGCGGCGCAGGCCTCGCACACCGGGCGCGACGGCCAGTCGCGGCACAGCGCGCACTGGCTGGGCAGCCGTGCCAACAGCGAGGTCAAAGGGCGTGCGGTCCAGCGGCTGAGCATGGGCTCAATATACTCACGCCCCCATGGCCACCGACCCCCAACGACGACCGCCGACCATCGATGCCGCGGCGGCCGCCCGCTGGCGCCGGCTGGCGCCCGCCGACGGCTCGCCCTGGCTGCACGAGGAGATCGGGCGGCGCATGGAAGACCGCCTGCAATGGATCAAGGCCAGGCCGCGCCACTGGGCCGACTGGGCGCCGCTGCGCGGCGGCCTCGAGGCGCACGAGCTGCTGGCGCGCCGCTACCGCGAGGCCGAGGCCTTCGTGATCGAGCCCGAACCCGCGCTGGCCGCCGCGACCTCGGCCGCGCTGGCCGCGCCCTGGTGGAGCGCGCGCCGCTGGCAGGGCGGCAAGCTGCGCTTCGACGGACTGCCCGAGGAGGGCGTCGACCTGCTCTGGGCCAACATGGCGCTGCACATGGCGGCCGACCCGGAGGCGCTGATCGCGCACTGGCACCGGCAGGTCGCCACCGACGGCTTCCTGATGTTCTCGTGCTTCGGCCCCGACACCCTGCGCGAACTGCGCGCCCTGCATGCGCGCCTGGGCTGGCCGGCCGCCAGTCACGAGTTCACCGACATGCACGACTGGGGCGACATGCTGGTGCATGCCGGCTTCGCCGAGCCGGTGATGGACATGGAGCGCATCGTGCTGACCTGGGCCACGCCCGAGGCCGCGCTGGCCGAGCTGCGCACGCTCGGGCGCAACCTGCATCCGGCGCGTTTTCCGGCCCTGCGCGGCCGGGCCTGGCACGCGGCCTTGCGAAAGGCGCTGCCCGAGCTCGCGCCGGCCGAGGGCGGCGAGGGCCGGATCGCGCTGACCTTCGAGATCATCTACGGCCATGCCTTCAAGCCGACCCCGCGGGTCTCGCTGTCGGCCGAGAGCGCGGTCTCGCTGCGCGAGATGCGCGCGATGCTGCAGCGCGGGCGCCCGCCGGCCCACTGAAGCCGGTTGTCGAGCGGCCCGCGCGTGCCGCATTCGGTACACGGCCGCTGGTATCTACCCGCTACAATCCGCCGTTGCGTGAAACTCGTGGGTACATGCCCGCGATCGAAGTCCGTCGGAACCCGTGGAAGACAAGGGTTCGGGCGGGCGCCGATTGACCGATTTGCTGAACTCGCCCGTGTCGAATTCCGTGTTTCGATTTGCCACCGTTTCAGGCCAGAACATCCACTGGTTCCTGAAGCGGAACTGCTCGGTGACGCCGAGCCAGCTCGGCTGGCTCTACGCTTCGCTGTGCGTGGTATCGCTCGGTATAGGCACGGTCTTCTGGCTGCATGGCGCGCCGCTCGTGCTGCCGTTCGCCTGGCTCGAACTGGCCGCCGTGGGGTTCGCGTTCATGGCCTACGCGCGGCATGCGACCGACGGCGAGAGGATCATGTTGCAGGCAGGTCGGCTCGTGGTCGAACTCGAGAACGGCGGGAGCTACGAGCGCACGGAATTTCTTCCGCACCGGGTGCGGATCGAGCCGCAGACCGGCGACCGATCGCTGATCGAGTTGTCGGGCCAGGGTCGGTCGGTCAGGGTGGGACGCTATGTGCGGCCGGAGTTGAGGGCCGCACTGGCGCGCGAGATCCGGATGGCGTTGCGCGGCGCCTGAGGGGGCTCGCGCGGTGCCGCACGGTTGGGTTTGTTGAAAATTTGAAGAAACGTGAACACGATGAAGAGCATTTGGCGCAATAAGTTCATGCCGGCGATGCTGGCGGCCGGCGCGGCTTTCAGCGGCGCGGCGCACGCAGTCAACGATCTGCCCGGCGGCCCCTCGGTGCGCCAGTTGAATCTTCCGGTCGGTGTGACCAAGATTGCGCAGGAGCAGCACTTCCTGCACACGGTGATGATGATCATCTGCACGGTGATCTTCGTGGCCGTGTTCGCGGTCATGTTCTATTCGATCTGGAAGCACCGCAAGTCGGTGGGCCACAAGGCCGCCAACTTCCATGAATCGGTGGTGGTCGAAGTCATCTGGACCATCGTTCCCTTCCTGATCGTGATCGCGATGGCGCTGCCCGCCACCAAGGTGCTGGTGGCCCAGAAGGACACCACCAACGCCGACCTCACGATCAAGACCACCGGCTACCAGTGGAAGTGGGGCTACGACTACCTGAACGGCGAAGGCGAGGGCCTGGCCTTCATCTCCACGCTCGACAGCTCGCAGCGCGCGATGTCCGACGCCGGCGCCAAGGGCGCGATTCCCGACGACTACCTGTTCAAGGTCGACAACCCCATGGTCGTGCCGGTGCAGAAGAAGGTTCGCATCATCACCACCGCCAACGACGTGATCCACGCCTTCGCGGTGCCGCAGCTCGGCATCAAGCAGGACGCGATCCCCGGCTTCGTGCGCGACACCTGGTTCCGCGCCGAGACCGTCGGCGACTACTACGGCCAGTGCCAGGAACTGTGCGGCAAGGAACACGCCTACATGCCGATCCACGTGAAGGTGGTCTCGGCCGCCGACTACACGACCTGGGTCGCCGCCAAGCGCAAGGAAGCCGCCGCCAAGCTCGACGACCCGACCAAGGTCTGGACCCTGCCCGACATGATGGCGCGCGGCGAGAAGGTCTACGCCGCCAACTGCGCGGCCTGCCACCAGGCCAACGGCAAGGGCGCGGGCCCGATCAAGGCGCTCGACGGCGACCCGAAGGTGCTCGACGCCGACCACAAGGTGCAGCTGATGGTGCTGCTCAACGGCCAGAACAACGGCGCGATGCCGTCCTGGAAGCAGCTGAGCGACACCGACCTCGCGGCCGTCGCCACCTACACCAAGAACAGCTGGTCGAACAAGACGGGCCAGATCGTGCAGCCGGCCGAAGTCCTTGCCCTGCGCGGCAAGTGATCGGTTGACCGGAACAACACAGCGAACAGCGCCCAGCGACGAGATATTCAAGGAACGATGAAATGAGTGCAGTCCTCGACCCCCACGGTCACGCCCACGGCGACCACGCGCACGACGACCACCATGACCACCACGCGCCCACCGGCTGGCGCCGCTGGGTGTTCGCGACCAACCACAAGGACATCGGCACGCTCTACCTGCTGTTCAGCTTCACGATGCTGATGGTGGGCGGCGTGCTCGCGCTGTTGATCCGCGCCGAGCTGTTCCAGCCGGGCCTGCAGCTCGTGAACCCCGAGCTGTTCAACCAGTTCACCACCATGCACGGCCTGATCATGGTGTTCGGCGCGATCATGCCGGCCTTCGTGGGCTTCGCGAACTGGATGATCCCGCTGCAGATCGGCGCTTCGGACATGGCGTTCGCGCGCATGAACAACTTCAGCTTCTGGCTGCTGATCCCGGCGGCGCTGATGCTGGTCGGTTCGTTCTTCATGCCCGGCGGCGCACCGGCCGCGGGCTGGACGCTCTACGCGCCGCTCACGCTGCAGATGGGCCCCTCGATGGACGCCGGCATCTTCGCGATGCACATCATGGGCGCCTCGTCGATCATGGGCTCGATCAACATCATCGTGACCATCCTCAACATGCGCGCCCCCGGCATGACGCTGATGAAGATGCCGATGTTCTGCTGGACCTGGCTCATCACCGCCTACCTGCTGATCGCCGTGATGCCGGTGCTCGCCGGCGCCATCACGATGACGCTGACCGACCGCCACTTCGGCACCAGCTTCTTCAACCCCGCCGGCGGCGGCGACCCGGTGATGTACCAGCACATCTTCTGGTTCTTCGGCCACCCCGAGGTCTACATCATGATCTTGCCGGCCTTCGGCATCATCAGCCAGATCGTGCCGGCCTTCGCGCGCAAGAAGCTGTTCGGCTACGCCTCGATGGTGTACGCCACCTCGTCGATCGCGATCCTGTCGTTCATCGTCTGGGCGCACCACATGTTCACGACCGGCATGCCGGTCACGGGCCAGCTGTTCTTCATGTACGCGACCATGCTGATCGCGGTGCCGACGGCCGTGAAGATCTTCAACTGGATCGCGACCATGTGGCAGGGCTCGATGACCTTCGAGACGCCGATGCTGTTCGCGGTGGGCTTCATCTTCGTGTTCACGATGGGCGGCTTCACCGGCCTGATCCTCGCGATCGCGCCGATCGACATCCAGCTGCAGGACACCTACTACGTGGTGGCCCACTTCCACTACGTGCTGGTGGCCGGCTCGCTCTACGCGATGTTCGCGGGCTACTACTACTGGGCGCCCAAGTGGACCGGCGTGATGTACAACGAAACGCGCGGCAAAATCCACTTCTGGTGGTCGCTGATCTCGTTCAACATCACCTTCTTCCCGATGCACTTCCTGGGCCTGGCGGGCATGCCGCGCCGCTATGCCGACTACCCGATGCAGTTCGCCGACTTCAACGCGGTGGCATCGGTCGGCGCCTTCGCCTTCGGCCTGGCCCAGGTGTACTTCTTCTTCTTCGTCGTGCTGCCGACCATGCTCGGCAAGGGCGAGAAGGCACCGCAGAAGCCGTGGGAAGCCGCCGAGGGCCTCGAGTGGGAAGTGCCGTCGCCGGCGCCGTTCCACACCTTCGAGACGCCGCCCAAGCTCGACGCGACCGCCACCAAGGTGATCGGCTGAGCGCCGCACCGCCCCACGCAACCCCGACGACCGAGACCGCCACGCGATGACGCCCGAACAGAGAAGAAGCAACCGCCGCATGGGGCTCACGCTGGCCTCGATCGCGCTGATCTTCTTCATCGGCTTCGTCGTGCGCATGGTCTGGTTCAGCGGCCGCTGACGCCTCCATCAATTTCCAGGCACGGGAGCACACGCACATGAGCCTCGGTCAACGCATCCGGCGCGCCAATGTCCAGATGGTCGGCAAGCTGGCCGTGGTCGCCTGCGGCATGTTCGCCTTCGGCTACGCGCTGGTGCCGCTGTACCGCGCCATCTGCGAGATGACCGGCATCAACATCCTCGCGCTCTCCGAGCTCGAGGTGCCGGGTGGCGCGAGCGGCGGCAAGAACGTGCGCGTGCCCGACAACACGCAGATCGACATGACCCGCACGATCAAGGTCGAGTTCGACTCCAACGTGCGCGGCGGCCTCTGGGACTTCAAGCCGGCCGAGCGCACGATGGAAGTGCACCCGGGCGAGCTCAACACGGTGATGTACGAGTTCCAGAACGTGCAGAACCGCCGCATGGCCGCGCAGGCCATCCCGAGCTACGCGCCGCAGCAGGCCGCGCCCTATTTCAACAAGCTCGAGTGCTTCTGCTTCAACCAGTACACGCTCGACGCGGGCGAGAAGAAGCAGTGGCCGGTCGCCTTCGTGATCGATCCCAAGATCTCGAAGGACGTGAAGACGATCACCTTGTCGTACACCTTCTTCGAGGTCGGCGGCAAGACGCCCGCGGCGCCGGTCGCCGTCGCGCCCGCCACCGCCGCCGAGCCGCGTTCGTGATGGTCGATTCGCCGCCCACCCCGACCCCCGCCACGCAGCGCAAGGGCTCGCTGCTCGCGACGCTCAAGGCCGTGGCCTGGTCGTTCTTCGGCATTCGCAAGAAGAGCGCCTACCAGGACGACCTGGCCAAGCTGAACCCGCTGCACATCATCGCGGTCGCCTTCGTGATGGTGATCGCGTTCATCGTCGGCCTCGTGCTGGTGGTGCGCTTCGTGGTCGCGCCCTGAGACCCGAACGAACCCACGATACCCAGAACCCATCGAATCGAGAGAAGAAAGAAAGCCAGGAGCTGATATGAGTTCAACCACCCACGGCACCACGCCTTACTACTTCGTGCCAGGACCCTCGGCCTACCCGGTCGTGTCCGCCATCGGCCTGTTCTTCGTGATCCTCGGCGCGGGGCAGTGGATCAACGGCCACCAGTGGGGTGCGTGGTCGCTGCTGCTGGGCATGCTGATCTGGCTCGGCACGCTGTTCGTGTGGTTCCGCGCCGCCATCGGCGAGAGCGAGAGCGGCCAGTACGGCCACAAGATCGATCTCTCGTACCGCTGGAGCATGAGCTGGTTCATCTTCTCCGAGGTGATGTTCTTCGGCGCCTTCTTCACCGCGCTGTGGTGGGCCCGTACCCACGCGCTGCCGAACCTCGGCAGCCTGGACAACGCGCTGCTGTGGCCCGACTTCAAGGCCGTGTGGCCCAGCGTCGCGGCCGGCGCGACCGGTTCGCCGGCCGGCATCGTCGAGCCGTTCCAGACCGTCGGCCCGTTCTGGCTGCCCACGATCAACACCGCGCTGCTGCTGAGCTCGGGCGTGACGCTGACCATCGCCCACCACGCGCTGCGTGCCGGCCATCGCGCGCAGACCATCCGCTTCATGTGGCTCACCGTGCTGCTCGGCGTGATCTTCCTGGGCGTGCAGGGCTACGAGTACCACCACCTGTACACCGAACTGAACCTCAAGCTCAGCTCGGGCACCTACGGCTCGACCTTCTTCATGCTGACCGGCTTCCACGGCCTGCACGTGTTCATCGGCATGCTGATGCTGCTGTTCATCACGCTGCGCCTGCAGAAGGGCCACTTCACGCCCGAGCGCCACTTCGGCTTCGAGGGCGCCGCCTGGTACTGGCACTTCGTCGACGTGGTGTGGCTGGGCCTCTACATGCTGGTCTATTGGCTTTGAGCGAAGCACCTCGCGGCATTCCAGAAAAAAGGCGCCGTCAGGCGCCTTTTTCATGGTTCTCGTGGAACGAGCACCACCTACTTGCCGAGAGGGAGCCCGGTGGGCTGGATGTAGCCGAATTTCCAGGCCAGCAGCATGCAGAGGAACAAAAAGACCGAGAGGCCGATCCGAAAGGTGAGCGCGCGCGCCATGCCGCCGCTCTTGGCGCGCCCGTTGCGACCGTCCTTCAACATGTAGAAGAGCGCGAAAGCCAGGCTCGCGAAGATGCCCACGAACAACAGGGCAACGAAGTATTTCATGACCCGCATTATCGGCCGCCTGCCACCCGCGCTCCAGTGACTCCCGATCCCCTGACCCCGCCCCCCGCGCCGGACCGCGCCTTCTCCCGCCAGCGCAGCGACCGCGGCTGGACCTGGGCCCGCTTCTGGCTGATGACCATCGCCGCGCTGGTCACCGTCTCGTCGACCATCTCGCTGGGCCGCTGGCAGCTTTCGCGCGCGGCGCAAAAAGAGGCGCTGCAGGCCGAGATCGAGGCCCAGAAGCTCAAGCCGCCGCTCGAGCAGGCCGACTTCCTCGCGCTCGAGCGTCCCGCCGAGATGCTGCACCGCCCCGTGCACCTGCGCGGGCTGTGGCTCGCGGCGCAATCGGTCTACCTCGACAACCGCCAGATGCACGGCGTGCCCGGCTTCTACGTGCTGACGCCGCTCGCGCTCGAGGGCAGCAACCAGACGGTGATGGTGCAGCGCGGCTGGATCCAGCGCAATTTCAACGACCGCACGCAGCTGGGCGCGGTCGAGACGCCGGCCGGCCTCGTCGACGTCACCGGCCTGATCGAGCCGCCGCCGGGCCACCTGCTCGAGCTCGGCAAGCCCGCCGCGCCGGCCTCGGCACCGGCTGGCGAGGGGTCTTCGCCCATCCGGCAGAATCTCGACCTCGAAGGCTTCCGTGCCGAAACGCAACTGCCGCTGCGCACCGACGTGTCGCTGCAGCAGACCGGGCCCGCTTCCGAGGGCCTGCAGCGCGATTGGCCGGCGCCGGCGCTGGGCCTGGAGAAACACTATGGCTATGCATTCCAGTGGTTCGGCCTGTCGGCCCTCGTGGTGATCCTCTATGTCTGGTTCCAATTCATTGCCCCCCTCCGGCGCTCGCGCCGCGCACGCCGCGATGCAGGCCTCTGACGAGCCGCTGGGGCTGACCGTGCACTCGATGCCGTCGCCGACCCAGGCGCTCGACGGCGCGGAGGGCCGCCGCACGGTCGTCGGGCGCTGGAAGATGATCGCCGTCATGCTGATGTGCGCGGCGCCCGTGATCGCCTCGTATTTCACCTACTACGTGATCCGGCCCGAGGGCCGCAGCGTCTATGGCCAGCTGATCGATCCGCAGCACGAGATGCCGGCGCTGACCGCCGCCGACCGTGCGGGCGCGCCGGTCAGCCTGCAGACGCTCAAGGGCCAGTGGCTGCTGGTGGCGGTGGCCGATGCCGCCTGCGACGCCTTGTGCGAGCAGCAGCTCTACCTGCAGCGCCAGCTGCGCGAGGTGCTGGGCCGCGAGAAGGACCGGCTCGACCGCGTCTGGCTGGTCAGCGATGCCGCGCCCGTGCCCGAGCGCCTCGAGAACGGCCTGCGCGGCGCCACCGTGCTGCGCCTGCCGCCCGAGCAGCTCGCCAGGTGGTTCACGCCCGAAACCGGCCACACGCTGGCCGAGCACCTGTTCGTGGTCGACCCGATGGGCAACTTCATGATGCGCTTCCCCGCGCGCATGGATGCCAAGGGCGCGGGCCGCGCCAAGCGCGACCTCGACCGCCTGCTGCGCGCCTCCGCCTCGTGGGACGAGCCGGGCCGCTGAGCTCGCGACGACGAAGACGCACGACGATTTCAATCAAGATGGACACCAGCTCGCTCTACGACCTCACGCCGATCGCCTGGCTGCTGGCGGCCGGCGCGCTGATCGCGCTCGGGCCGCTGGTCTGGGTGTGGCGGCGCAACGCGGGCGCGGGTCCGGCGCGGCGGCTGCATGCGCTGACCGTGCTCACGCTGTTCCTGACCTTCGACCTCACGCTGTTCGGCGCCTTCACGCGCCTGTCCGATTCGGGCCTGGGCTGCCCCGACTGGCCCGGCTGCTACGGCAATGCGAGCCCGGTCGGCGCGCGCCACGAGATCGCGATGGCGCAGGCCGCGCAGCCCACCGGCCCGGTCACGCACAGCAAGGCCTGGGTCGAGATGGTCCATCGCTACCTTGCCACCGGCGTTGGCGCGCTGATCACCGTGCTCGCGGTCGCGACCTGGGTGGTGCGCGCGCGGCAGCGCCAGCAGGCGAGGGCGGCACCGTCGTCGGCGCGGCGCGAGGGCGACCATGCCGCGCTCAGCGCCTGGTGGCCCGCGGCCACGCTGGTCTGGGTCTGCCTGCAGGGGGCCTTCGGCGCGCTCACCGTCACCTGGAAGCTCTTCCCCGCCATCGTCACGCTGCACCTGCTGGGCGCCGTGGTGCTGCTCGCGCTGCTGTGCATCCAGGCCGTGCGCTACCGCCAGGTGGCCGCGCAGCGCCTGCCCACGCCGGTGTCGCCGGCGTTGCGCAACGGCCTGATCGCGACCTCGGTGCTGCTGGTGCTGCAGATCGTGCTCGGCGGCTGGGTCAGCACCAACTACGCGGTGCTGGCCTGCACCCAGTTCCCGACCTGCCAGGACAGCTGGTGGCCGCCGATGAATTTCGCGCAGGGCTTCGAGATCTGGCGCCACCTCGGCGTGACCGGCGAGGGCGTGCCGCTCGATTTCGCGGCGCTCACCGCGATCCACTACGCGCACCGGCTCATGGCCTACCTCGTGTTCGTCGCGCTCGGCCTGCTGGCCTGGCGCATGCGCCGCATCGACAGCCTGCGCCCGCAGGCCGGCTGGCTCGCCGGCCTCGCGCTGCTGCAGCTCGCGACCGGCCTGGGCAACGTGCTGCTCGGCTGGCCGCTCGCGGCCGCCCTGCTGCACACGGGCGGCGCCGCGGCGCTCGCGGTGGTGCTGGTCTGGGCGCTGTGCGAGAGCCGGCGCGAGCAGGCGGCCGGCGCCCGCCTGTCGCGCGCGAAGCCCGCCGTTCCACCTGGCGCCCCCCTGCGCGGCGCGGAGGTCCCCCGATGAGCACCCCGATTCCCCTGCAGCAGGCGCATGGCGCGAGCGTGCTGCGGCAGTTCTATGCGCTCACCAAGCCGCGCGTGGTGCAGCTGATCGTCTTCTGCGCGCTGATCGGCATGGTGCTCGCCGTGCCCGGCGCGCCTTCGTGGCTCGACGTGCAGCGCGCCGTGCTGGCCTGCATCGGCATCTGGCTGGTGGCGGGCGCGGCGGCCGCGTTCAACTGCCTGGTCGAGAAGGGCATCGACGCCAAGATGAAGCGCACCGCCTGGCGCCCGACCGCGCGCGGCGAGCTCAGCGACCGCCAGGCGCTGCTGTTCTCGGCGGCGCTGTGCACGGCCGGCTCGGTGCTGCTGTGGTTCACCGTCAACCCTCTCACCATGTGGCTGACCTTCGCCACCTTCGTCGGCTATGCGGTGATCTACACCGTGATCCTCAAGCCGCTGACGCCGCAGAACATCGTGATCGGCGGCGCCTCGGGCGCGATGCCGCCGGTGCTGGGCTGGGCCGCGATGACGGGCGAGGTCGGGCCCGAGGCGCTGATCCTGTTCCTCATCATCTTCCTGTGGACGCCGCCGCACTTCTGGGCGCTGGCGCTCTACCGCGTCGAGGACTATCGCAAGGCCGGCCTGCCGATGCTGCCGGTCACGCACGGCAACGAGTTCACGCGGCTGCAGGTGCTGCTCTACACCTTCATCCTGTTCGCGGCCTGCCTGATGCCCTTCGCCTACGGCATGAGCGGCTGGCTCTACCTCGTGGTGGCCGTGGCCGTGAGCGTGGGCTTCACCGGCTACGCCTTCGCGCTGTGGCGCAACTACTCCGACGCCCTGGCGCGCAAGACCTTCCGGTTCTCGCTGATCCACCTGAGCGTGCTGTTCGCGGCGCTGCTCGTCGACCACTACCTCCGCTGACCCCATGAACAAGCGCAATGCCCTGAAGTTGATCGCCGCCGGCGCGGGCTGGACGGCCGTGTCCGCCACCGTGGGGCTGGGCCTCGCGGGCTGCAGCGAACCCAAGCAGAGCTTCAATGCGGTCGACATCACGGGCGCCGACTACGCGCGCGACTTCTCGCTGAAGGACGCCGACGGCAAGCAGCGCACCATGGCCGACTTCAAGGGCAAGGTGGTCGTGCTGTTCTTCGGCTACGCGCAGTGCCCCGACGTCTGCCCGACCACCATGACCGAGATGGCGCAGGTCAAGCAGCAGCTCGGTGCCGACGGCGACAAGCTGCAGGTGGTGTTCGTCACGGTCGATCCGGCGCGCGACACGCCCGAGGTGATGAAGGCCTACATGGGCGCCTTCGACCCCAGCTTCGTCGCGCTGATCCCGACCGCCGACGAACTCGTCGCCACCGCCAAGGACTTCAAGGTCTATTACAAGAAGGTGGACGGCAAGACGCCCACCAGCTATTCGATGGACCACTCGGCCGCGAGCTTCGTCTACGACCCGCAGGGCCGGTTGCGGCTGTACGCGCGCTACGGCGCCGGCGTGCCGCCCATGGTGGCCGACATCAAGACCCTGCTGGCGGCCTGAGGCCATGGCGAGCGGCACGGAGGCCGAGAGCCTCGCCGCGGCCATCGCGGCGGTCGCGCACCTGAAGGCGCGCAAGGGCGCGTTCCGCATCGCGCTGATTCCGCCCGAGGTGTTGCGCGCCCTCAACGACGGGCTGATCGAGACCGTCAACCTCAACGAATTCCTCGCGCTCGAACTGCCGCAGCTGGCGCGCAGCGTGGCGGGCCACATCGGCCTCGACGCGGCGAGCGAGCGGCTGGTCGACACGCTGGCGATGCTGAGTGCCTTCAAGCCGATGCAGCGGCACGGCCACATCGCGCGGGCGCTGTACGACCTCGCCGCGCTGCACGACGAACGCGACGCCGTTGCGCACCGGCTCGCCACGCATGCCAGCGACGTCGCGCGCTGCTGGGCGGCGCAGTGGGTCACGCTGTCGCAATTGCCGCTGGCCGGCCAGCTCGAGGCGGTGCGGCGCTTCGCGGCCGATCCGCACTTCGGCGTGCGCGAGATCGCCTGGATGGCGGTGCGCGACGCGGTCGTCGGCTCGCTCGACGAGGCGCTCGCGCTGCTGCAGCCGTGGGTGCGCGACGACGATCCCAACATCCGCCGCTTCGCGAGCGAACTCACGCGCCCGCGCGGCGTGTGGTGCGCGCAGATCGAGGCGCTGAAGGCCGAGCCCTGGCGCGCGCTGCCGCTGCTGGAGCCGCTGCGCGCCGACGGCAGCCGCTACGTGCAGAACTCGGTCGCCAACTGGCTCAACGACGCGAGCAAGACGCAGGCGGAGTGGGTCGACGGCGTGTGCGCGCGCTGGGTGAAGGAATCGAACGTGGCCGAGACGCGCTACATCGCCAAGCGCGCGCTGCGCACCCTCGCCAAGACCTCGGGCTGAACGCCCCAAGAAAAAGCCCGGCGCGGGGCCGGGCTCGTTCGAAGGGGCGGAAAAAGCCGATCAGGCGTAGTCGGCCAGCGCCTTCTTCATCTTCTTCATCGCGGCCACTTCGATCTGGCGAATGCGCTCGGCGCTCACGCCATAGACCGCGGCCAGGTCGTGCAGCGTCATGCCGCCCGAGCCGTCGTCGTTGACCTTGAGCCAGCGCTCTTCCACGATGCGGCGGCTGCGTGCGTCGAGGGCCTCGAGCGCGGTCGCGATGCCGTCGCTCGACAGGCGGTCGCGCTGCTGCGATTCGAGCAGCGCGGTCGGTTCCTGCGTCGCGTCGGCCAGGTAGGCGATCGGGCCGAAGGCTTCCTCGCCGTCGTCGTTCGGGCTCGGGTCGAGCAGCACGTCGCCGCCCGACAGCCGGGTTTCCATCTCGAGCACTTCCTCGGGCTTCACGTTCAGGCGCGCGGCCATCTGCGTCACCTCGTCGGCGCTCAGCGTTTCGCGGTGCGTGCCGGTGTCGGCCGCGGCCGAGTCGGCCTTGAAGCCCTGCTTCATCGAGCGCAGGTTGAAGAACAGCTTGCGCTGGGCCTTGGTCGTCGCGACCTTGACCATGCGCCAGTTCTTCAGGATGTACTCGTGGATCTCGGCCTTGATCCAGTGCATGGCGTAGCTCACCAGCCGCACGCCCTGGTCGGGGTCGAAACGCTTCACGGCCTTCATCAGGCCGACGTTGCCCTCCTGGATCAGGTCGCCGTGCGGCAGCCCGTAGCCCAGGTACTGGCGGGAGATGGACACCACGAGGCGCAGGTGCGAGAGGATCAGCGCACCGGCCGCTTCGAGGTCGTTGTGGTCGCGCAAACGGCGGGCGAAGCCCTGCTCTTCCTCGAGGGTGAGCAGCGGCAGTCGGTTGGCGGCCGAAATATAAGCATCCAGGTTACCCAGCGGGGGCACCATCGACCAGGGGTTGGCGACGGCGAGCTGGTTGGCAGAGGCTCCAGACAGGGATGTCATCAGGGGAAACTCCTTCGTATTGGCCATATTAGCACTCGGTTAGAGGGAGTGCTAAGGCAAGGGTTCCCCTAAAGTCTCTATCGGGCCGATAGGCAGGGACTGTCGGCCAGCGGCCCCGAAGGACCGCGGTCTTGTCCGACTTGCGGCCGGCAAAGCCCCGTAAGCGGGTACTTACCAGCGGATGCCCAGCTTCAGCAGCAGCTTGGACACCACGAACAGCGGCCCGACCCAGAGGTATTGGATGTCTTCGAAGAACGAAGGTTTCCGTCCCTCGATCTTGTGGCCGATGAACTGGAAGATCCACGCCACCACGAAGATGGCGGCGGAAATCGGCAACACAAGGCTGCCCATGGCATGGACCAGCGCCAGCAGGATGGCGGTCTGGAGGCCCATCGCGAGCAGGAAGACCGGCGAGCGCAGCGTCAGGTAGTAGACGAGGCTGGCCAGCAGGAAGGCATAGGCAGCCCAGGGATGGATCGCGAAGATCAGCCCGACCAGGCTGACCATGATCGCGGGGATCGCCACGAAGTGGATCAGTTCGTTGGTCGGGTGCCGGTGGCTCTGTTCGTAGTGGGCGAGCAGGCGATCGACCTTGCGGTCGCTGGCGGCCTCGGGCGCGTGGGCGGTGGCGGTGTGCGGCATGGCGTGTCTCCGTGGCTCGTGCGGGCCGTTCGTCGCGGCCCGCGATGGAATCCGCCGATGGTGCCCCGCGCTGGCCTCGCTGGCAAGTGCTATACAAACAATAGCATTACATCGAGCGGCCGCCGCTGGGACTAGCATGACTTCCGGCACTGTCGCCCCCTGGGGGCATCGCTAAGATGCGGCGCGTGGCTCCGCTCGATCCCTCTTCCTCCTCCACTCCCCCGTCCTCGGCGGCGCAGGCCGGCATCGCGCCGCGCGGCCGTACCGCGATCCTGGTGGTCGACGACCACGACCTGCTGCGGCTCGGCGTCTGCGCGCTGGTCCAGGCCCAGGCGACCTCCTCGGGCGCCGCGATCGAGGTCTACGAGGCCGGCAACGTCGCCGACGCGCTCAAGCTCTACGAGGCGCACCAGGACGCCATCGGCCTGGTGCTGCTCGACCTCGCGCTGCCCGACACCCATGGCCTGAGCGGCCTGGCCGAGTTCCGCCTGCGCTATCCCGAGGCCCGCATCGTGGTGCTCTCCGGCACCGGCAACAGCACCCTGGCGCAGGGCGTGCTGGCGCTGGGCGCGAGCGCCTTCCTGCCCAAGTCGGCCGACCTGAAGGAAGTGGTGAGCTTCATCCGCGCCTGCGGCCTGCTCGACCCCGATGCCGCCCAGTCGCCGCCGCCGGCCGTGCCGAAGGCGCTCACGGGCTATGCCGAGTTCGCCCATGCCAGCGCCTGGCAGGAACTCACGCCGCGCCAGATGCAGGTGCTGCAGTGGGTGCTCGAGGGCAAGGCCAACAAGGAGATCGCCCAGCTCGCCAACCTGAGCGAAGGCACGGTGAAGAACCACGTGTCGACCATCCTGCTGCTGTTCGGCATGCGCTCGCGGGCCCAGTTGATCAGCACCCTGCATTGAACGGCGCGCGGTGCTGAACGACCCGGCCGCCGACGTCGTTCTCGGCCAGCGCGTGCTGCGCGAACACGTCGCCTCGGTCTACGACACCTACAGCGCCTCGACGCTGACCCACCTGTGCTTCGTGGCGGTGTTCGGCGCCATCCTCTATGCGCAGCTGCACGACCCGCGGCTGCTGTTCTGGATGGCCGGCATGGTGCTGGCCGACGTCTACGTGTTCTTCACGCCGCGCTGGTACCCGGCGCGGCCGGCCGTCGAGAGCCCGTACTGGGCGCGCAAGATCTCGCGCCTGGTCACGCTGGTCAGCATGGTCACGGCCGTCGTGCCCTGGCTGGTCGTGCCGGCCGGCAACCTGCCGATGACCTCGCTGCTGATGGCGGTCATCGTCGGCAGCTGTGCGCGCGCCTCGCAGTCGCTGTGGCCGCTCAAGCCGGCGCTGTTCGGCTACACGCTGCCGATGTCGCTGGGCATGATCACCGCGCTGGCCTGGCAGGGCGACGGTCTGCACCTGTTCCTGGCCGCGGCCGGCGCGGCCTACCTGATGCTGACCCTGCACGCGGGCATTCGCCAGCACCGGCTCCTGACCGATTCGCTGATGCTGCGCTTCGAGAACGAGGCACTGGCCGCGCGCCTGGGCGAGCAGATCGCGGCCACCGAGCGGGCCAGCCTCGAGAAGACCCGCTTCCTCGGCACCGCCAGCCACGACCTGCGCCAGCCGCTGCATGCGATCGCGCTGTTCGGCGCGGCGCTCGAGAACGAACTGCGCAACCGTCCCGAGGGCCGCAACGCCGAGCGGCTGATGCGCGCGGTGAATGCGCTCGGCGCCTCGCTCGACACCATGCTCGACGTGTCGCGGCTCGATGCCGGCGTGGTCGTGCCCGAGGTGCAGGCGGTGCAGCTCGACGCGCTGTTCCTGCCGCTCAACCACACTTTCTCGGCGCGCGCCGAGCAGAAGTCGCTGCAGCTGCGCGTGCGCGCCAGCGGCCTGTGGGTGCGCAGCGATCCGCAGTTGCTGCACCGCATGCTGTCGAACCTGATGGACAACGCGCTCAAGTACACCGCCAGCGGCGGCGTGACGGTGATCGCGCGCGACCGCGGCGAGACGGTGTGGATCGAGGTGCGCGACACCGGCATCGGCATCGCGCCGGAGCAGTCGGGCCGGATCTTCGAGGAGTTCTACCAGGTCGACAACCCGGGCCGCGACCGCTCGCGCGGGCTGGGCATCGGGCTGTCGATCGTGCAGCGTCTCTCGCGCCTGCTCGGCCATCCGGTGCAGATGCATTCGCGCCTGGGCCGCGGCACGCACTTCCGGCTGGTGGTGCAGGCCGCGAACGCGCAGGCCGGCGCATTGGCCGGGCCCTTCTCGCCGCAAGCCGCGGCGACCGATGCCGGGGAGCAGCGCCACCGCGGCGCGGCGCGGCTGCCCGCGCGCGTGCTGCTGCTCGACGACGAGCAGGAGATCCGCGAGGCCATGACCGGCCTGCTGCGCTCGCACGCGGTCGAGGCGCGGGCCGTGGACGACGAGGCCGCGGCCGCGCGGGCGCTGGCACAGGCGCGCGGCGAGGGCCGTCCCTTCGAGCTGCTGCTGTGCGACTACCGGCTGGCCGATGGCGTCGACGGCCTCGACGTGGGCTTGCGCCTGAGCCGCAACGGCGGGCGTGCCACGCCGCTGCTGCTGATCACCGGCGAGACCTCGCCCGACCGGCTGCAGCGCGTGCGCGAGTCGCGCGTGCCGGTGCTGTTCAAGCCGGTGGTGGCCGACCGGTTGCTCGAGGCGATGAGCGAGGCGGTGCGCGCCGGCTGAAGCGGCGGGCCTTCAGTTGCCCAGCAGCGCCTGCGCGAACTCGCGCGCGTCGAAGGTCTCGAGGTCCTCGAGCTTCTCGCCCACGCCGATGAAGTAGACCGGGATCGGCCGCTCGCGCGCGATCGCGCACAGCACGCCGCCCTTGGCCGTGCCGTCGAGCTTGGTCACGACCAGCCCGGTCAGGCCCAGCGTCTCGTCGAAGGCCTTGACCTGCGCCAGCGCGTTCTGGCCGGTGTTGCCGTCGATCACCAGCAGCACCTCGTGCGGCGCGGTGGCGTCGGCCTTGGTGACCACGCGCTTGATCTTCTTGAGCTCGTCCATCAGGTGCAGCTGCGTCGGCAGCCGCCCGGCGGTGTCGACCAGCACCACGTCCTTGCCGCGCGCCTTGCCGGCGTTGACCGCGTCGAAGCTCACGGCGGAAGGGTCGCCACCTTCCTGGCTCACGATCTCCACCGTGTTGCGGTCGGCCCAGACCAGCAACTGCTCGCGCGCCGCGGCACGGAAGGTGTCGGCCGCGGCCAGCAGCACCGAGGCGCCTTCGTTGGCCAGGTGCTTGGTGAGCTTGCCGATGGAGGTGGTCTTGCCCGCGCCGTTCACGCCCGCGACCATGATCACGGTGGGCGTGTGGCGGCCGATCTCCAGCGGCTTCTCGAGCGGGCGCAGCAGGTCGGCGATGGCTTCGGCCAGCAGCCGCTTGACCTGCGACGCGTCGGTGGCCATCTGGCTCTTCACGCGGCGGCGCAGGTCGTCGAGCAGGTATTCGGTCGCCTTCACGCCGGCATCGGCCATCAGCAGCGCCGACTCGAGTTCTTCGTAGAGCGCGTCGTCGATCTGGGCATTGACGAACACCGCCTGGATGCCGGTGCCGGTCTTGCGCAGGCCGGTCTTGAGCTTGTCGAGCCAGCCTCGGCGTTCGGGCGCGGGCGGGGGGGCGATCTCGAGCACCGGTGCGGGCACGGGCGCGGGGGCCGGCGCGAGGATCGGGAGGTCGACGGCGGGCGGCGCCGCGACGGGGGCCGGGGAGGGGGCCGGCGCCACGGGTTGCACCGGGGGCGCGGCCACCGGCGCCGGCGGTGCGGCGGGCGGTTCCACCGGTGCGGGAGGCGGTGTTTCCTTCGCCGCCGGTTTCGCGCCGAACCAGCTCGAGGGCGAGAACACCGAGCGCGAGGGCGCGCTCTCCGCGGCGGGGGCAGGTTCGGCCGGCGGAGTCGCTGGCGCCTGCGGGGCCGGTGCTTCGGGCGTTTCCGCGGGTGGTTTTTTCTTGAAGAAACTGAACATCGGGCGCTTTTTAGAATCGGAGCCATTCTATGAAACACCCCTCGCCACGCCGCGCTGCGTCTGGTGCGGTGCTGGCCCTGGCGTTCGTGGCGCCCTGGGGCCTGCCCGCGCAGGCGCAACAGCCATCGCCCCCGGCCACCGCCGCCACCGCTTCGGCTCCAGGTCCCCAGCAGTTCACCCTCTCCAACGGCATGACCCTGATCGTGCAGCCCGACCGGCGCTCGCCGACCGCGGTGCAGATGGTCTGGGTGCGCGTGGGCTCGATCGACGAGGTCGACGGCACCTCGGGCGTGGCCCATGCGCTCGAGCACATGATGTTCAAGGGCACGAAGTCGATCAAGCCCGGCGAGTTCTCGCGCCGCGTGGCGGCGCTGGGCGGGCAGGAGAACGCCTTCACCACGCGCGACTACACCGGCTACTACCAGCAGATCCCGGTCGGCAGCCTCGAGCAGGTGATGAAGCTCGAATCCGACCGCTTCGCCAACAACCAGTGGCCCGACGACGAGTTCAAGCGCGAGATCGAGGTGGTCAAGGAAGAGCGCCGCATGCGCACCGAGGACCAGCCGCGCGCCCTGCTCGGCGAGCAGCAGAGCGCGGCCGTCTTCACCGCCTCGCCCTACCACCGGCCGGTGGTGGGCTGGATGAGCGACCTCGACGCGATGACGCCCGAGGACGTGCGCGAGTTCCACCGCCGCTGGTACGTGCCCGCCAATGCCGCGATCGTGATCGCCGGCGATGTCGACGTCGACAAGGTGCGCGCGCTGGCCGAGAAGTACTACGGCGGCATCCCCGCGCGCGCGGTGCCGGTGCGCAAGCCGCGCATCGAGCCGCCGCAGCGCGGCATCCGCCGCATCGAGTTCAAGGCGCCGGCCGAGCAGGCCTACGTCTCGCTGGCCTTCCGCATCCCGCAGCTCGAGAGCATCGATGCCGAGAGCGACGCCTGGGCGCTCGAGGTGCTGTCGGCCGTGCTCGACGGCTACACCGGCGCGCGGCTCGACCGCGCGCTCACGCAGGGACCCGAGCGCGTGGCCGATTCGGCCGGTGCCTATTCGGGGCTGATCGGGCGCGGCCCTCAGCTGTTCGGCCTGGCGGGCGTGCCCGCGGCCGGCAAGACCGCCGCCCAGGTCGAGGCCGCGCTGCGCGCGCAGGTCGCGCGCATCGCCAGGGAAGGCGTGGGCGAGGCCGAGCTCGCGCGCGTCAAGACGCAGTGGGTGGCGAGCGAGACCTACAAGCGCGATTCGGTGATGGCGCAGGCGCGCGAACTCGGCAGCAACTGGGTGCAGGGCCTGCCGCTCGATGCCGACCCGCGCATGATCGCGAAGCTGCAGGCCGTGACCGCCGCGCAGGTGCAGGCGGTGGCCGCCAGGTACTTCGGCGACGACCAGCTCACCGTGGCCACCCTGGTCCCGCTGCCGCCCGATGCGCGGCCCCGTGCCCGCGGCTTCGCCGCTCCCGCGGGAGAACTGCGTTGAACGCCGCCGCATCGCTCGAAGGCTCGATCCCCATGTCCCTCTTCCTTTCCAAGCCGGCCGCCGCCGGCCGCCTGCTGCGCACCGGCGTGCTGGCCATGCTCGGCTTCGCCGGCCTGGCCGCGCAGGCCGCGCTGCCGATCGAACACTGGACGCTGGCCAACGGCGCCAAGATCTACCTGGTGTCCTCGCAGGCGCTGCCGATCGTCGACGTCGAGGTCGACTTCGATGCCGGCAGCCGGCGCGATCCCGCCGACCAGGCCGGCCTCGCGAGCGTGAGCTCGACCATGGTCGAGAAGGGCGTGCGCGCCGGCCGCAACGGCGAGCCCGCGCTCGACCAGAACGCGCTGGGCGAGGCCTGGGCCGATCTGGGCGCCGAGTTCGACGTCAGCGCCAGCAACGACCGCACCAGCTACACCTTGCGCAGCCTCGCCGACCCCCAGCTGCTCGACAAGGCGGTGGCGCTGGCCGCGCGCGTGATCGGCGAACCCACCTTCCCCGACGACATCTGGCAGCGCGAACGCGAGCGCCTTTCCGCCTCGATCCGCGAGGGCAACACCAAGCCCGCGACGGTTGCGGCGCGCGCTTTCGCGACCGCGGTCTACGGCGGCCATCCCTATGGCCAGCAGACCACCGAGGCCACGCTCGCGCGCATCGACACCGCGGCCATGCGCCAGCGCTACCAGCAACTGATCGTGCCGTGCCGCGCCAAGCTCAGCATCGTGGGCGCGGTGACGCGCGCGCAGGCCGAAGGCATCGCCAATGCGATGCTGTCGCGGCTGCCCGGCCCCGAGGCCTGCACGCCGCTGCCCGCGATCGCACCGGTGCCGGCGCTGGCCGCGTCGAAGGAGCTGCGCATCCCCTTCGAGTCGGCGCAGACCCATGTCTACATCGGCCAGCCCGGCTATCCGCGCAAGGACCCCGACCACTTCGCGCTCAACCTCGGCAACTACATCCTCGGCGGCGGCGGCTTCGTCTCGCGCCTGACCGACGAGGTGCGCGAGAAGCGCGGCCTGACCTACAGCGTCTACAGCGGCTTCGCGCCGGGGCTCGACGCGGGCGCGTTCCGCGTCGGCTTCCAGACCCGGCCCGACCAGGCGGCCGAGGCGGTGAAGGTGGCGCGCGAGGTGCTCGCGAAGTTCGTCGCCGAAGGGCCCACGCAGAACGAGCTCAAGGCCGCGAAGGACAACCTGATCGGCGGCTTTCCGCTCCTGCTCGACAGCAACCGCAAGCTGATCGGCAACGTCGCCAACATCGCCTGGAACGACCTGCCGCTCGATTACCTCGACACCTGGACCGCGCGCATGAATGCCGTGACCGCCGCCGACATCAAGGCCGCGTTCGCACGCAAGCTGCAGCCCGACCGCATGGTGACGGTAGTGGTGGGCAGCGACCCGCAGGCCAGGCCGCAGGGCAAGTAGGCCTCCTCAGGCCAGCGCGTGCGGCCCCGTGCGCGAGGCGGCGCGCACGCAATCGCCGAGCCGTGCGAGCAGCCGCGGCGCCGCGCGCGCCTGCTGCCAGTACAGCGGCACCGGCAGCCGCGAGCCCGGCGCCAGCTCCACCAGCGAGCCGTCGCGCAAGGCCTGCGCCACCATGCTCAGCGGATGCATGCCCCAGCCCATGCCCGCGCGCGCCGCCTCGACGAAGGCCTGCGGCGAGGGCAGCCAGTGGCGCGGCGTCTCGACCTCGCGATGGCAGATGCGCCGCACCCAGCGCGCCTGCAGCGCGTCCTTGCGGTCGAACACCAGGCTCGGCGCCCGCGCCAGCGTGCGCGCGCCCACGCCCGTGGCGAAATGCGACTGCACGAAGGCCGGGCTGGCGGCCGCCACGTAGTGCATGGTGCCCAGCGCCTCGCTGTTGCAGCCGGCCACCGGCTGCGCGAGCGCGGTGACCGCCGCCAGCACCGCGCCGCTGCGCAGGCGCTCGGCCGTGTGGTCCTGGTCGTCGACCGTGAGGTCGAGCAGCGCGCCGTGCTGCTGCGAGAAGGCGGCCGCCGCGGCGACGAACCAGGTCGCGAGGCTGTCGGCATTGACCGCCACCCGCACCGTGACCCGTTCGCCGGCCTCGCCGGCGCCCAGCAACGGCAGCGCATCGCGTAGCTCGTGCTCGAGCATGCCCACGCGCTCGACATGCCGGCACAGCTGCAGCCCGGCCTCGGTCGCCACGCAGGGCTGGCCGCGCACCAGCAGCGCGCCGCCGATGCGTTCCTCGAGCAGCTTCACGCGCTGCGACACCGCCGAGGGCGTGACGTTGAGCGCGCGGGCCGCGCGCTCGAAGCTGCCTTCGCGCACCACGGTGGCCAGGGCGTTGAGGGCGGCGTAGTCGAGCATGGAAATGAAGCAAAACTGAATTGGATTAAGGAAGTTTAGTTTGAGTTAATTCCGGGACGGCGGCAAGCTCGCACCATGTCTGCCGAACTCGTCACCACCGCCTTCCTCAACGGGCTCTTCATGAGCCTGGTGCTCATCGTCGCCATCGGCGCGCAGAACGCCTACGTGCTGCGCCAGGGCTTGCGCCGCGAGCACGTGAGCGCGGTCGTGCTGTTCTGCGCCGTGAGCGACGCGGTGCTGATCTCGGCCGGCGTGGCCGGCATGGCGCAGGCGCTGCAGGGCCGGCCGATGCTGGCCACCGCGCTCGCCGGCTTCGGCGCGCTGTTCCTCGCCGGCTACGGGCTGCGCGCGCTGTGGCGCTCGCGCGCGGCCGGTGCGCTGCGCACGGTCACGCAGGGCGGTTCGCTGTCGCGCACCGCGGTGCTGGCCCAGGCCGCGGGCTTCACGCTGCTGAATCCGCACGTCTACCTCGACACCGTGCTGCTCGTGGGCAGCACCGGCGCGCAGTACGCGGGCTCGCTCAAGGGATGGTTCGTGGCCGGCTCGGCGCTCGCGAGCGCGCTGTGGTTCTCGGCCCTCGGCTATGGCGCGCGGCTCCTGGCACCGGTGTTCGCGCGGCCGCGCGCCTGGCAGATGCTCGACGCGCTGATCGGCGGCACGATGCTGGTGCTGGCGGCGCTGCTCGCGCGGCGCGCCATCGCGGGCTTCTGAGCCCCGGCGAGCGCGTTAAGCTCGCCGCATGCCCCGCAAGCCCGCCGCCGCGCCCTCGCGCACCCCAACGACTTCTTCCCCCGCGCGTCCGGCGCGCGCGCACGAGGTGCGCATCATCGGCGGCCAGTGGAAACGCACCCGCCTCGCCGTCGCCGACAAGCCCGGCCTGCGGCCCACGCCCGACCGCGTGCGCGAGACGCTGTTCAACTGGCTCGCGAGCCTGGCCGGCGCCGGTGGCGGCGAGTTGCCGGGCTGGCAGTGCCTCGATGCCTTCGCGGGCACCGGCGCGCTCGGCCTCGAGGCCGCGTCGCGCGGCGCGGCCGGCGTGCTGCTGTGCGAGCAGGACGCCGCACTGGTCGCGCAGATCCAGGCCGCCAAGACCAAACTCGCTGCCGAGGCGGTGCGCGTGGAGCGCGGCAACGGCGTCACGGCGCTCGAGCGCGCGCCGGCCGCGAGCCTCGACGTGGTCTTCCTCGACCCACCCTTCGACAGCACCACGCTCTACGAACCCGCGCTGCGCGCCGCCGCGCGCGCGGTACGCGCGGGCGGTGCCATCTATCTCGAGGCACCGCGCCGCTGGAGCGACGAGGAAGCGGCCGCGCTCGGCCTCGTCGTGTTCCGACACTTGAAGGCCGGCGCGGTGCATGCACACCTTTTGATGCATGCCGCACACGGCACTGCATAATCCGCCGACCCAAGCCGCATCGGCTGCATGAGGAGGTAGCAACCATGGCCAGCAACGTGATCGCGGTTTATCCCGGCACTTTCGACCCCATCACCCTCGGGCACGAGGACGTGGTGCGGCGTGCGACCCAACTGTTCTCGAAGGTGATCGTCGCCGTGGCGGCCGGTCACCACAAGAAGGCGCTCTTCACGCTGCAGGAACGCATCGAGATGGCGCGCGAAGCCGTCAAGCCCTACAGCGACCAGGTCTCGGTCGAGAGCTTCTCGGGCCTGCTGCGCGACTTCGTCGTGGCGCGCGGCGGCAAGGCCATGGTGCGTGGCCTGCGCGCCGTCACCGACTTCGACTACGAGTTCCAGCTCGCGGGCATGAACCGCTCGCTGATGCCCGACGTCGAGACCGTGTTCCTCACGCCCAGCGACAAGTACCAGTTCATTTCCAGCACCTTCGTGCGCGAGATCGCGATGCTCGGCGGCGAGGTGCACAAGTTCGTCTCGCCCAACGTCGAACAGCAGCTCGCGGCCAAGGTCCGAAGCCTCGGCAGAGAGTAGGCGCCGCCGATGAGCGGCGCCCCGGCGCCCCGTCTGCACCTGCTGGGCGACGCGGCGCTGCTGTGCGACCTGCCCGGTCCCGCCACGCTCGCGCAGCAGCAGAAGATCTGGGCGCTGGCGCGCGAGGCCGGCCGCTGGAGCGGCGTCGGCGAGGTGCTGCCGGGCATGAACAACCTCACGCTGACCTTCGATCCGACGTCGGTCGACCTCGAGGCGCTGAGCGCGCGCGTGCTCGAGGCCTGGCCGCGGCTCGAGGCCGGCGGCATCGAGGGCCGCGACATCGAGATTCCCGTCGCCTACGGCGGCGAGCACGGCCCCGACCTCGCGGACGTGGCGGCCCACACCGGCTTGTCGACCGCCGAGGTGGTGCGCCGCCATGCCGCGGCCGAGTACGTGGTCTACCTGCTGGGCTTCCTGCCGGGCTTCGCTTTTCTCGGCGGACTTCCCACTGCACTCGCGACGCCGCGCCGCGCCGTGCCGCGCACGGCCGTGCCCGCGGGTTCGGTCGGCATCGGCGGCGAGCAGACCGGGATCTATCCGCTGCGCTCGCCGGGCGGCTGGCATCTGATCGGGCGCACCGAGGTCGCGCTCTTCGATCCGCTGGCCGCATCGCCGACCCTGCTGCGGCCCGGCGACCGCGTGCGCTTCGTCGTCGAAAGCCTGCAGCCATGACGCTCCTGATCGAGAAGCCCGGCCCGCTGGCGTCGGTGCAGGACCTCGGGCGTCACGGCCATCGCCAGCTCGGCATCTGCCCGGGCGGCGCGCTCGACACGCTGGCGCTGTCCATCGTCAACCGGCTGGTGGGCAACGCCACCGGCGCGGCCGGGCTCGAGCTGACCCTGGGCGGCAGCGTGCTGCGCTTCGAGACCGACACGCGCATCGCGCTGGTGGGCGACGACTTCGGCGCCACGCTCGATGGCCAGCCGCTGTGGCCGTGCTGGAGCGTGCCGGTCGCGGCCGGACAGACGCTGCGGCTCGCTGGCGCAAACGCGAGCGCCAACGCGGGCGGCGGCAAGGCCGGCCTGCGCAGCTGGCTCGCGGTGGCGGGCGGCATCGACGTGCCGCCGGTGCTCGGCTCGCGCAGCACCGATCTCAAGGCCGGTTTCGGCGGCCACGAAGGCCGCGCGCTGCGCAAGGGCGACCGGCTGCCATTGGGCGAGTCGGCGCTGGCCGAGGCGCAGCGCGCGCGGCGCGCCTTCGGGGTGCGCGGTCCCGAGTGGGAACGCGATGCCGCGGCCGATGGCGCCATCGCCCTGCGCGTGCTGCCCGGCCCCGAGTTCGAACAGTTCACCGTCGCCTCGCGCGACCAGCTCTGGAGCGAGCGCTGGCGCATCACGCCGCAGAGCAACCGCATGGGCAGCCGGCTCGCGAGCGCCAACGGCGCCGAGCTGCGGCGCAAGCGCGCCACCGACATGCTGTCCTCGGGCGTGATCCCCGGCACGATCCAGGTGCCGCCCTCGGGCCAGCCGATCATCCTGATGGGCGATGCCCAGACCACCGGCGGCTATCCGCGCATCGGCGTGGTGATCCGCGCCGACCTCTGGAAGCTCGCGCAGGCGCCGCTCGACGGCAGCCTGCGGCTGGTGCCGGTCGATGCCGCCACCGCGCTTGAGGCCTGGGCCGCGCAGCAGCGCTACGTCGCGCAAGTGGCGCAAGGCCTCGCGGCGACGGGCTGGCCGACCCCGGCATAGACTGCGGTCTTTCCATCCGCCGCATCGCTCCAGGAGTCCTCCCAATGCACATCGACCTCAACGCGGACCTCGGCGAAGGCGCCGGCAGCGACGAAGCGCTGCTCGGGCTCGTGAGCTCGGCCAACATCGCCTGCGGCTGGCATGCGGGCGACGCGAAGACCATGCACCAGTGCGTGCGCTGGGCCGTCGCGCAGGGTGTCTCGATCGGGGCGCATCCCAGCTTTCCCGACCGCGAGAACTTCGGCCGCAGCACCATGCACCTGCCGCCCGACGAGATCGTCTCCAACGTGCTCTACCAGGTCGGCGCGCTCGCGGCCATCGTCAAGGCCGAGGGCGGCCGGCTCGCGCACGTGAAGGCGCACGGCCAGCTCTACAACCAGGCGGTGAAGGAGCCCGAACTCGCCGATGCGCTGTGCGAGGCCGTGCGCCGCTTCGATCCCGCGTTGAAGTTCTTCGGCCTCGCGGGCAGCGGCATGATCGACGCCGCGCGCCGCGCCGGCCTCGTGCCGGTGGAGGAAGTGTTCGCCGACCGCGGCTACATGCCCGACGGCAGCCTGGTACCGCGCAGCCAGCCCGGCGCGCTGATCGAGGACGACGCGCAGGCCATCGCCCAGACCCTGGCCTTCGTGCGCGAGCGCCACGTGAAGGCGATCGACGGCAGCATCGTGCCCGTCAATGCGCAGACCGTCTGCCTGCATGGCGACGGCGCGCATGCGCTGGCCTTCGCGCGCCGCATCCGCGAGCGGCTGCTGTCCGAAGGCATCGAGGTGCGCGCGGACTGAGGCGAGCGCTGCCTTCGCCGCTCAGGCGGGCAGCGCTTCCTCGCAGGCGGCCGCGCCAACCCAGCGCGGCCCGATCTCTTCGCAGTAGTCGGCCACCACGGTGCGCGTGAGCCGCGCCACCGCCTGGACCGCGGGCGCCGTGCCTTCGGCATGCGCGAGGCTGATCGCCATCGGCGGCAGCGCGGGGCCGTCGCGCACCTCGAGTTCGCCCGCGGCCAGTTCCTGGCGCACGAACACCGGCGGGATCGCGGCCACGCCGAAGCCGCCCTTGGTCAGCTGGATGATCGACTGCACCGACGGAAAGCTGCACACGCGCGGTTCCGCGGCGCGCCCGGCGAACAGCGCCTTCACGTGCGCGCGCGGGCCCGAGGTGCGCGAGAAGGTCAGGAGCGGCACCCGCTCGAGGTCTTCGAGCCGCAGGGTGCGCGCGTGCGGCAGCAGCGCCGGGCGCGCCACCCAGCGCATCGGGAAGCTGCACAGCGGCAGCAGCACCGACTCGCCGCTGCGCGCGAGCTCGGAGACGTCGTCGTTCTGGATCAGCAGGTCGAACTTGCGCTGCCGGAACTGCTCGCGCAGGTTGTGCGCCGTATCGACCGTGATGTCGGGCTCGACCGCGGGCAGTCGCTCGCTCAGCAGGTGGATCAGCGGCGTGAGCCAGGTGTGGACCACCGTCTCGATCACGCCGATGCGCACGCGCCCCGAGGGCGGCGCATCGGGCTGCACCGAGCGCTTGAGCTGCTTCTCTAGCGCGAGGATCTGCTCGGCCTGCGCCACCACCTGCTCGCCGATGCGCGTGAGCCGCAGCGAGCGCTGCGAACGGTCGACCAGCTGCACGCCGAGCTCTTCCTCCAGCGCCTCGATGCGCTTGGACACCGCGGCCTGGGTGGCGCAGAGCATCTGCGCCGTCTCTCGGAAGCTCTTGAGCCGGTCGAGCATGACCAGGGTCTCGAGGAATCGGGTGTTCATCTTCTGCATCTCCCTGAATCGAGCATCGTTGAACTTTTGTTATCGGATTGTTTAACAAAAACTCGTTCGACGCAGTCAATCGATCATGTTTTCATCAAGTTGTCGCACACGTAAGCGGTGCAACCCGCCCCCCGGCGGCGGCGCTGGCTCCGGCCGATCGCTGCAGAAGTCGTGCCAGTGGGTTCACTTTTTGTTTTCATTGCTGTCAGACACAGGCAGGGAGAGATCGAATGAAGGGATCGAAAGCGAAGCGGCGCCTGCGGATCGGCGCCACCCTTGGCGCCTGCGCGCTGGCGGTCGCCGGCTGCGGCGGCGGAGGCGGGGGTGGGGGCGTCGACCCCGCCGTGCTGGCGGCGATGGCCGCCGCCGCGGGCGCGCAGCCGCCCGCTCCACCGGCACCGCCGCCGCCTGCGCCGCCACCGGCCGTGCGGGCCAAGTGCGCGATGGACAGCACCGTGGCGGCTTCCTACGAGGAGCAACGCCTGCCCAACAAGCTCTCGGCCAGCGACGCGCTGAGCTTCTCGCAGCAACTGCTGCAGGCCAGCGGATTCGATCGCTTCGGCCCCGAGTTCGCCGCGAGGCTCTGCAGCGACGGCCTCGCGGGCGCCTCGAGCTATGACGAGGCGGTGGCGCTGCTGCATGCCGAGGGGCAAAAGCTCTGGCAGGCGGCGCTCGATCGCGTGCAGGGCCGGTCGGTCCAGGGCACGCTGCCGAAGAGCGACGACCGCATGCTCTACTGGGCGCGGCTGACGATGACGCTCGCGCTGCGCCAGTGGAAGCCCGAGTTCGCGCTGACGGACGAGCAGCGCGCCGGGCTGCAGAAAGAGTTCGAACGGGCGTCGCGCGGCCAGCTCTCGATCGACTTTCCCGAGGGCGCCGGTTCCAGGCGGGTCCTCGTCAGCGGCTTCGACCCGTTCACGCTCGGGGGCGCCGGCCAGAACGGCAACCCCAACATCCGCATCGGCAATCCCTCGGGCGCCACGATCCTGTCCCTCGACGGCAATACGGTGGCGCTGCCCGACGGCAGCACGGCCGTGATCCGGACCTTCATCCTGCCGGTCAACTACGGGCCGTTCATCGACGGCATGCAGGAGGACACGCTCGGACCCTGGTTCAAGTCCGGCCCGAAGCGCGTCGATGCCTCGATCAGCATGAGCCAGGGCGGCGGCGCCTTCCACCTCGAGCACTACAACGGCCGCTACCACTACGCGGCGTTCCCGGGCAACGACAACCTGAATCCGCCATGCAGCGAAGGAGGCGGCTTTCCCGCCGCGCTCGATTGCGACATCTCGCCGCCCGAGCGCTGGCTCGGCTTCGCGGCCAAGCCCTGGCGCCGCGATGCGCCGCCGCAGTTCACCCAGGCGAGCCTGCCGTTCCAGCAGATGATCGATGCCAGGACCGGCGAGGGCATCGTCAACCGCGACACCGGCGCGACCGGCGGCTGGAGCGTGGTGCGCCGCGACAGCTACGGCGTGATGGCCTGCACCCAGGCCGCGAGCGATACGAGCGCCGCCTACGATGCAGCGAAGGCCGCGGTCGACAAGGCCTTGGCCGACTACTTCGCCGGCTTCCAGACGCCGGGCGCCGACATGAATGCCCTGCTCCAGAAATACCTGGCCGCCAACGACGCATTCGGCAAGCTGACGCCACCCAGCCCGCTCGAAACCAATTGCGCCAGCGAGGGCGGCGGCGGAAACTACCTCTCCAACGCCAGCGCCTACCGCAACACCCTGATGCGCGACACCTTCGGCCTCGCCATCCCGGCCGGCCACATCCACACGCCGGTCATGACTTACTTCGGCACGGGCAGCGACGGCAAGATCACCGATGCCACCTTCGAGGGCTATCGCGATTCGATCGTGGCCCAGGCCCGCAATCTCGTGTTCGCGGTGGCCCGCAGCCTCGTGTCGCCGCCCGCCCCCTGACGTCCACGGAACATCGCCATGACATCCAAGCTTCTTCCGCTCGCCCTGGCCCTGCTGTTCGCGGGCGGTCCGGTCCTCGCTCAGCCCAGCGGCGGCTTCCATCTCTACCGCAGCACGATCAGCGGCAAGCAGGTCTGCTCGCAGAATCCGATCAGTCCCGACTGGGTGAAGCAGGGCGGCCCCTACAAGGACCAGGACTGCAAGGTCGAGGAAAAACCGGCGCCCGCGCGCACCGACCTGCCGGCCAGCCCGCTCGACCTGGCGCCCAAGCCGCAGCGCTAGCAGGACACGGCGCGCGTGCCTGCGGTACCCTTCGCGGTCCCGTCCCGCGCGCCGCCGCCATGCCATCGCCGAAAAAACCGCCGCCTTCGTCCGTGCTGCTGACCGGCTTCGAGCCCTTCGGCGGCGAGGCCATCAATCCTTCATGGGAAGCGGTGCGCGCGCTCGACGGCTGGACGCACGCCGGCGCGCTGGTGCATGCGCGCCAGATGCCCTGCGTCTTCGGCGCGGCCATCGAGTCGCTGGCCGAGGCAATGGACGAACTCGAGCCGCGGCTGGTGCTGTGCATCGGCCAGGCCGGCGGCCGCGCCGAGGTCACGCCCGAGCGCGTGGCGATCAACATCGACGACGGCCGCATCGCCGACAACGCGGGGCGGCAGCCGGTCGACGTGCCGGTGGTGCCAGAGGGCCCCGCGGCCTATTTCTCGACGCTGCCGATCAAGGCCATGGTGCGCGACCTGCGCGCCGCGGGCGTGCCGGCCTCGGTGTCGAACACGGCCGGCACCTTCGTGTGCAACCACCTCTTCTATGGGCTGATGCACGAGCTCGCACGCCGCGCGAAGCCGGGCGTGCGCGGCGGCTTCATCCACATCCCCTACCTGCCCGAGCAGGCGGCGAACTTTCCGGGCGCGCCGAGCATGGCGCTCGCGACCTTGGTCGAAGCGCTGCGCATCGCGGTGCGCACCGCGCTCGAGGTCGAGCGCGACATCGCCGAGACCGGCGGCCAGCTGCACTGACCCCGGCGTTCAGGCGGCGAAGAGTTTCGCCAGCCAGCCGTTGAGCGCGTCGTTGACCAGGGCCGGCTTCTCCATCGTCAGCATGTGGCCGCACTGCGGCACCCAGACCACTTCCGCCTGCGGCAGCAGCGCCGCCAGTTCGCGCGTGCATTCCGGCGGCGCGAGGCGGTCGTCGTCGCCGCACATCAGCAGCACGGGCGCGCGCAGCGACCCGAGGTGCGTGCGCGCATCGGGCCGGGCCATCACGGCGCGGTTCTGGCGCGTGAGCTGTTCGGCGCCGGCGCCCAGCACCATGTCGAGGTAGCGCTGCACCAGCACCGGGTCGGCGGCCTGGGCCGGGTGGAAGGCGAAGAACACGTTGGGCTCGATCACCTCGCGCAGCTCGCCGCGCGCGAAGTACTCGATCGCGCCTTCGCGCAGCGCGCGCATGTCGGGCGTCTCGGGCCGCGCGCTGGTGCCCAGCAGCGCCAGGCCCGCGATGCGCCCGGGCGCCTGGCGCGCGGCCTCCATCGCGACCATGCCGCCCATCGAGGCGCCGCACAGCACCAGCGGGCCGGGGTTCTCGGCCAGCACGGCCGCGGCCATGCCCTCGATCGTGGCGTGGCGCAGCTGGACGTCGCTCACGCGCGGCGAGAGCGAGGAGGGGAGGGCGGGGAGCTGGGCGTCCCACAGGCGTGCATCGCACGCGAGGCCGGGAAGAAGTACGAGGGTGGCAGGCATGCCGCGATTCTGCGCGAGGACCCGATGTCGGCGCATCGACATAGGCTTCCTGGCCAGCAGCCAGACGCGCCGGGGCTCGACATACTCGCGCCGCCACCCCTTCTCCTTTTCCTTTCGACTGCCATGAACCTGGTTCAACGCGTGCAGGACATCCTGCTCAAGCCCAAGGCCACCTGGCCGGTGATCGACGCCGAGCCCGAGGACGCCGCCTCGCTCTACAAGAACTACCTGATGATCCTCGCGCTGATCCCGGCCGTGGCCGGCTTCATTGGCCTGTCGGTGATCGGCATGGGCGCCTTCGGCGTCAGCTTCCGCGTGCCGCTGCTCGCGGGGCTGGTCAACATGGTGGTGGGCTACGTGCTGTCGCTCGTGGTGGTGTTCGTGGTCGGCCTCATCGTCGATGCGCTCGCGCCCACCTTCGACGGCGTGCAGAGCCCGGTCGCCGCGCTCAAGCTCGCGGTCTATGCCTCCACCGCCTCGCTGGTCGGCGGCGTCTTCAGCCTGCTGCCCTCGCTGTCGGTGCTGGGCGCGCTGTGCGGCCTCTACGGCATCTACCTGATCTACCTCGGCCTGCCGGTGCTGATGAAGTGCCCGGCCGACCGCGCGCTGCCCTACACCGCGGTGGTGGTGGTCTGCGCGATCGTCGGCGGCTTCACGATCGCCTGGGTGCTCTCGCTGCTCACGCCCTCGCCGGCGCTGCGACTGGGCGCACTGCCGCTGGCCTTGGCCTGAAAGCGCACCCTGCGCGGGTGCCGGTGGTGGGACAATGGCGGTCGATGCCCACGCCCAAACCCGACACCACCACCGACATCATCCTCATCCGCCACGGCGAGACCGCCTGGAACCGCGAGCTGCGTTTCCAGGGCCACGCCGACGTGCCGCTCAACGACATGGGCCACGAGCAGGCGCGCCGCATCGGGCTGCGGCTGGCGCAGGAAACCGCGGTGCGGCACGTGATCAGCAGCGACCTGCTGCGCGCGCAGCAGACGGCGGCACCGGGCGCCTCGCAGCTTTCGCTGCCGATCGCCACCACGGCCTCGCTGCGCGAGCAGTTCTTCGGCATCGCCGAAGGCATGCGTTCCGAGGAGATCCAGTCCCTGCATCCGCGTGCCTGGGAAGAGTGGCTGGAGTTCCGCGAGGACCACGCCATGCCCGAGGGCGAGACGCCGCGCGAGTTCCATGCGCGCATCGTCGCGGCGCTCGGCACCATCGCCGGCGCGCACCGCGGGCAGCACCTGATCGTGGTCACGCACGGCGGCGTGCTCGACATGGTGTGGCGCACCGCGCACGGCCTGAGCCTCAGCGGCCCGCGCCGCAGCGAGATTCCCAACGCCGGCTTCAACCGCATCCGCATCGCCGATCCCGCGGCGCCCGAGGCGATCGAGATCGTCGAGTGGGCCGACACGCGGCACCTGGCCGACCTGCCGCCGCAGCCGACCTACGACCAGACGCGGCACCTCCAGCGCAAGGACTGAAACGGCTCAGCCGCAACTGCCCGCCTTCGGCGTGCGCAGCAGCGGCCGGCCCGCGCCGACGCCCGTCGGCTGGCCCTGGTCCACCGCGAGCTGGCCGTTCACCAGCACCGTGCGCACGCCCTCCGACAGCAGCGTCGGCTGCGTGTAGGTGGCACGCGCGGCGAAGCGCGCGGGATCGAACACCACCACGTCGGCGTAGTAGCCGGGCCGCAGGTGGCCGCGTTGCACCAGCCCCAGCGTGTCGGCCGTGAGCGAGGAACTGCTGCGGACGAACTGCGCGAGCGAGATCGCGTGTTCCTTCACCACGTACTGCTCGTACTTGCGCGCGAAGGTGCCGTAGGCGCGCGGATGGCCCTGCGAGGAATCCGACGAGGTCATGACCCAGGGCTGCTTCATGAAGGCGCGCACGTCGTCGTCGCTCTGGTTGAACGAGGCGATCATCAGGTCGCCGTCGCGCAGCACCGCGATGGCGGCGTCGACCGGGTCGGCGTTCGTGTCCTTCGCGACCTGCGCGAGCGTCTTGCCCACGTACTTCGTGCTGCCGGCCGAGAACAGGATCGCGTCGGGCCCGCCGCGCAGCCGAAGGTTCTCGCGCATGCCGCCGCGCAGCCGCTCCTGCACCGCGGCGTCGTCGAAGCGCTGCAGCAGCGCGGCGCGGCCGCCATCGATGGCCCAGGGCGGGATCAGCGCGGCCGAGAAGCGCGTGCTCGAGGCGGTCCACGGGTAGTGGTCGGCCGTGATGTCCAGGCCTTTCGCGCGCTCGCGTTCGATGCGCTCGATGATGTCGCCGCTCTGGCCCTGCACGTCGACGCCCAGCGCCTTGATGTGCGCCACGTGCACCGGCAGCTTGGCCTCGTGGCCGATGCGGATCACCTCGTCGATCGAGCCCTTGAGCCCGATGTTGTACATGGACTCGTCGCGGATGTGGCTGTCGTAGAGCCCGCCGTGGCGCGCCGCCACCTTCGCGAGCGCGATCACCTCCTCGGTCTTCGAGAAGTTCTGCGGCGGATAGAAGAGCCCGGTCGACAGGCCCAGCGCGCCCTCGCACATGGCCTGGCTCACGTGGCGGCCCATGGCCTCGAGCTGCTCGGGCGTGGGCTGGCGGTTGGCCTCGCCGAGCTGGCTGGTGCGCACCGGTCCGAAGCCGACGTACATCGCGACGTTGGTGCCCACCGGCACGGCGCGCAGCTTTTGAGCCTGGGCCGCGATGTCCCAGCCGCCGAAGCCGTCGTTGCCGATCACGGCGGTGGTCACGCCCTGGGTCAGGAACGGGATGTTGAGGCGCTTGCGCGCATCGTTCGAATGCAGGTCGGTGTCGGCATGCGTGTGGGCGTCGATGAAGCCCGGCGCCACCACCATGCCGGTGGCGTCGATGGTGCGCTTCGCCTTGAACTGCGCGGGCATCGCGCGGCCCGCGAACACGATGCGGTCGCCCGCGATGCCGACGTCGCCGACCACGGGCCGGTCATCGTCGCCGGTGTAGACGGTGCCGCCTCGCAGCAGCAGGTCGAGCTCGATCGGGGCGTCGGCCGGCTGGGCGTGGAGCGAGGGTGCGAGGAAGGCGAGCGCGGCCAGGGCGATGAGCGAGGTCTTCATGGGGCGATGTGGGCACGGGTGGAAACGCCGGCCAGTGTGGAGTCGCCCCGCGCATGCCGCCAATTCCTTTTGCGGCACGCCCCATGTCCTGAACTCATGAGCGCGCGGCGATCTCCGGCAGGCCCAGTTGGCGGTAGACCTCGGCCGTCTGCCGGCGCAGCCGCAGCGATTCGGGCTGGCCGTTGACCTGCTGCTGCAGGATGCCCTGCGCGCCGGTCAGCGTGGCCTCGGTGCCGCTGCGCACCAGCGCGTCGAGGTAGACCTGCTCGAACAGGTCGCGCTGCGCATGGCTGCCGCCGATCTCGATCATGCGCGGCAGCGCGGTGCCGAGGCCGTCGATCGCCGCGGCCAGGTCGCCGCGCGCATGGGCGCGCAGGCCGTGCGCGGCCGGCACGCACACCCGCAGCCAGGCCGCCCGCGTCGAGGCCGGCGCATGCGGCGCGAAGGCCTCGATGTTGGCCAGCAGCGTGTCGGCCTCGGGCCGGCCCGCGCGCGCCAGGCCGTAGAGGTACTGCAGGTCGAGAAAGGGCAGCACGTGGTCGGCCTGGCGCTGCAGCAGGTGCGTCGCCACGTCGTTCCAGCGATCGCCGACGTCGACGCCCGCGAGCTCGAGCCGCGCGAGCAGCGAGACGGCGCCGATCTGGTCCTGCGAATACTCCTTGACCACGCCCCAGGCATGGCGGTCGTAGACCGCGAGCGCTTCGTCGCCGCGGCCCAGGTCGATGAGGAACAGCGCCACGTGCCACCAGTTGTGCGTGACCATGAAGGAGTTGAGGCCGACCCAGGTGTCGCTCACGCTCTCCATGAAGGCCAGGCCCTCGGCGAGGCGGCCCTCGGTGAGCATGACGTGCGCGAGCGCATGGTGGGCCCAGGGCTCCTTGCGGCACAGGGCGATCGCATGGCGCGCGCTGGCCTCGGCCTCGCGCATCAGGTGGCACTGTTCGTAGCCGAAGGCGGTCATGCCGTGCACGTAGGGCACGTCGGCCGCATGCGGCAGCACCGCGAGCGCGAGCCGCAGCATGCCGGGGCAGTCGCCGGTGTTGAAGCAGTGGTACTGGCCGAGCTTGAGCGACACCAGGTCGCGCGGATGCTCGCGCGTCTGTTCGGCATGCAGCGCAATGGCGCGCGCGATGTCGCCGTCGGCCCAGGCCTCGATGGCGGCGATGTAGCGCTGCTCGCGCGGCGTGGCGCGCGCGGCCTGCTGGCGTGCCCTGGCGAGGAAGGGACGCGCATTGGCCACGGCCTCGCGCGATTCGGCGAACAGGTGCAGCGTGGCGCCGTAGGCCTGCACGATGGGGCTCGCGTCGTGCTCGGTGGCGGCGAGCAGGTTGACCGCGCGGGCCTCGCTCGAGATGAAGCCCATGACGAAGTCGTCGACCAGCGGCAGGCTGGCGGCGTCGTCGAGGGTGAGGGGATTGCCGAGGCTGTCGGCGTGGCGGACGGTGTTCGACGTGGGGCTGGCGGAAGGCATGGCGCATCGTGCCATGCCCCCGCGGCGGCTTCAACGCGCCGTCTTCAGACGCCGGCCTGCTGGTGCCGGTACTCCTGGGTCTTGCCGCCGTAGCCGTAGGCCGCGCCGCGCGCGTCGATCACGTGGATGTACGAGACCTCGTGCAGGTTCGGCCGCAGCCTGGCCATGGCCGCATGGACCTCGCGCAGGTAGCGCGCCTTCTCGGCCTTGGTGTTGGTCTCGTCGGTGATGCTGATGTCGAGGTGGAAGGCCGACTTCCCGAGCGCGGCCAGCGACTGGCCGCCGATGAACCAGGCCTCGGCGTCGATGTACTGCACGGTGATGGCGATCACCGGCAGCTGCTTGCCGAGCACGCTCTGCGTGAGCTCGGCGACGGCGTCGACGGTCTGGCGCGTGAGGTCGGCATCGGGTTGGCCGGAGAGGTGGACGACGATGTGGGGCATGGCGGACTCCTTGGAAGGTTTGGGTGGTCGATGGGGTGATTGTGGGCAGCGCCTCGTCATCGGAAAAGCGGGAAGATATGATGAAAACCATCGGAATATCGGATGGGTGAGCCATGCAGGGATTCGATCTGGAACAGCTGCGAACGCTGGTGGCGGTGGTCGACGCGGGCAGCCTCACGGCCGCGGCACCGCGGGTCTTCCTCTCGCAGTCCTCGGTCAGCGAGCAGATGCGCAAGCTCGAGGAGCGCGCGGGCCAGTCGCTGCTCACGCGCAGCAAGGCCGGGGTGTCGCCGACCGAGGCCGGCGCGCGGCTGCTGGTCCATGCGCGGCGCATTCTGGCGCTCAGCGACGAGGCCTTCCGCGACCTGCATGGCGAGACGCTGGCGGGCGAGCTGCGGCTCGCGGTCACCGACTACTTCCGCCCGGGCGACCTGACGCAATTGCTGTCGCGGCTCGCGCAGGGCCATCCGCGCGTGCGGCTGCACGTGAGCATCCTCAAGAGCGACGAGCTGCGCGCGGCCTATGCGCGCGGCGATTTCGACGTGGCGCTGGCGATGCACATCGCGGGCGTGTCGACGCCGCCGCCGGGCAGTCCGGCGGTGCTGCGGCGCGAATCGCTGGCCTGGCTGGGCGCGGCCGGCATGCGGGTGGTGCGCGGCGAGCCGGTGCGGCTGCTGGTGCTGCCCGACACCTGCTCGCTGCACCAGTTCACGGTGGCGTTGCTGCGGCGCCGGCACGTGCCCTACGTGCTCGCGCACGTGGCCTCGGGCGTGGCGGGGCTGCAGTCGGCATTGGCGGCGGGGCTCGGGGTGGCCTGTCTCAACGAGTCGGCGATCGGCGAGGGGGTGGCGCGGCTCGCGGCGCCGCATGGATTGCCGGCGTTGCCGCGCGTGGCTTTCCAGTTCCTGCCGGGGCGCAAGGGGGAGACGGAATTCGTGGCGCGGGTGCGGGAGATGCTGGCTGTGCAGCTGGGGTGAGTTCCTTGCTGGCGCCCCGTGCACGAGGGGCGCTGCGTTGCGCGGCGGGTGCTACCGCCGCGCTCGGAGGAGGCTCGTCGTCAACCCCAGGACAGGGCCGACAGGTCGTTCACGAAGATCGGGTTTTCCTTCCAGATGCCCTTGACGTTCTTCTTCGCCACGGTCGGGAACTGCGGCTGGTAGAGGAAGCCGTTGGCCGCGTCGGTGGCCAGCATCTTCTGCGCGTCGCCCAGCAGCTTGTTGCGCTCGGCGGTGTTGGCGGTGGTCTTGATCTTGTCGAACAGCGTGTCGAAGGCCTTCGACTGGTAGCCCCAGTAGTAGTCCGACTTGGCGTAGTTGCCGAGGTCGAAGGGCTCGACGTGCGAGACGATCGACAGGTCGTAGTCCTTGTTGCCGTAGGTGCCGCTGAGCCATTGCGCCCACTCGACGTTCTGCACCTTCGCCACGATGCCGATCTTGGCGAGCTGGGCCACGATCACCTCGCCGCCCTGGCGCGCGTACGGCGGCGGGGGCAGGGTCAGCTTGAGCTCGAGCGGGGTCTTCACGCCGGCCTCGGCCAGCAGCTTCTTGGCCTTCTCGATGTCGAAAGGGTTGATGCCGGTGGTGTCGACATAGCCGGCCGCGCCGGGCACGTAGTGGCTGCCGATCGGCACGCCGAAGCCGTCGGCCGCGCCTTCGATGACGGCCTTGCGGTCGATGGCCGCGAGGATCGCGCGACGCACGCGCACGTCGTCGAGCGGCTTCTTGCGGTTGTTGATCGACAGGATGGTCTTGGCACGCGAGCCGGCCAGGATGGTCTGGAACTGCGGGTTGGCCTTGAACTGCGGCACCACGCGCGTGCCGATGCGCGGGAACATGTCGACGTCGCCCGAGAGCATGGCCGCGGCCTGGGCCGCGGTGTCGGAGATGAAGCGGAAGGTCGCCTTGTTGATCTTCGCGTTGCCGGGGTTGCGGAAGCCGTCCCACTTGCTCAGCGTGATCGAGGAACCCTTGACCCAGTTGTCGAGCTTGTAGGGGCCGGTGCCCACCGGCTTGGTGGCGTTGCCGTCGGCGCTCTTGGGCTCGACGATCACCGCGGTGGCCTGGCCCAGCACGAAGGGCAGGTCGGGGTCGATCTCCTTGTTGATCACGACCACCGTGTAGTCGTCGGTCGCCTGCGTGCTGAGGTTGGCGAAGGTGCGCTTGTCCTTGTTCGTGCTCTTGTCCGAACCCGCGCGATCGAACGAGAACTTGACCGTGGCCGCGTTGAAGGGCTCGCCGTTCTGGAACTTCACGCCGCGGCGCAGCTTGAAGGTGTAGGTCTTGAGGTCGGGCGAGACTTCCCAGCTCTCGGCCAGGAGCGGCGTGACGCTGCCGTCGGCGTTGATCTTGGTCAGCGTCTCGAGGATGTTGTACTGCACCACCTCGGCGATCGCGGCCGCGGCGCCCGCGGTCGGATCGAGGCCCGGCGGCTCGAGCGCCATGCCGATCACGATGGCGTCCTTCCGTCCCTGGGCCAGGCCGGCCAGCGGTGTGGCCAGGGCCACGGTGGCGCCAGCGGTGGTGAGGAGGGTGCGACGGTTCAACATACGTGGTGATCTCCGGAAAAACGTCTGGAAAGGCAAAGGGCTGCGCCCAGGGGCAGGGCGCCCCGAATCAAGGCGCGATGCCGCGAAAGACCAGCAGCGCAGCAGGAAAGATGCCACGCCGTGCAGCCAAAAGCATTCTCGCGCAGCGCGCTCGCCGCCGATGCCGCGGCGCGGCGCTTTTTCCTCGGGAGGTTCCCGGATGCGGGGCGCTGCGAAAGGTCAGCGGCCACTCACGCCCAGGACATCGCGGCGATGTCGTTGGCGAAGATCGGCGCGTCCTTCCACAGGCCGCGCAGCCCGCGCGCGGCGATGGTGATGAGCTGCGGCTGGTAGAGGAACACGTTGGCCGAGTCCTCGGCCAGGATGCGCTGCGCCTCGCCCAGCAGGCGCAGGCGGTCGGCCTCGCGCGGCGCGTTGCGCGCCTTCTCGAACACCTCGTTGAACTTCGCCGACTGGTAGCCCCAGTAGTACTCGGGTCGCGTGTAGTTCACGAGGTCGAAGGGCTCGACATGCAGGATCACCGACAGGTCGTAGTTCTTGTTGCCATAGGTGCCGCTGATCCACTGCGCCCACTCCACGTTCTGGATCTTCGCGACGATGCCGACCTGCGCGAGCTGCGCGGCGATCAGCTCGCCGCCCTGGCGCGCATAGGGCGGGGGCGGCAACACCAGGTCGAGCTGCAGCGGCAGCTTCACGCCGGCCTCGGCCAGCAGGCGCTTGGCTTTCGCGGGGTCGTAGGGATTGATGCCGGTGGTGTCGATGTAGCCGGGCGCGGTCGGCACGTAGTGGCTGCCGATCGGGATGCCGCGGCCGTCAACGGCCGCGTCGATCACCGCCTTGCGGTCGATCGCGGCCGCGATCGCGCGGCGCACGCGCACGTCGTCGAGCGGCTTGCGCTTGTTGTTGATCGCGAGGATGGACTTGCCGCGCGAGGCGTTGAACAGGATCTGGAAGCGCTTGTCGTTCTGGAACTGCGAGAGGCTGCGCGAGACCGAGGCATGCGGGAACAGGTCGATGTCGTTCGACAGCAGCGCGGTGGTCTGCGCGGCCGGCTCCGAGACGAAGCGGAAGCTCGCGCGACGGATCTGCACTGCGTCGGCATGGCGGTAGCCGTCCCACTTCGCGAGCACGATCGACGAGCCCTTGGCCCAGTTCTCGAGCCGGTAGGGGCCGGTGCCCACGGGCCTGGTGGCATTGCCCTCGGCCGACTTGGGCTCGACCACGATCGCCGAGGCCTGGCCGAGCTGGAACAGCAGGTCGGTCTCGATCTCCTTGGCGATCAGCACCACCGTGTTCGCGTCGAGCGCCTGGGTCGTGAAGTTGGCGAAGAAGCGCTTGTCCTTGTTGGTGCTGTTGGCGGCCGAGGCGCGGTCGAACGAGAACTTGACCGTGTTCGCGTCGAAGGCCTCGCCGTTCTGGAACTTCACGCCGCGCCTGAGCCTGAAGGTGTAGGTGCGCAGGTCGGGCGAGACCTCCCAGCTCTCGGCCAGGAGCGGCGTGACGCTGCCGTCTGAGTTGATCTTGGTCAGCGTCTCGAAGACGTTGTAGAGCACCACCTCGGCGATCTCGGCGCCGGCCTTGGCCGTGGGATCGAGGCCCGTGGGTTCGAGCGTGAGGCCGAGCACCAGCGTGTCCTTGCGGCGCGCCTGCGCGAGGGCGCCGGTCGGCAGCACGAGGGGCGCGAGCGCGGCGGCGCCGGTGGCGAGGAGGGTGCGTCTGTGAAGCATGGGCGGGCGGTCCTTTGAGCGGTGACAGGGGGCATGCGCCCTCCGGGCGCGCCGCATCATCCGCGAGGAGAGGCCCGTCATGCAACCAGATGCTTATGCCCTGGTTGCATGACGGGCGCGCTCAGTGCCCCGGTGCCTGCAGCACCGCGCCGAGCAGCGTGCGCGTGTACGGGTGCTGCGCGTTGGCGAAGAGCTCCTGCGGCGTGCCGCGCTCGACGATCTGCCCCTTGAAGACCACGCACACTTCGTCGCACAGGTGGTTGACGACGGCCAGGTCATGGCTGATGAGCAGGTAGCTGATGCCGAACTGCTGCTGCAGGTCCTGCATGAGGTTGAGCACCTGGGCCTGCACGGAGACGTCCAGGGCGCTCACGGGCTCGTCGGCGACGATGAGCTTGGGGCGGGTGATCAGGGCGCGTGCGATCGCGATGCGCTGGCGCTGGCCGCCCGAGAACTCGTGCGGGTACTTGTCGAGGTCGGTGGGGCGCAGGCCCACGGCGGCCAGGGATTCGGCGGCGCGCTCGCGCTGCTCCTTCTTCGAGACCTGGGCCAGTGCCTCCAGAGGCTCGGCCACGATGCGCGCGACCGTCTGGCGCGGGTCGAGGGAGCCGTAGGGGTCCTGGAAGACCATCTGGAAGTCGCGCCGGGCCGTGCGAAGTTCGTCTCTTGAGAGGGCATGCAACTCGCGCCCTTCGAGCTTCACGCTGCCCGAGGTGGGCTTGTCCAGGGCCATCACGAGCCGTGCGATGGTCGACTTGCCCGACCCGGACTCCCCGACGATCCCCACGCTGCGCCCGGCCTGCACCTCGAAGCTCACGCCATTGAGGGCCTTGACGGTGGGCGGCGGGCCCAGCAGCTTCTCGCGCGGCAGCGCGTAGTGGCGAACCAGGTCGGTGACTTGCAGCAGCGGTGTCTTCATTGGCGTCATGCCACGGCCTCCGCTTCGATCTCTGCAATCTCTCCAAGCCGGATGCAGCGCACCGCATGGTCATCGGGCAGCATCACCGCGGGTGGCCGCGTCGACTGGCAGGCATCGACCGTGTAGCTGCAGCGCCCCGCGAACGGACAGCCAGGAGGCAGGTCCACGAGCTCGGGCACGCTGCCGCGAATCGTCGCCAGCCGCTGCCCCTTCGGCGCCCCGATCACCGGCCGCGCCGCGAACAGCCCCTTGGTGTAAGGATGGGCCCGGTTCGCGAAGAGCGCGCGCGTCGGCCCGCTCTCCACCACGCTGCCGCCGTACATCACGAGCATGCGCTGCACGCTGTTGGCGATCACGCCCAGGTCGTGCGAGATCAGGATCAGCGCCATGCCCATCTCGGCCACCAGGTTCTGGATCAGGTCGAGCACCTGCTTCTGGATCGTCACGTCCAGTGCGGTGGTGGGCTCGTCGGCGATCAAGAGGTCGGGCCCGCAGGCCAGCGCCATGGCGATGCCGATGCGCTGGCGCTGGCCGCCCGAGAACTGGTGCGGATAGGCATCCAGGCGCGAGGCCGCGTCGGGAATGCCCACGCGCTGTAGCAGGTTCAGCGCCTCGGCGCGGGCCTGCTTGGCGGTGAGGCCTCGGTGCAGCCGCAGCGGCTCGCCGACCTGGCGCGCGATGGTGTGGACCGGGTTCAGGGCCGTCATCGGCTCCTGGAAGATCATGCCGATGCGGTTGCCGCGGATCTGGCACAAGGCGGACTCGGGCTGCCCGATGAGCTCCTGGCCGTCCAGGCGGATGCTGCCGGTGACCTTGGCGGTGGCGGGCAAGAGGCCCATGAGGGACATGACCGTGATGGACTTGCCGCAGCCCGACTCGCCCACGA